>NZ_QWFA01000047.1 GCF_003501885.1 Streptomyces globisporus
CCCATGCCCCGCCCCCTGCGCCCCGCGGCCCTCGTCCTCGCCGCCGCCCTGGCCCTCACCGGCTGCGGAGCGGACGTCACACCGGAAGCCGACGGGAAGGACGCCACCGCACAGGCCGACCGCCACTACCCGGTGACCGTGGAGAACTGCGGTGAGAAGAAGCGCTACGACGAGGCCCCGCAGCGCGTCGTCACCAACGACGTCGGCATCACCGAGATCATGTTCGCCCTCGGACTCGAGGACCACATGGCCGGATACGTGATGCCCGACGACAAGGGCGACATGACGTCCGTCCCCTGGAAGGACGGCTACAAGAAGACGAAGTGGCTCTCCAAGGAGCGCATCAACAAGGAACTGGTCCTCGACGCCCGGGCCGACCTGGTCTTCGCCGGCTGGAACTACGGATTCAACGAGGGCGAGGGCTTCACCCCCGCCGAACTGGAGCGCGTGGGCATCGACTCCTACCTGCTCAGCGAGTCGTGCCGCAACGGGCAGGGCAAGGCCCGCGGCGTCATGCCCCCGCTCGAAGCGCTCTACACCGACCTGCGGAACCTCGGCAAGATCTTCGACGTCGAGGACCGGGCGAACACCCTCATCACGTCCTTCCGGAAGGAGGTCGCCGACGCGCGCTCCCGGGCGGCGACGGGCGACGACCGCCTCCGCGTCTTCCTGTACGACGACGGGAAGGACAAGCCGCTGACCTCGGGCGCGTACGCCGGACCGCACGACATCATCACCAAGGCCGGCGGCGACCACATCATGAAGGACCTCAAGGACAGCTGGACCACGGTGGGCTGGGAGAGTGTGGTCGACCGCGACCCCGAGGTCATCGTCATCAACAACTACGGCGACACGGGAGCGGACGAGAAGCGGAAGTTCCTGAAGTCCTACAAGCCGCTCGCCGGTGTATCGGCGATCAAGAACGACCGGATCGTCGTCCTCGATTACGTCGACCTCGTCGAGAGCCCGCGCAATCCGGCGGCCATCAGCTCGCTCGCCGAGGACCTGAGGAAGTTCGCGCGGTAGCGATCATCGCGTGCGTACGCGGTAGGAACCATGGCGTCCGCACACCGAGCGGGCCCGGCCCCGGAGATGTTGCCCGGGGCCGGGCCCGCCGTACTCCCGGACCGGGTCAGCCGTTGAACGTGTCCGGGTCGGGCCCGGTGCGCTCGTCACGGTTGAGGGCGGAGATCTCGCCGATGTCCCCTTCGGTGAGCTCGAAGTCGAAGAGCGCGAAGTTGTCCTGGATGCGCTTCAGCGTCACGGACTTGGGGAACACGATGTCCCCGCGCTGCAGATGCCAGCGCAGCACCACCTGCGCCGGGGTCTTGCCCACTCGCTCGGCGATCCGCGCGATCGTCGGGTCGGCGAGCACCTTGCCCTGGGCGATGGGCGACCACGCCTCCGTGGCGATGTCGTGCTCCGCACCGAAGGCCCGCAGGGGCTCCTGCGTGAGGTAGGGGTGCACCTCGATCTGGTTGACGGCGGGCACCACCGTGCTGCTGTCCAGCAGCCTGCGCAGATGGTTCTCCTGGAAGTTGGAGACCCCGATCGCCTTGGCGCGCCCGGACCGGTAGATCTCCTCCAGGGTCTTCCACGTCTCCACGAAGTCGCCCGAACCACCCGGCAGCGGCCAGTGGATGAGGAAGAGGTCCAGATAGTCGAAGCCCAGCTCGTCCAGGGAACGGTCGAACGCCCGGAGCGCCTCGTCGGGTGCGTGCGCGCCGTTGTTCAGCTTGCTCGTGACGAAGACGTCGGCGCGGTCGAGCCCGGATTCCCTGACCGCCTGGCCGACCTCCTTCTCGTTGCCGTACATCTGCGCCGTGTCGATGTGCCGGTAGCCGGTCTCCAGGGCGGCGACCGTGGTCTCGCAGGTCTCGTCCGGCGGGATCTGGAAGGTCCCGAAGCCGAGCTGGGGGATCGTCACACCGTTGTTGAGGGTGATGGACGGTACTGAAGGCACGGTTGCTCCTTGCTCTGTCGACGGCCTCGGAAGGCGGTGTGAGGGACGAATGGGACGAGGCGGGGCAGCCGCCTCTCAGTGGGGTACCCGACTGCCCGAGCAGAAAACTGCACATAAGCATCTATATCGGTAATATTCCGTGCGCGCAGAGTGACGGAGAGAGGTGTGCCTCGCCCGCTACGCGGACTCTGCCGTCGCGTCGGCGGCGTGGGCGGGGACGTGAACACCCAGTCGGCCCGCCGCGGCGGTGAGGGCCGATCCCAGCGGAAGGGCGATACGGGTCACGGCGTGCCGGTCGCCCCGGGTCGCATCCCGGTTGACGATCAGCACCGGCGTACCGGCATCGGCGGCCTGGCGGACGAAGCGGAGCCCCGACATCACGGTCAGCGAGGAGCCCAGGACCAGCAGGGTGCGCGCCTCGCGGACCAGCGTGCGGCAGTGCTCGACCCGCCGCGGGGGCACGGCCTCCCCGAAGAACACCACGTCCGGTTTGAGGACGCCCCCGCACGCGGCGCAGGGGACCACGCGGAAGTCCCCGACCTGCTCGTCCGTGAGGTCCGCGTCGCCGTCCGGGTTCATCGAGGAGGCCACCGGCGCGAAGCCCTCGTTGGCCGCCTCCAGCCGGTGCGCCAGCTCGCGGCGGGGGCTGAAGGCGCCGCAGGAGAGGCAGACGACCCGGTCCAGACGTCCGTGCAGGTCCACGACTTCTTCACTGCCCGCGGCCTGGTGCAGCCCGTCGACGTTCTGGGTGATCACGCCCGAGATCAGGCCCTGCCGTCCGAACGCGGCCACGGCCCGGTGCCCGGCGTTGGGCCGGGCGCGGCCGAACGTACGCCAGCCGAGATGGCTGCGCGCCCAGTAGCGGCGACGGGCCCCGGCGTCGGCCGTGAAGTCCTGGTAGGTCATGGGGGTGTGGCGGCTCAGGCTCCCGCCCTCGCCCCGGTAGTCCGGGATGCCCGACTCCGTCGAGATGCCCGCACCGCTCAGGATCAGGACACCGCCTCCGCGCAGCGCCTCGGCGACCGGCTCCAGGTCCGTCGTGCCCGGCGGCAGCTCCTCGGTGGAGGTCCAGCTCAGAGTGGGTCGCATGCGCATGCCCTCCAGGGTACGGAACCGGCCCCCGGCGCCGTCGGGGGCGCACCACCCCGGGGCAAGGGTCGGTTTCCGGCCTGATTTCGTGACAGGGGCATGACCAAGGTGCGATCGCGGCATAGGTCCTGCGGCCCGGGAGGACCGGCAACCGGCCATCGAGGCCGCCCGGTTCCCCGCGAACCGGCCGTTTCTCCCACTCGCCCGGCTCCGAAAGGAGCCGAGCCCCCCATGAGTGAAGGGACGAACAATGCTGGATTCCCGATGGTTCAAGGCGGCCGGTGTCGCCGTGGCGCTCACCCTGGCCCCGGCCACGGCGGCGCACGCCGCTCCCGCGCCGGACCCGGCCGCGGAGAGCACGGCTGCCGTGGTGACGCTCCGCTACGACGACAGCCGGGCCGGCGGCTGGGAGGCGGCGATCGCCGCGGGGGTCGCCTCCTGGAACGCGAACGTCGGCAATGTCAAGCTCGTCGAGGCCGCACCCGGCACGCGCGCCGAGATACAGATCGTGGCCACCAGCGGCTGGCCGCAGGCCACGCTCGGCCCGGTCCGCCCCGGCGGCCAGGCCCGGGTGGAACTGGGCAGCCAGGCGGTCACCCAGGGCCACGACAAGACCCGTATCGCCGCCCATGAACTCGGCCACAGCCTGGGCCTGCCGGACACCAAGCCCGGCCCCTGCTCGCAGCTGATGTCGGGCTCCAGTGCTGGCACGAGCTGCACGAACGCGGTTCCGAACGCGGCCGAGCGCTCCCGCGTGGAGTCCGCCTACGCGGGCGGTCTCGCTTCCCTCGTCCCGGCTGACGGTCGCATCCTGGTGGACGCCCCGTAATCGGTCGTACGGCGAAAGGCGGGGGGCCGGGCTCGTATCGAACCGGCTCCCGGCCGACCGGCAACGGCGCGTCCGGCTCCCCGCCGACCGGCGGACGAGGCGCTCGGCGGGGACAGCCCTTAGCCGGGCGCTCGGAAACACCGTTCCTGCGGAGCGAAGGGTCCACCGCGGCCGAAGGCGTGCCGGGCGAAGCGTTCGGCGATACGCCGATGGGTGGCGGGATCCGGGTGCAGATCGTCCGGCAACGGGAGCTCGGCGTGATCGTCCGCGCCGTAGAGGTCCAGACCGTCGAGGTGGTGCAGGTGCGGGTCGGTTGCGGCGCGCTCCCCGACGATCCGGGCCAGCTCGTTCCGGATGACGGTGAGAGTGAGCTTTCCCGCGGCGACCTCCGCCGGGTCGCCGGTGGCCTTGAAACCCGCCCGCCCCTCGCTCATCGCGGTGAAGTCCGGGGCGAGCGGCCCCGGGGTGTTCTCGTGGATGGGGCAGCAGATCGGCGAGATCACCAGCAGCGGCGCGCTGGGGTGCCCGTCGCGCAGGGTGTCGAGGAAGCCGTGGACGGCCGGGCCGAACGCGCGCAGCCGCATCAGGTCGGCGTTGACGATGTTGATCCCGATCTTGACGCTGAGCAGATCGGCGGGGGTGTCGCGCATGGCGCGGGCGGTGAACGGGTCGAGCAGGGCGCCGCCGCCGAACCCCATGTTGACCAGTTCGGCGCCGCCGGAGGCCGCTGCCAGGGCGGGCCAGGTGCCCGTCGGGGTGGTGGCGTTGGAGCCGTGGCTGATGGAACTGCCGTGGTGCAGCCAGACCGGCCGGCCGCTCGGCCGGGGGCTGCGGACCGGAGCGTCGGTGCGCAGGGCGACCAAGAGCGTCGTCTCGTCGTGGGGCAGCCAGATCTCGACGTCCTTCTCGCCGTCCGGCAAGCCGGTGAACCGGAGCGTCTCGATCGGGCCCGGCCGGGTCCGAGCCGTCCCCGCCGACATGTCGATGATGCGCGTGTCGCCGTCGGAGGCGCTGGCCCGGCCCGCGAGGCGGCCGTTCACGAGGAGTTCGTACACACCGTCGGGGCGCGGGGGCGCTCCGACGTAGACGCGCTTGGTGGCGACCACGTCCAGTTCGACGGCGGTGGCCCGGGTGCGGAACACCAGCCGGACCCCTGAGGGCTGCGACTCGGCCATGGTGAGCTGGCCGTCCGTGATCTGGCGCCGTGCCTGGGCGGGAAGCCGGTGCGGCAGCACTCCGCGCTCGGTGTGCTCCAGGTCGAGCGCGCCGCGCAGGATGTCGGCGCTGACGGGTGTCGTCGTCCAGTTGTGCCGGGTGGTCATGTTCTCGGTCTCTTCGTTCGTCGCGAGGGGAGGGGCGTCCGGATCAGGAAGAAGCGGGCCAGTTGCGCAGCAGGGAGTCGAGCGCGTCGAGGATCTCCGTCCAGCTCTCCTCGGACGAGGGGGCGCTGTGGCTGAAACCACCCGCCATCTCCAGCTCCACGTAGCCGTTGAAAACACTGCCCAGGAGCCGCACCGCGTGCGTCTCCTGAAGCTCGGGCAGGTCGTAGCCGCGCAGGAGCGCCCGTGTCATCCGGGAGTGGCGCGGGCCCGCGCTGGAGGCCGCCGTGGCCGCGTCGAGGCGGAACCGGGCGGCGGCGAAGCGGCCCGGGTGCTGGAACGCGTAGTCCCGGTAGGCGTTGGCGAAGGCGCCGAGCGCGTCCCGGCCCGCCCGCCCCGCGATGGCCGCCGACGCCTGGTCGGCGAGTTCCTCCAGCGCCAGCAGGGCGATCCTGGTCTTGAGGTCGTGGGCGTTCTTGACGTGCGAATACAGGCTCGCGGTCTTGATGCCCAGCTTCCGGGCGAGCTCCGACGGGGTCACCTGCTCGAAGCCGATCTCGTCCGCCAGCTCCGCGCCCGCCCGCACCACGCGCTCCGCGGCCAGTCCCGCTCGTGCCATGCCACCCTCCGAACACTTCCCCATGGTTGCCTAAAGGAATATACGTTTGCCTAATGGTCTTAGGCAAATTAGCGTGGATCTCATGAAACCCCTGACCGAGCGAGAGATCCGCAGCGCCTTCGTGAACTGTTCCAAGGGCGAGGCCAAGCGGCTGTCCGTCCCCCGCGACCTGGCCGACCGGCCCTGGGCCGACCTGGACTTCCTGGGCTGGCGCGACCCCCAGGCCCCCGACCGGGCCTACCTGGTGATGCCGTCCGGTGACAGCCATGTCGGGGTCCAGTTGCGCTCCTCCGACGCCGGCTCCTCGCAGACCCGCCGCAGCATGTGTTCGATGTGCGTGACCGTGCACACCGGGGGAGTCTCCCTGCTGGTGGCCCCCAAACCTGGGAAGGCGGGCAAGCAGGGCAACTCGGTGGGCGCCTACATGTGCAGCGACCTCGCCTGCTCGCTCTACGTACGCGGCAAGAAGGACGCCGGCGTGGGCGGGCGACTGCGCGAGTCCCTCACCCTGGAGGAGCAGATCGACCGCACCATGACGAATCTCGCCGCGTTCATCGCCAGGGTCACCGCATGACGCGCAGGGTGTTGCCGTGCGACACGGACACGCACACGATGACGGCCTTCATGGCGAAAGTTCCCCTCTCCGGCTCCCGCGGGGGATCCGCAGGGCTTCCCGCAGGCTTCACGCACTGATTCACGCAGTGCTTTCGCAGTGCGTCCGCAATGAAGACAGCGCAGCCACGCGGGAGGTGCTACGTGTGCCACATGCCCGGAGGAGTACACGGGCGCCCCGGCCGAAGGCGGAAAACGGAGCCGGACCCGGCGGGGAGTGAGGCGTCCGCCCCACCGGGTCCCGGCCGCTACGCGGCGGGGGTCGGGTTGACCGTCACCCAGCCCGTTTGTTGCCCGGCTTCGGGCCGTGCGGGAAGGCGGCACCCGTGCGACCCGTCAGGCGTGCCGCACTGCCCGGCAACCAGGACCGGGCAGTGCGGCACGGGACGGCTCAGAGACCGAACTCCTGAGGGGAGACACCGAGCGCCATGCACGCCTCCCGCAGAACCTGCGCCTCGGCCGGGGCGATGTACCCGTCCGCGCCGGCGATCACGAAGCCGGTCTGGACGACCGCCTTGGCCTCCACCGGCTTCTTCGCCGCCTTGGCGATCTCCTGCATGGCATCGGCCTTGCCCTGCTGGAAGTTGAACATCAGCTGGTCGACGTGCTTGTTGAACCGCTGCCGCAGCTGCTCGGGAGGGAAGTTCTGCAGGACGTCGTTCTGCAGGATCAGGTTCTCCACGTGGTGCCGCTCAGCTGGGTCGACGGAACCGTCGGCGGCCGCGACCAGCGCGCACATCGCCATGCTGGCGTCCCGGTAGGCCCCGCTCTTCAGCTCCGTCTTGAGGGATCCGAGCTGCGACTTGAGCAGCCCGACCAGCTTCTCCTTCGAGCCCCCCGAGGCCCCCGAGCCCCCTGTTCCCGGCTGCCGCTGACCCGCGGGGCCCCTCGCGCCCTGCGCCTGCTGCTGCAGCCCCTTGGCCTGGTCCTTGAGACGATCCCACATTGCCATGCCTGCCACCTTGTCGATCGGATCGATGAGCCGCGCACCCGCGCGCGGCCCCTTATACGGTCATGCCTGGAAAACGGTCATACGTGGCTCGTCCGCCGCTCGGCCCGTCGGGCACGCACCCTGCGAACGACCGCCACGACCAGCGCCGCGACGACCAGCCCGAGCACTACCTTGGAGAGCACCCCGACGTAACGCTCCACGAGCTCCCACTGGTCACCCAGCAGATATCCGGCCATCACGAGGATGGAGTTCCATATGAAGCTGCCCAGAGCGGTGAAGAGCACGAAGGTCGGCATCGGCATCCGCTCGACGCCTGCCGGGACGCTGATCAGGCTGCGGAAAATGGGAATCATCCGGCCGAAGAAGATGGCCTTCATGCCGTGCTTGAGGAACCACTTCTCGGTCTTCGCCAGGTCGGACACCTTCACCAGGGGGAGCCGGTCCCACAGGGCGTACATGCGCTCCCGGCCGAAGGCGGCCCCGATCCAGTAGAGCGCGACCGCGCCCACCACCGACCCCAGCGTCGTCCAGAAAAGGGCGGAGAACAGGGTGATCACTCCCTGCCCCGCGGCAAAGCCCGTCAGCGGCAGAATGATCTCACTCGGCAGCGGAGGGAAGAGGTTCTCCAGGGCGATCGCCAGCCCGGCCCCGGGGCCGCCCATGGTGTCGACGAGGCTGGTCGCCCACCCTGCGATACCGCTCGTCGGTTCCGAGGCGAGGGGGTAGTGGTACATGTACGTCTGCTCCAGGACTGAGTCATAGGTTTCGGGTATCCCGTACGGCCCGCATAGCGAAGGAATTGCGCGGTCCACGGGCTGAGAAAGGGCTCAGAAATATGAAAGACGAAATAGGGAAGGGGCATGCGCGATGTGTGCGAAACGGGACGCCACGGCGCACGCGGGCGAGCGGAAGATCAGCGCTCGAATTCCGGACGATCACCGGGTGATCGGAAAGGCTCGCTCAGCAGCGAAGGATTCGCGCCTGGGCAGGGCTTCGCGACCCCGAAGACGAGGCATGGTGCCGGGAGACACCCGCCGAGCAGTCGTGCAGATCCGGCGCCGAGGAAGGAACGCCTGCCTGAACGGGGGCCGGCGTCGTCGTGCTTCCCGCTTTGTGGCGCTGTTGGAGCGTGACGTCACCGTCCACGCCGTCCAGTGGAATATTCGGCCCCGATGGGTCGAACGCGGACACGGCACGGTCGCCGGAATGCGCTGCCGCGTCGACGGTTGCCAGGGCCTGCGAGGAGGAGCCCAAGGTGAACGCGGAAATCATCAGGAGCACGGCGATACCGGCGTAGAGGGCCAGCATCCCCCTGCAGCGCATTCCTACGCTCCTTGTCCCGGTCGATTCGGCCCGTAGAACGAACTGTCAAAGCCGCTCGGCGAATTGCCGCCGCAGGACTGCACTCTAACAGCCCGAACTGAAGGGAACCTGAAGCCTATTTCGCCCGGCGCCCACGGGGTCAGTACGGCAGACCCTCCGCCGCGGCTCGCAGCGCGGCCAGGACGCACGCCGCGATCTCGTCGCCCGACGCCTCGGGATCGTCCGCGTGCCGATGGGCGAACTCCTCCGCCGCCGCGCGCAGCGCGCCGTTGACCGTCGCCGCGTGCACCCTCGTCCGCAGGGCGTCGGCGCTGCCCCCGGATCTCCGGGCGAGGAGTTCCGCGAGCACCGGCAAGGCGTCGTCGTGGGCCTGCAGCCAGACGGCCCGGAGCGCGGGCTCCGTGGACGTCATTCGGATCAGATCGAGGATGGCCGGAGCGGTGGGGGGCAGGGTCCCGCTCCGGCCGGACCGCGTCACGAAGTCCACCAGCGTCATCCCGGGCGGCCACGCGGCCAGCCGGTCCACGGCGAACTGGAGCCCCGCCGAGAGCACGGGGAGGACGCAGCTCTCCTTGGTGGGGAAGTGCCGCCACAGCGTGCGGGACGAGATGCCCACGGCCCGGGCGATCTCCTCGCCCGTGGTGGCGGTGACACCCTGCGAGGTGAACAGGCGGACCGCCTCCCCGGCGATCTCCAGGCGGAGGGCGGCCCTGCGCCGCTGAGCGAGCGACGGCTTGCCGACGGCCCCCCTCATGGGCTCGTCCGCCCCCAGCCGGCCCTCCACGGGCGGCAGTTCACGCACCTTTGCCCCGGCCTCCGTCCCGTCCGTGGCTCCGTTCCGTCCCGGCAGCATAGCGAGCCGTGAAGGAAATGGCGCATGCAGACGTCTTGTCGCTGAGTGACACACAGACCTACGCTGCCGAAACTGACCGGCTAGTAACAAGCGTGGTCCGAAAGGGACTTCGTGTGCGACGCCGCCCCCTTCTTCCCCCCCCCACCGACCCGGTTGCCTCTACCACCCTCCGCATGAGAAACGAGGAGCACACCGTGAGCCGCACGAGAACCCGTTTCCGTTCCGCCGCCACCCCGAACCCGAACCCGAACCTGGACCCGGACCAGGGCGCCGCCCGGCCGGAAGTGGCCGGGCGTCACCGCCTCTCGCCCCGGCTGCGCCTCCTGGCGTGCACCCTGGCCGCCGGGACCGCCTGCGCGGGCCTGTCGGCCGTCCCGGCGTCCGCGGCCGGGAGCCCGCCCGTCGTCTCCCGGGGCGTCACCATCCCGGAGTTCTACACGCCTCCGATCGAACTGCCCGCCGCCAACGGCGCGTTGATCCGCACCGAGGCCCTGCCCCTCGGGCTGAACATCCCCGGCCTCGACGGCCGCCCGATGCCGGGCACCGCGACCCGCCTCATGTACAAGTCCACCGACTCCGCCGGGAAGCCCGTCGCCGTGACCGGCGCCTACATCGAGCCCTCGGCGGCCTGGAAGGGGTCCGGCCCGCGCCCTCTGGTCGCCGTCGCCTCGGGCACCATGGGCCAGGGCGACCAGTGCGCACCGTCCTTCGCCCTGCAGCACCCGCTCACCCTCAACGGCGACACGGTCTCCGTCGGCTACGAGGCGCTGGCCATCTACCGGATCCTGGCCACCGGCGCGGCCGTCGTCGTCACCGACTACGTGGGTCTGGGCGCCACGGACCGCCTGCACACCTATGTCAACCGCCTCGACCAGGGGCACGCCCTGCTGGACGCGGCCCGTGCCGCGCGCTCCGTGCCCGGTGCCTCGGTCACCGCGGACTCCCGGACCGGCCTGTACGGGTACAGCCAGGGCGGCGGCGCCAGTGCGGCGGCCGCCGAACTGCAGCCCTCCTACGCCCCCGACATACCCCTCGCCGGCACCTACTCCGGCGCGCCGCCCGCCGACCTGACCGCGGTCATGAAGGGCATCGACGGCAGCGCGCTCGCCGGTGCGCTGGCCTGGTCGATCAACGGTTTCGCCCAGTCCGACCCCGACCTGCGCGCGGTCGTCGAGGCGAACATCAGCACCACCGGGAAGGCCGCCCTGGCGGACGCCTCCACCATGTGCGTCGGCGACGCGATCTTCGGCTACGGATTCACCAAGAGCAGCAAGTGGACCACCAGCGGCACATCCATCGGAGAGATCATCGCCGCCGAGCCCAAGGCCCGGGCGGCCCTGGACAAGCAGCGCATCGGAACACTCAAGCCGTCCGGCCCCGTGCGTCTGGCCACCGGCGTCCACGACGACATCGTCCCCCACGCCCAGGCCCGCCGACTGGCTGTCGACTGGTGCCGCAAGGGCGGCGACATCACCTATGACGCCGTCGTCCTGCCGAATCTCGGTGACAAGATCCTCACCAACCACCTGGTGCCTCTCATCACCGACCAGGGTGAGGCGATCGGCTGGCTGGCCGACCGGCTCGCGGGCAAACCGTCCACCTCCAACTGCTGGTCCATGCCGATCCAGCCCTGAGCCCCGGACCGGCACTCCGCACGCCCCGGCGGGTTTCCCGCCGTGCACCGATCGGCCTCAGTCGCGGCGAGCCTCGGCCGCACGGACGCCGGCCGGTGAAGGATGACCGCGGGCGGCCCCGGACCGGGGCCGCCCGTACCCCTGTCGCGTGGAGAGGCCCGGCCATGGAACTGCTCGACGACCCGCCGACCCCTGCCGCCGACGGCCGAGCGCCACGACGGAGCAGGGGCGCCCGGCCCGGTGCCGTGACGGTGACGGCGTGAACTCCTCTCCTCCCGGGGGCGCGCCGGGCGAGGGCCGCTACGGCGAGGCGTTCTTCCGGCCCGACCGGGCGGGGGAGGCGGAGCGCATCGACTTCGGTGCGCTCGCCTACGACGACATCACTCTCGCCCGGCTACGGGCGCTGGGCGCCGGACCGGGATGGCGCTGCCTCGACATCGGAGCCGGAACGGGCACCGTCTCCCGCCGGCTGCTGGGCGAGGCCGGGGTGGCGAGCGTACTCGCCGTGGACCGGGACGTACGGTTCCTGGACGCACGCCCCGCCCCCGGCCTCCGGACGCTTCAGGCCGACGTCACCGCCCCCGACTTCGCCCCCGGCTCCTTTCAGCTCGTACACGCGCGTTTCGTGCTGATGCATCTGCCCGAGCGGGACCGCCTGATCGGAGAGTTCGCCGAACTCCTCACGCCCGGTGGCGTGCTGGTGCTCAGCGACGCGGTCGACCTGACCAGCGAGCGGACACCGGCCACCCCGCACTCCACGGCGATGCGTGCGATGTGGCAGGGGCTGCGGGCCACCATCGGCACCGACGTCTCCTCGGTGCCGTCGTACCCACACCTCCTGCGCGGGGCGGGGCTCGACCACGTGGCGGCGGAGATCCACGTACCGCCGCTGGTGCCGGGCAGCGCGATCAGCCGCTTCTGGGCCGACACCTGGCAGCGCAGCAGGGAAGCCATGCTCTCCACCGGCGTCGTCGACGACGCGGGCATCGACGCCGCTGTCCGGTACCTGGAGAGCGACGCATGTGCCGCGTTGTCGGCCGGGATGCTCACGGCGTGGGGGCGGAAGCCCCAAGAACCCACGGGCTGACCGCACGGGGCTCCGTGCGGGCGGCTCGTTTAAGCTCCCGATGGGGGAGGCGAACCGGAAGGCATGCTGAAACATGACAGGGCAACGCGACCGTTGGGCGGAACTGACCGGTGGACAGGCGGGGGAGGAGTACGCGCGGCGATTCGCCCGGCTCGCCGCATCGGGCCATGACGTCCACGGCGAAGCGACGTTCTGCACCGCGCTGCTGAAGCCCGGGGCCCGTGTGCTCGACGCGGGCTGCGGCACCGGCCGCATCGCGATCCGGCTCGCCGAACTGGGCCACCACTGCACCGGCGTGGACGTCGACGCCTCGATGCTGGCCGTCGCACGCCGTGAGGCGCCCGCACAGGACTGGCTCCTCGGTGACCTGGCCCGGCTGGACACCCTCGGCCTGGCTCCGGACTTCGACCTGGTGCTGGCCGCCGGCAACGTCATCCCTCTCCTGGCCCCCGGCACCGGAGCGGCCGTCGTCGGGCAACTCGCCGCCGTACTGCGCCCCGGCGGTCTCCTGGTCACCGGCATGGGGCTGGACGCGGCTCACCTGCCGCTGGAGGAAGCGCCGGTGACCCTCACCGAGTTCGACCAGTGGTGCACCGGCGCCGGGCTGACCTTGCGGCAGCGTTACGCGACCTGGAGTGGCGACCCCTACAGCGAGGGCGGCGGCTACGCGGTCAGCGTGCACACCCGCCCGGCCGGCTGAACCCTCACCGCTGATGTGGTGCGACCGGGCTCCACACGCCGAACCACTGCTCGGCGCCGAACTCCTCGAACCGTGTGACCTCGGTGAAGCCCAGCTTCACCGCGAGTCGCATCGAGGGGGCGTTGGCGACCTGGGTGCAGAGCGCCACCGGCTCACCGGGGAGCGCGTCGGCGAACCAGTCGAGCGCGGCGGAGCATGCCTCGGCGGCGTACCCCGACCCCCACGCCTCCGGCAGGAACATGTAGCCGAGTTCGGTGCAGCCGCCGTCCGGACGGAGCCGGCCCGGACGCTCGGCGTCCCGCTGTTCGAGCGTGACCGTGCCGATCATCGCGCCATCGAGCTCCACGACGAAGAGCCCGGGCCGCCGCCCCGGCACCTCGGGCACCGCGCGTTCCAGCTCGTCCCGCGGGTGGGGGCCACCTAGGTAGGCGCGCACCTCCGGCGATGCGAACAACTCGACGAACGCCGCACGGTCCCGGGCCTCGGATTCGCGGAGCACGAGCCGTTCCGTTCCGATCGGGGCAGGCGGCCAGGCGAACGCTGGGGGTCCCGTCATGACGGGGAATCTATCGCACACCTGTGCGCCGACGAGGGTGGACGCGTGGTCGCGTGGCCCAACAGGGCCGGATATCCTTCGGGTTGAGCCGAACCGGTTGACATGCCCGACCGCACAACTCCCGGACGTCAGCGGGCGCGGCGGATCCGGATCGGCCCCCGGGCCTCGTCCGGCTCGACCGGCCGCCCACCCTGGGTGATCTCGACCCGACCGGCTCCGACCAGCCGCCGAGCCGCCTGGCGGGCGGGCTCCATCAGGGACCGCCAGCCGTCGTCGTCGCCCCCGTACACCGAGCGCGCGGCATCGGAGGGACAGATGGTCGCGGCCGGCCCACGCTGCTCCAGCAGGTCGAGGATCGCCTGCTCCAGACGCCGGAGGGTCCGCCGTTCGTGCGAGGTCACCTCTTCATGGTGGCACCGATACGCTGGCGGCGCCCGGCCCCGACGACCGCACGACGCCCCCTGGAGCGACCGGCATGCCCACCCGCGTCCACATGCTCGCCCGCCGGCCACTGACGCCCGAGGCGGTCGCGGAGTTCGTCGCACTGCCGACGGGGCCACCGGCGGGCGATGACTTCGAAGCGCTCGACGCGGAACTGGCACGCCGTGGATGGGACTGGGAGCACGAACTGGTCTGCGACTCCTTCCGTACGCAGCACGGGCATGTGCTCTGCTCCGACGACCAGACCCCCTTCGGGCAGACCGACAGCCGAAGCTTCCTCGTGTTCGGAGAGCTGTACCCCTTCGACGAGCACGACGACAGCATGGCCAACACGCCCTGGCTGCGTGGACAGATGGACCTCTGGTGCGAGGCGACGGGCTGGGAGCGCCACGAGCCGTGCACCGAGCAGGACTGCGAGGCCACCCTCGCGCAAGCCGCCCGGGCCGTGACCGAACATCTGGGCGCGGCCCCCGAGCGGACCCTCCTGTCGGACGCCGCCGTGGTCACCGGCCCGGCCATGACGCACCGCATCTGGCGCACCCCCACCCACGCCCTGATCCTCGGCCCGGCCGCCGACAACGGCCCCTACGGTTACCTCACCCACCTCCAGCTGTCCCTCACCCCTCTGACCTGCGCGCCCGAACTGCCGCCCGCAGCCGACGAGAAGGCGCTCGAGGCGTGGATCACCGCACACGTCGACTGGTGACCGTCCGGCATCAGGGACCTGGTCACCAGGCGTCGACGACCGGCACACCCGGGTCATGCCGCCGCCATGCCTCGTCCAGGCGGGTGAGCCGGTGTGCGGCGGCGATGCCGTACAGGGCCGCGACCTTGCCGTCGCCGACATCGAACGCCACGGCCCCCACGACCCGGTCCCCGGCCACGGCGACGACGGCCGGGGAGCCGTTGACCCGAGCGACGTACATCCTCATGGGGCCACCGGCCAGCCGACGCTTCGCCGGGGTCGACTTGAACCCGGCCCGTACGAAGGAGGCGACCCGCTCCGGCGTCCGGTAGCGCAGCAGCCGCCTGGCCAGTCCCGCGCCGTCCGAGACCGCCGTCACGTCGTCGGTGAGCAGCGCCACCAACCGGTCCGTGCGCCCCGACGTGGCGGCGGCGAGGAACTCCTCGACCACCCGGCGCGCCGCCGCGGGGTCGGCCGCGCCGCCGGAGCGACGGCGTTCGCCGGCGAGCCGGGTCCGGGCCCGGTGGGCATGCTGCTGGCTCGCCGCCTCGGTGATGTCGAGGATCGCGGCGATCTCGGCGTGGCTGTACGCGAAGGCCTCCCGCAGGACGTAGACGGCCCGCTCGTTCGGCGAGAGGCGTTCGACGAGGGTCAGCACGGCCAGGGACACCGACTCCCGCTGCTCGAACGTGTCGGCGGGGCCGAGCATCGGGTCGCCGTCGAGGAGCGGTTCGGGCAGCCACGCGCCGGCCGTCCGCTCGTGGCGCGCCTGCGCCGAGCGGAGCCGGTCGAGGCAGATGTTGGTCGCGACCTTCGTCAGCCACGCCTCCGGCACCTCGATCCGTCCGCGGTCCGCCGCCTGCCAGCGCAGGAAGGTGTCCTGCACGGCGTCCTCCGCGTCGGCCGCCGACCCGAGCAGACGGTACGCGAGCGAGGCCAGCCTCCCCCGGCCGGCCTCGAACGTCGCGACAGTTGAGCTGTCCATGCGAATCAGCCTAGGCGGCGACCCGCACACCGGCCCGGTCGGGCGCCGGGTCCAGCCGCCGCCTGCGCTTGGGCAGGCCGAACGTCGGGTGGGCGATGCCCCATTCGGCCCCCTTGAGGATCCCCGACTTGAGCCGCGCGGCCGTGCGGCCGCCCAGGTACCAGGGCTTCGACCTCACGTCCTCGCTCACCATCTGGAAGATGGCGTCCCGGCGGCCGAGGCTGATGTGGTTGCCGACGTACTTCAGCCCGGTGGCCGGGACCTCGTCGCCCGTCAGGCGCGCGATGATCGCACCGGTCGCCTGCATATTCGTGAGCCCAGCCGAGGCGCAGGACATCGGCAGGGGCCGGCCGTTCTCCCCGATGGCGTAGGCGCAGTCGCCGGCGGCGTAGACGTCCGGGTGCGAGACCGAGCGCATGGTCCGGTCGACGACGATCTGCCCGGTGGCGGCGACCTCCAGGCCCGCGGCGGCCGCGATGGGGTGCACGGCGAACCCGGCCGACCACACGGTCACCTCGGCCGGAAGGACCGTACCGTCGGCGGTGATCGCGCCGGCCGGTTCGACGGCTGCGACGGCGGTGTGCTCGTGCACGGTGACGCCGAGCCGGTCGAACGCCTCCCGCAGATGACGCCGGGCCTTGGGGGAGAGCCAGGCGCCCAGCTCACCACGGGCGGCGAGCGCGACCGAGAGACCCGGTCGCGACTCGGCCAGCTCGGTCGCGGTCTCGATGCCGGTCAGCCCCTCGCCGACGACCAGGACGGACCCGCCCTCGCCGAGGCCGTCCAGGCGTTCGCGCAGACGCAGCGCCGAGCCCAGACCGGTCACGTCGAATGCGTACTCGGCCGCACCGGGGACACCGTGGTGGGCGGCGGAGCTGCCGAGTGCGTAGAGCAGGGTGTCGTACGCCAGCTCCCGGGGCCCGTCCTCGCCGGTCACGGCGACCGTCCTGTGCTCGGGGTCGAGACCGGTCACCCGGGCCAGGCACAGGCGTATGCCGGTGCCCGCGAACACGTCCGCGAGCTTGCGGCGCGCGATGTCCTGCCCGGCCGCCACCTGGTGGAGCCGCATCCGCTCGACGAAGTCGGGTGAGGCGTTGACGACGGTGATCTCGGTGTCGGCGGGGGAGAGGCGACGCGCCAGATTTCCGGCGGCGAAGGCCCCGGCGTACCCGGCGCCGAGTACGACGATGCGGTGCTTCATGAGCGTCATGGCGGGCTCCTGTCTCGTTCGCGTACCCCTTGAACGGGGCAGCGCTCCGATTGCTGACAGGACGAGGATGTGACGTGGGTCACCATGGCGTGGCGGCGCGGGCCTGGCGATGCGACCCGTGCCGCGGAGCGTGCCGGGACATGCTCAGCCGGCGGGCCCCCGCACCGCGAACGGGTTCGGCACCGCCCCCGTCCAGCGGTGCAGCACCGCCCGGCCGGTCTGCAGCGTGGCCCCGCCGGAGTCGACCGTTCCGGCCTCGGCCACGTAGTAGCGGCCGTCGTCGAGCGAGACCAGACCGTACTGGCCGTCCGACTCGTAGCCGTACACACCGGAGGACTCATCGTGCAGCCCACGCGGGAGGAGGGAGACGATACGGCCGGACTCGGGGCGCGGCTGCCCCTTCACCTCGCCTCGGCGGGCGGGCTTCGAGCCGTCCAGAACATGGAGCGCGTAGTTGGGGAAGGCCGCCTTCTTGCCTTTGTACACCGCCATCAGCCAGTTGCCGCTGTGCCCGTCGTACTCCAGGTTCTGGACCCCGTAGGTGGTGTTGCCGGTGTAGGCGAAGAACTTGCCGCCGGGGGAGGCGGGGCCGCTGGTGTGCAGCGCGTCCTCGCTGAGCGGCCGTTCGTACTTCCGCCAGTCGCGCACGTCGTACTGGAGCAGCACCTGGTGGTCGTTGTCGGTGCGGGCGGTGTTGGAGTACACCCCGTACGCGACCGTGAGCCGCCCGCCGCCCCTGCCGTTCAGATCGGGACCGAAGGCGACGCCGTCGATCCCGCTGCAGCCGTAGCGGTGGTCCGGGGTGTTGCCGGTGTCGCCGTCGAAGACCCCGTCGCCGTTCATGTCGGCGGTGTAGTCCCGAACCACCTCCCGGAGATGGACGGTGGAGAGCACATCGGTGGTCCGGGCGTCCATGTTCATCCGGGTGATCCGGGACCCGTCGAAGATCGCCACGTAGAAGGCCTGGGCCGCCTTGTACTCCAGGGAGCCGTAGACCCGGCCGTCCGCGCTGTTGAAGTCCAGATCGCCCAGATGCCCGGTGAGGCCGGTGACCGAACCGATCGGTCTGCCCGCCAGGTCGGTCTTGACCAGCAGATTGGTGAAGGAGAAGTACATGTGGCCCCGGCGGCGGTCGATGGCCGTGCCCTGGAGATGCCCGGACGCCCAGGCCCCGCCGTCCACGGAAGCGGGCAGGCCGAAGGAGGTGGACGGTGACGAGGGCGGGGTCGGCGTACGGGCATGGGCCGCGCCCCCGCCCGTCGCGAGGAGGACCGACGCGACGACGATGGACAGGAACAGGGTGGCGACGTGAGCGCGTGCTCGGCTTCGCATGGTTCCTCCGAGATCGGGATCCTGAGGTGTGCGGATGCTTTGCCGGTACGAACGGTGTCTCAGGCCCTGCCGTGGGAGACCCGCGAACGCCGGGCGACCGCGTCGAGCGACACCGCCAGGAGCAGTACCCCGCCGGTGACCATGAAGCGGTAGGCGGAGTCGAGATTCAGCAGAGTGAGTCCGCTGGAGATCGACTGGATCACGAGGACGCCGAGCAGCGCGGCGAACGCGGTGCCCCGGCCGCCGAACAGGCTGGTGCCGCCGATGACGGCCGCGGCGATGGCGTTGAGGTTGACGTCACCGCCGCCGCTGCTCTGGTTGGCCGCCGCGAGGCGCGAGGCGGAGAGCATCCCGCCGACGCAGGCGAGCGTCGTGCACAGCACGAACGCGGTGGTGAGGACGGCTTTCACATGGACACCCGCACGCCGGGCGGCCTCCATGTTGCCGCCGACCGCGTACATCGACTTGCCGAACGAGGTGCGGGACAGGACGTAGTGCAGCACCAGCACCAGAGCGAGGAAGAACACGAACATCCAGCCCACCCCCCGGTCCCGGTTGAGATACCAGACCGCCGCGCCGAGACCGGCCAGCAGCGCCAGGCTCCGTCCGGCGAGCAGACGCCTGGACGCGGCGGCGAGACCCGCCCGGCGGCGCTCAGCGGCGCGGACGGCACCGGTCGCGTACAGGGCCGCCGCGCCGACGACGACCAGGGTGTACGCCAGCCAGGGCGGCAGGAACTGGAGTTGGGCGAAGGCCACGAGACCGGAGTCGAAGGGCAGGTTGATCGAGCCCTTGGGCCCGAGGATCCACAACTGCACGCCGAGGAATCCGAGAAGGCCGCCGAGCGTGATGACGAAACTCGGTACGCCGATCCGGTTGTGGACCTGGGCGTAGAACCAGCCGATCAGAGCCGCGAGGACCAGCGATGCGGTGACGGCGACCCAGGCCGGCAGCCCTCGGTCCACGAACAGGACCGCCAGGACGGCGGCGCTGAGTCCGCTGATCGAGCCGACCGACAGATCGATCTGGCCGACGAGGAGGACGCAGACGACTCCCAGAGCGATGATGCCGACCGGCACGCTTTCGAGGGCGAGGTTCGTGAGGTTCGCGCTCGACAGGAAGATCGGGTTGAGGATCTGCATGACGACCCAGATCACGACGAGCCCGGCGAGGACGGGCAGGAGCCCGAGGTCGCCGCCGCGCAGCCGGTCCGACACCGCCCGTCGGCGACTCCGCGCCCGGTCGGACCAGGTCGTCGGCTTGGCGGGCCCCGCGTGAGCGAGATCCGGGTTCGTCATGATGCGTCCCCCTTGTGCGCCGCTTCCGTTCCGCCGTCCGCTGCTCGCTCGCTCACGGGTCGATCGTCGAAGGCCCGATCGTCCGCGGCCCGGCTGCCCGCGTCCTGGCCGTTCGTGCCCCGGCCGGTCCGGTCGTCCCCCGCCCGCTCCCGTCCGGCGCGGCGGCTGACCACGTTGTCCGTGGCTCCGGTGATGGCGGCCACCAGGTCCGCCGCCGTCGCCTCGGCCGCGTCGAAGACACCGTTGTTCCGGCCGAGCCGCAGGACGGCCACGGTGTCGGCGACGGCCCGCACGTCGGCCATGTTGTGGCTGACCATGATGACGCCCAGGCCGCGCTCCCTCAGCCGCTCGATCAGGTTGAGCACCTCCGCCGTCTGCGCCACCCCCAGCGCGGCCGTCGGCTCATCGAGGATGATCACCTTGGGGTCGCCCAGCAGGGTCCGCGCGATGGCCACCGTCTGCCGCTGGCCGCCGGACAGGGCCGCGACCGGGACACGTACCGAGGGGATCTTCGCCGACAGCTCCCCGAGAAGAGCGCGGGAGCGGACCTCCATGGCCACCTCGTCCAGGCGCAGCCCGCGCAACTCCCGCCCGAGGAAGAGGTTTTCGACCACGTTCAGGTTCTCGCACAGGGCGAGGTCCTGGAACACGGTCGCGATGCCGAGCCGCTGCGCCGTGGCGGGGGAGGGGATGGAAATGGCCCCGTGGCCGAAACCGACGGTTCCGGCGTCCGGCTGGTGCACCCCGGAGAGAACCTTCACCAGGGTGGACTTCCCCGCGCCGTTGTCGCCCACCAGGGCGACGACCTGACCCGCGGAGACGTCGAGGTCGACATCGGTGAGGGCGGCGACGGCGCCGAAGGACTTGCTGATCCCACGGAGCGAGAGCAGCGGGCCTCCTGATGGCTCGTGAGGGGAGGGCAAGGAGTCAGCGGTCATGACCGGCCTTCCGAGGCAGGCGCGCGGACGGGCAGACAGAAGGGCAGGCAGAGGTGGGGAACGGGGCCCGCGACTACGTGATGCCCACCTCGGCGCAGGCGGCCGCGTACGTCGCCGTGCACACCTCGGCGGTCTTGAGCGGCTTCCCGTCGCCCACCAGAACCTCGGCGATGTTCTCGCGGGTGACCACGGTCGGGGTGAAGAGTTCCGAGGGGGTGTCGAAGAGCGTGGTGTCGCCCTTGGGCTTCTTGCCCTGGGCGAAGGAGAACGCGGCGACGGCCGCGGCTTCCGCGACGGTCTTGATGGGCTTGGAGATGGTGTTGTACTGATCGCCCTTGATGATCCGCTGGGCGGCGGCGAGTTCGGCGTCGTTCCCGGTAACCGGTGGCACGTTCGCTCCGGCCGCCTTGAACGCGGCGATGGAACCGCCGCCCGTGCCGTCGTTGGCGGCCACCACTCCGGCGATCTTTCCCGGGAACTTGGATATCTGACCGCTGACCCAGCTCTGGGCCTTCCCCGGCTCCCAGGCCGGAGTGTCGTACTCGGCGAGGAGTTTGAAGCCGCTGGAGTCGACCGCGCTGTGGATGCCCTTCTTGATCAGGCCCGCCGCCGCGTCGGTCGGCGATCCGTTGACCTGGAGGAGGCCGCCCTCGGCCGAGGTGGCCTTGAGGTGGTCCACCAACGACTGGCCGATCATGGCGCCGATCTTCTCGTTGTCGAAGGAGACGTAGTAGTCCGCCTTGACCGCCGGGATCGGCCGGTCGTACGCGATGACGGGAACCCCTCGCCCCTGTGCCGTACGGACGGTGCTGGCCGCGGCGGCGGAGTCCACCGGGTCGATCACGATGACGTCGGCTCCCTGCGCGAGAGCGGAGTCGGCCTGCTGCTGTTGCTTCGCTGCGTCGCCACCCGCGTTCTGGTAGAGCACCTCGCAACCGCCGCACAGATCCTTCACCTTGGCCTTGAAGAGCGGCGCGTCGTACAACTCGTAGCGGGTGGAGGCGATGTCGGGCATCAGGAATGCGATCTTCGCGTCCTTCGACGACTTGCCCTCCGAGCTGTTGGACGCCTTCGTCGAACAGGCGGCGGCGGAGACGATCACCGTCATCACCGACAGAGCCGCGGCAAACGATCTGACAGAGCGTTCCTTCACTGGAATCTCCCGGTCTTCAGGCGGAGAGCCCCCTTCGCGTCAAATTAACATCGCGCGTGTTATGAGTGTCAATGGGCATGTCATAAATAACAGGCAGGTGGGGGCGCTCAGAGGTGTCCGGGGTGTCCGGCCGGCCGCGCGTGCGCTCCCCACACGGTCCGGGCCGCCGCCAACTCCGCCCGGTACCGCGCGTACTCGTCCTCGTACAGCGCCCGTACGTCCTCGCACGGATCGACCACCTGATGGCGTCCCGGCGGCGCGTCGTACCCGGGGGACAGCGAGGCCCTGGCGACGGACACCACGCCGAGCGCGCCGACCTGCTCCTCCAGCGGGACACGCACGGGCCGGCCGAGGACGTCGGCGATCAGCCGGGCCCACGTCTGCGACCGCGTGCCGCCCCCGCACAGGGCGAGGGTGCCGCTCAGCCCCGCCGCCTCCAGGCAGTGCCGGGCCGCGTAGCCGATGGCCTCGCAGACGGCCCGGACGGCGTCCGCCCGGCCGGTCGCCAGGCTGAGCCCGTCGAGTCTGCCCTGCGCCGACGGCTCGACGAACGGGGCCCGTTCGCCCGCTTCGGACAGGAAGGGGAAGGCGCGGACGCCCCGGGCGCCGGGCGGACTGTCGGAGAGCAGGGCGTCCACATCGGCCGTGGTCGCGCCGACGAGAGCGAGCACCCACTCCAGTGCCGCCGTCCCCACCATCGCGGGCATGGCACGCAGCCACCGGTCGGGAGCCGGCGTGCACAGCCACATGCCGGCGGGCTCGGCGAGCGCATCGAGCTCGACCCGGTCGGTCAGCACCTGGCTCGCGAGGGTCGTACCGAGGATGAGGACCCCGTCCCCCACCTCGCGCACCCCGCTGCCGATCGCGCAGGCCGGCAGGTCGTACGGCCCCGCCACGACCGGCAGCCCCTCGGGCAGACCGAGGAGTCCGGCGCCGTGGCCGTGGAGCGCGAGCACCGTGCCCGGGGCTGCGGGAGCGGGCAGCAGCGCCGCACGCTCCGCGACGCCGCACGCCGCCAGGGCCTCGGGCGCGTAGCGGCGGGTACGGGGGTCGAGGAACGGCAGCGTCGCGTCGGAGGCGTCGAGGCACACCTGACCGGTGAGGCGCTGGGCGACCGCGTCGACGCAGTACCCCGCGACTGCGGCCCGGTCCAGCGCCTGGGGCTCGTGCTCCTGCAGCCAGTTCAGCAGCGGGCCGTGGCACCCCGGGAACATCCCCGAGCCGGTGTGCGCGTAAGCCGTGGTGATCGTGCCGTCCGTCAGCCAGCGGGTCACGAGATCCGAGGCCCGCGCGTCCATCCAGGAGATGGCGGGCCGCACCGGGCGGCCGCCGGAGTCCCGCAGCCACAACCCGTCCCCCTGCCCGGTGAGCGCCACGGCGTCCGGCAGCCGCCCGAGCTCCGCCGCGACCTCCCGTACGACAGCGCCGACACCCGAGACGACGTCGTCGAGATCCTGCTCGACGCGACCGCCCGGCAGCATCTCCAGATGCGAGCGCCGGCTCGCGGCGGCCAGCGCCCCGCCGCCCTCGTCGAACGCCACCGCCTTGGTGACCGACGTTCCGATGTCCACCCCGATGATGGTCCTCAACCCTGCTACCTCCTGTGCGAGCCGATGGATTTGGGGGCGCCGGCGGCGAAGACCGCCGTCAGGGCCCGCCGTCCACCAGGACGTCCCCGTTCGCGAGATGCCGCAACTTCTCCCCCCGCACGAAGCGGCCGACCTCGGCGGCGGTGATCGCCGCCGCACGGTGCGCCGTCTGCCGCGTCGCGCCCGCGAGATGAGGCGTGGTGATCACATTCGGTACGTCACGCAGGGCCCAGTCGGCGGGGATCGGCTCGACGTCGTACACATCGAGGGCCAGCGCCCCGAGAGCGCCGCTGCGCAGCAGCTCCGGCAGCGGCGCGTGGTCGAGCAGCCCGCCGCGGGCGGAGTTGACGAGAACTGCCCCGGACGGCAGCAGGCCGAGGCGGCGGGTGTCGAGCAGATGGTGGGTCTCCTCGGTCAGGCGGGCATGCAGGCTCACCACCGAACTCCGGCCCAGAAGGTCGTCCAGCTCGACGAGTTCGACACCGTCCGCCGCGACCGCCTCCGGGTCGGCGTACGGGTCGGCCGCGAGCACGTCCGCCCCGAAGGCGCGCATCACCCGCGCCACGATACGGCCGATGGCCCCGTAACCCACGAGCCCGACCGTGGCCCCGCCGAGCTCGCCGCCGACCTCCTCGTACGCATAGAGATCCCCCCGCCAGACGCCCCGCTTCAGCTCCGCGTCGGCGGCCGCGATGCGCCGCATCGCGGCCAGCATCAACCCCACCGCGAACTCCGCGGCAGCGGGGGCGTTGCGGCCCGGGGCGAAACTGACCCTGACCCCGTGCCGGGTGGCGGCGGCCAGGTCCACATTGACCGGCCCGCCCCGCGAGACGGCGACCAACCGCAACGCGGGCGACGCGGCGAACACCCGCTCGGTGAACGGGGCCATCTGCGTCACACAGATGGCCGCCCCGTCCAACGCCTCCACGAGCCCGTCCTCCGTACCGCTGGCCTCACGGACCTCCGCGACCGGACCGAAAGGCTCATGGGGCCAGGGAAGAGTCAGCTCCGTGAACTCCGGTAGCTCCACGCCCGCATGGGACAGCTCCTGACTCACCGCCTCGCGAATCAACGCGGGACGGACGAAGTGGTCGCCTGCGGCGAGGATGCGCATGACGTCGGATTCCTTCTGCGAGGAGAGCCGCTGGGGGTTGGTGCCGAGCAGGTCGGGGCCGTGATCCGTGCCTGATCCGAGCCGTGAAAGCCCGGTCCCGTGCTGTGGAATGTCTGTTAAATTTAACAGCGCCCACGTGAACCGGCAATGCACCCGGCCGACACGGGCAACGGCAACTCCGTGCACCTCGCCTCGACTCGGCCCCGACCCGGAAAGGGCGGTCTCCATGACCACGCGTCTCCTGCTCGTACGGCACGGCGAGACCGAGTGGCACGCGGAGAACCGGTATGCCGGCGTCACCGACGTGGCCCTGACACCCCGGGGCGTGGCCCAGGCCACCGACCTCGGAGCCTGGGCGGCGCGCAGCGGTGTGGACGCGGTCGCCTGCTCCCCGCTCAGCCGCGCCCGACTTACGGCGAGCCCCGCGGCGAAGGCGCTGGGCCTGGCGGTGGAGGTCCAGGAAGGGCTGCGGGAGGTGGACTTCGGATGGGGCGAGGGCCGGACGATCCAGGAGATGGCCGATGAGGATCCCGAAGCCGTACGGCGGTTCCGCGAGGACGCCGACTCGGGTGCCTTTCCCGGCTCCGAACCCGTCACCCGGGCGGCGGCGCGGGCGACCGCGTCCCTGCGCGACCTCGCAGACCGTCACCAGGGGAAGCGGGTGCTCGTCGTCGCCCACAACACCCTGCTGCGCATCACCCTGTGCGAGCTCCTCGGACTGCCTCTCGGGCGCTACCGGCGCATCTTCCCGCGGCTGGACAACGGGGCCGTCACGGAGATCGAGATCCGCGGTACGGAGACGGCGCTGCGCTCGCTCAACGTACCCACAGCGCCGCCCCCCGCCCCCGCGCCCGGTCCGAGCCCTGCGGGAGACTGACCCCCATGACCAAGAGATCCGCCGAAGAGCGCCGACGGCTCATCGCCGACCACGTGGTGGAGCAGGGCACGGCCACGGGCGCCGCCCTCGCCCAGCTCACGGGGGTGAGCCTGATGACCGTCCACCGGGACCTCGACGACCTGGCGCGCCAAGGGGTGCTGCGACGCTTCCGCGGTGGCGCGTCCGCCCTGCCCTCCACCGTGTTCGAGTCGAGCCTCGACTACCGGCTCGGCGTCAACACGGCGGAGAAGAGGGCCGTCGCGCGGGCCGCCGCCGCGCTGGTGGAGCCCGGCATGTCGGTCATGCTCGACGACTCCACCACGGTGCTGGTCATGGCGGGCCTCCTGGTCGAACTCGCTCCGCTCACGGTGGTCACCAACGCCCGCCGGGTGCTGGACGTCTTCGCCGGATGTGAGGGCATCCGCCTGATCGCCCTGGGCGGCGAGTACTCACGCACCCACGACTCCTTCCTCGGCATGCCCTGCGTGGAGGCGGTGGAGGCGCTCTCCGTGGACCTCGTCGCGGTCTCCACGTCGGCCCTCGACGCCAGGACGGCCTACCACCAGGAGCAGGACGTGGTGCTGGTCAAACGGGCGATGCTCACGTCGGCGGCGACGAAGGTGATGCTCATGGACCACACCAAACTCGCCCGCACCGCGTTGCACCGGGTGGGCCCCGTCGGCGACCTGGACCATCTCGTCGTGGACGAGGGAGCGGACGCCGACCTGCTGGGCAAACTCCGTGAACGGACCCAGGTCACGGTGGCGGCCGTCGGCTCATGACCACGCCGCTCCCACCGCGATGGAACGGATGTCAACGTCACACACGGGCCACCACGGCGATGGACGGCCACCCGACCGGTGGACCGACGTGGACATGTGAGGCCCCCGGGGAAGGACGCTTTCCGCATGAGCAGTGAACCCCGTCGCCCCACTCCGCCCTCTCCGGCCGTGATCGGCATCGACGTGGCGACCGCGTCCGTCCGCGTGCTGTGCGTGGATGGCCAAGGACGCGTACTCGCCGAGGCACGGGCCGATCTCCCGCCCCCCGTACGGACCGCCACGGGAACGAGCGAGCAGGACGCCCGGTCGTGGTGGCCCGCCGTACGGTCGGCCCTGCGCCGCACCACGGGCGCGCTGCCCCGGGGCGGACGGGAGGTGATCGCGGTGGCCGTGTCCGCCACATCCGGCACCATCGTGCCCACCGGAACCGACGGCGAACCGCTCGGCCCCGCCCTGATGTACGACGACCGGCGTGCCGCCGACATCAACGCCGAGGCCCAGCGGGCGGGCAGCGCCCGGTGGGACGCGCTCGGCCTGTCGGTGGGCCCCACCGCCGCGCTCGGCCGGGCCGTGTGGTGCCTGCGGGCGTACGGCTCCGCTCTGCACCACGTCCTGCACACCCCCGAGTTCATCGGCCGCGAACTGACGGGCCACCCCGTGGCCGCGGACTGGAGCCACGCGCTGAAGTCCGGCTACGACGCCCGTGCCGGGGAGTGGGCGCACGAGGTGTTCGACGCCCTCGACTTCCCGCTCGGGCTGCTCCCGTCCGTGGGCGCCCCCGGCACCGGGGCCGGGACCGTCGGCCCGGAGGCGGCCGAGGCCACGGGGCTGCCCGAAGGGTGCTCCGTACGCCTCGGGATGACGGACGGCTGCGCGGGCCAGATCGCCACCGGCGCGGTCGAGCCGGGCCGGTTCGTGGGCGTCATCGGCACCACGTACGTCCTCAAGGGGGTGTCCGAGCACTTGGTGCGCGATGCGACCGGCGCCTTCTACAGCCATCGCCACCCCGACGGCTGGTGGCTCCCCGGCGGTGCCTCCAACACGGGAGGGGAGTGCCTGGCCGACGTCGACCCGGCCCGCCTGCCCGCGCTGGACGCCGCCGCGGCGGCCCGGGGTCCGGCGTCGTACGTGCGCTACCCGCTGTGCCGCGACGGCGAACGCTTCCCTTTCGTCTCCGGCGCGGCGCGCGGCTTCGAACTGGGCAGCCCCCGCGACGAGGCGGACGCCCACCGCGCCGCGCTGGAAGGAGTCGCCTTCCTCGAACGCCTGGCCCTGGACCGGATCGAGCGACTGGGCATCCCGGTGCTCGGCCCGCTCCACGCGGCAGGCGGGGGAAGCCGCAGCACTGTGTGGACGGCGATCCGGGCCACTGTCCTGGACCGACCGGTCCGGGTCGTCGAGCGCGCGGAGACGGCGTTCGGGGCCGCGCTGCTCGCCGCGACCGGCACGCTCCACGAGGACCTCGCCGCGAGCGCCGCGGCCATGGTGCACAGTGGCGCCCTCGTGGAGCCGGTGCCGGCGGAACGCCCGGCTCTGGAGGAGACGTACGGCCGTTTCGTCGCGGCCCTGCGTGAGCGGGGCTGGCTCCCCGACGGCTGACGCGGCTGCGCCTTGACGGTGCGAGCACGGCCGAGTGTGCCGCCCGTGATCAGCCGCACCGTCGCCGCGTCGCCCGGCGACAGGGGCACGGTGGCCGCCCCTCGGGGCGCTTCCGCACTCGCGGGCAGGGGGACCATGGCGCCGGCGGCCAGTGCGAGACCAGCCGGTATGGCCGCCAACAGACGCAACCGTCTCCTCAGGTGCAGCCTTTCCTCTTGATCGATGGAACTGCGTGCCGGGCCAGAATGTGCTGATGGCCGAAGGGGTGTCATGCGAATCCCGTGACGCAGGTGGGACACGTCGCAAGAGCGGCATCCCCGGACCGACTTTATGTTGATGCATCAACATTTCATGGTTAGGGTGAGGTCACGGTCGACGGGCATCCGTCGAGCCGGTCGTGAGCAGGCCTTACAGGAGGAAACATGGCGGTCGAAGTGAGCGACGCGCCCGGGGCGAACCGCTATGAGGCGTACGTCGACGGCGAGTCCAAGCCGGCGGGCATCGCGCAGTACATCCGTACGGCGGAGCTCGTCGCGTTCGTGCACACCGAGGTCGAGCCGGCGTACGAGGGCAGGGGGGTCGGGTCCGCGCTGGCCCGGGCCGCCCTCGACGACGCTCGCGCGGCGAACCTGCGGGTGCTGGCCACCTGCCCATTCTTCGCGGGCTGGATCGCCCGGCACCCCGACTACCAGGACCTGCTGTACCAGTCCCGTAGCAGGGTCAGCGACTGAGAAGTCGGATGCGAGGGCGCGAAGCGCCCGTCGCCAAAGATAAATTGATTCATCAACTGAATGGATGATGGGCTCCCCGGCAAGCCGCCGCCCTCTGGGGCGGCGGTGGAGGCGCGGCCGGTCATCCCGAGGAGGGAACCATGGAAAGCCACGTGGCGGACAACCCCGAGGAATCGCGTTACGAGATCTTCGACGGCGGTGAGCGGGCCGGATTCGTCGAGTATCACCGCTTCCGGGACGAGATCGCCTTCCTCCATACGGAGATCGACCCGCGGTTCGGGGGCCGAGGCCTCGGGGGCGCGCTGGCCCGCTCGGTTCTCGACGAGGCCAGGAAGCAGGAGCTCAAGGTGCTTCCCTTCTGTCCCTTCATCCGTGGCTGGCTCCGCAAGCACCCGGAGTACACCGACCTGGTGCCGGAGGCGCAGCACGCGCGGTTCGAGCTCTGACGCCCGCCGGACCGCCGGGAGCGGGGCGCCGCCCGCGGTGGAAGTGTCCCGCTCCCACCTGAAGCGAATCACTGCAGCTGGTGCTCGTGCTCCTCGGCGAGATCCAGGTTCGCGGACACGCCTCGCAGCGTCACCAGCGCCCAGCTCGCGGCGACGACCATCACCCCGGCTCCGGTGAACCGGTCACCATGGCCGCCTCGGTGAACGCCTCCTTCGCGGCCGCGAGGACGAGGCCACCCGTGCCGCCGCCGACCTCTCCGGCCACGATCAGGGCTTCGGCCGGCGTCGAGGAGGCCCGGTCGACAGGTCTGCCGGGAGGTCGAGCGCGTCGGTTCCGGCGGAGGAGGCCCTGGTGTACCAGGAGACGAGCAACCCGCCCAGCACCGCGGTGCCGGCGTCGTACCCTCCTCGTACGCGGTCTCGGACGGCGGGACGGCTCTGACGAGCAGGTTCCGCCGCCGCCCGAACCGTTCACCCGACGAGGGGGGCGACGAGAGTCCGGCTGGGCCTGTCGAGGCAGCCGGACGGGGCGGCCGTGTCGTCCGCCAGGGCATCACGGGGCGGATCGTCACCCTTATCGAGCCAGGGGCAGGGGCGGGGCGGCCGTCATCGGGCCAGGGACAGAGCGACCGTCGCGGTGATTCGGCCGAGCTGCGCGACCTGCTCCTCGGTCAGTCGGTCGAAGAGGTGCTCGCGCAGGGTCGCGTGGTAGCCCGGTGCCGTCTCGGCGTACTTCGCCGATCCCGCCTCGGTCACGGAGGCGATGGTGACGCGGGCGTCGGAAGGGTCCCGCTCGCGCGTGAGCCAGCCGTGCTTCTCCAGGCGCGACGCGAGACGGGACAGGTGTGACGGGGTGACCCGGGACAGCTCGGCGAGCGAACTCATGGTGTGCGTGCGCTCCCGGTGCTCCGTCAGGCACCAGAGGATCAGGAACTCGTGGTGGCAGAGGCCGTCCTGCTTGAGGCGCGCCTCCAGTGCCGCCGGAAGCCAGAGCAGCACCGACAGCATCGAGTCCCAGGTGTCCGACTCGGTCGGGAGGAGTCCGCTGTCTGCTGCCATGTGCGTGATCCTATCACCAACACTTGCCACGGAAAGCAACTCACCGTTATTTGCCGCGGAAAGGAAGTCGCTGTAAGTTAGTTTCCGCAGTAAGTAATTTCGGATCAAGGAGTGACTCCATGCGTGCTGCCCGTTACCACGACTACGGCCCCGCCGACGTGATCGCCATCGACGATGTTCGGGAGCCGCACGCCGGGCCCGGTGAGCTACGCATCCGGGTGGCCGCGGCCGGCGTGAACCCCATCGACTGGAAGCTGCGTTCGGGGGTGGTCCGAGAGCACTTCCCCGTCGAGCTCCCGGCGATCCCCGGCCGCGATGCCGCCGGAGTGGTGGACGAGGTCGGCGAGGGCGTCTCGGGCGTTACTGTGGGTGACAAGGTGTTCGGCCTCGGCGGCATCTTCGGGGCGGCCGCGGAGTACGCCGTGCTGACCGCCTGGTCCGCGGTGCCGGAAGCGTGGACCCTGGAACAGGCTGCCGGAGCCGGTCTCGCGGTCGCCACCGCGGGCCGGGCGCTCGACGCGCTCGGTGACCTCTCCGGCCGCACCCTGCTGATCGAGGGAGCGGCCGGCGGGGTGGGCGGCGCCGCCGTCGCGATGGCGGCGGCACGCGGTGCCACCGTCATCGGCACGTCGAGCCCGGCCAAGCACGCCTACCTGCGGACGTTGGGAGCCGTGCCCACCGCCTACGGCGACGGGCTCGCCGATCGGGTCCGCGAACTCGCCCCCGGGGGAGTGGACGCGGCGCTCGACCTGGCGGCGTCCGGATCGCTTGCCGACCTGGTCGCCCTCGTCGGCCACGCGGACCGCGTCGTGACGGTGGCCGACGCGGCCCGCTCGGCGGAGCTGGGAGTACGGCACGTCTACGCGGAGAACGACTCGGCGGTGCTGGCGGAAGGGGCCGCGCTGGGCGGTCGGGGCGCGTACACCCCCTACGTACAGGCGACGTACCCGCTGGACAGGATCGCGGACGCGCACCGGGAAGCCGAGGGCGGTCACGTCCAGGGGAAGCTCGTCGTCACCCTCTGACGAGGGATGATGCCATCGGCCGATGGCGCCGGTGCCCGGCCGTGCGGTCGGCCGATGGCGCCGGTGCCCGGCCGTGCGGTGCCCTGGCCGTGCGGCCCGCGGCTCAGGGGTTCAGAGAGAGGTGCGGAAGGTGCCCTCGCCGGCGAGTTCCAGCAGGAGGTCGCGCGCGGTCGAGAGGCTGCTCTCGTCCTGCTCGCCGTAGATGGCGGCCACGGAGATGCCCCCGGCAGCCCTCGGCACGATCAGGATCCGTTCGGGGCTTACCCCGTCGAGGGCGAGCCGCTCGTCCCACCACGCGGCGTTCTCCTCCATGACCGGAGCGACCGCAGGCTCGGACAGGTCGAGGTGGCTGCGGACCGTCTCCCGGAAGCGTTCGTGCGTGTCCTCCACCAGAGCGACCACCAACTGGTCCCGGCTGCCGAAATGGTGGATCGGACCACTCTTCGACACCCCGGCGGCCGCGGCCACCTGAGCCAGTGTCACGGCGGCACCCTGGTCCAGGATCACCTGGACGGCTGCGTCGACCACCGCACGCCGTGTGCGCTCGGCGTTGCGTGTCTGTCGCCCGTCGGTCACCGATCCACCCGCCCGCCCTGACGTCACCTACTGACCAATTGGTCCACTTTGCAACGCGGCAGGACGGTAGGGCGGGGGTGGGAAGGCGTTCTGGGA
>NZ_QWFA01000048.1 GCF_003501885.1 Streptomyces globisporus
GCGCCCGGAGCCCCGAGACACCCCGCGGCGCCGGACGCGGCGGGTCCGGCTCCCGTACCCCGCGCTCCGGGCGCGGCGGCGGACCGCGCCGGGCCTTCGAGCGGGCGCGGCGGGCCTGGGACCGGCCCCTGACCGCCTACTACGTGATCCTCGGCTCCAGCCTCCTGATCACCGTGCTGGGCCTGGTGATGGTCTACTCCGCCTCTATGATCAAGGCGCTGGACATCAGCAAGCCCGCGACGTACTTCTTCGGCAAGCAGTTCCTCGCCGCCGTCATCGGGGGCGGGCTGATGCTGATCGCCGCCCGGATGCCGGTGAAGCTCCACCGGGGTCTTGCCTACCCGATACTGATGGTCACCGTCTTCCTGATGGTCCTGGTCCAGGTGCCGGGGATAGGGATGTCGGTCAACGGCAACCAGAACTGGCTCTACCTGGGCGGCCCGTTCCAGCTCCAGCCCAGCGAGTTCGGCAAGCTGGCCCTCATCCTGTGGGGGGCGGACCTGCTGGCCCGCAAGCAGGACAAGCGGTTGCTGACGCAGTGGAAGCACATGCTCGTGCCGCTCGTCCCGGTCGCCTTCATGCTGCTCGGGCTGATCATGCTCGGCGGCGACATGGGAACAGCGATCATTCTCACGGCGATCCTGTTCGGTCTGCTCTGGCTGGCCGGTGCCCCCACCCGTCTCTTCGCCGGAGTCCTCGGCTTCGCCGCCGTCCTCGCGTTCCTGCTGATCAGGACCAGCCCCAACCGGATGTCCAGGCTCGCCTGCATGGGCGTGAGCGAACCCGATCCGGAGGGCGGCTGCTGGCAGGCCGCCCACGGAATCTATGCTCTGGCGTCCGGCGGATGGTTCGGTTCAGGGCTGGGTGCGAGTGTGGAAAAATGGGGCCAACTCCCGGAACCCCACACCGACTTCATCTTCGCGATCACCGGTGAGGAACTGGGTCTGGCGGGGACGCTGTCCGTGCTCGCCCTCTTCGCGGCTCTAGGCTATGCGGGTATCCGCGTGGCCGGACGCACGGAGGACCCCTTCGTGAGGTATGCCGCGGGAGGCGTGACCACGTGGATCACGGCCCAGGCCGTGATCAACATCGGTGCGGTGCTCGGCCTGTTGCCGATCGCCGGGGTCCCGCTCCCGCTGTTCTCCTACGGGGGATCAGCCTTGCTGCCGACGATGTTCGCGGTCGGGCTGATGATCGCCTTCGCACGGGAGGACCCCGCGGCGAAGGCGGCCCTGGCCATGCGGAAGCCCGGGGTGAGATGGAAGACGATGAGACGGCGCGTCAAGAAGCGTTCGTCCGGAGAGCGGTGAATTTCGGTGCATGTCGTACTCGCCGGCGGGGGGACCGCCGGACACATCGAGCCCGCGCTTGCCCTCGCAGACGCCCTGCGCAGGCAGGACCCGACCGTGGGAATCACGGCCCTCGGCACGGAACGCGGCCTGGAGACCAGGCTCGTACCCGAGCGGGGGTACGAGCTGGCGCTCATCCCCGCCGTCCCGCTGCCGCGTAAGCCCACGCCCGAACTGATCACCGTCCCGGGCCGGCTGCGTGGCACGATCAAGGCCGCCGAGCAGGTCCTGGAGCGCACCAAGGCGGACTGCGTGGTCGGCTTCGGCGGCTATGTAGCCCTGCCCGGCTACCTGGCCGCCAAGCGCGTCGGCGTGCCGATCGTCGTCCACGAGGCCAACGCCCGCCCGGGCCTGGCCAACAAGATCGGCTCGCGGTACGCCCACGGGGTCGCCGTCTCCACCCCGGACAGCAAGCTGCGCGGCGCCCGCTACATCGGCATTCCGCTGCGCCGCACCATCGCCACCCTGGATCGCGCCCGGGTCCGTCCGGAGGCACGCGCCGCCTTCGGCCTCGACCCCAACCTGCCCACGCTGCTGGTCTCCGGCGGCTCGCAGGGCGCGCGCCACCTCAACGAGGTGGTCCAGCGGGTCGCGCCGCTGCTCCAGCGCTCGGGGATCCAGATCCTCCATGTGGTGGGCCCGAAGAACGAATTGCCGCGCATCGACAACATGCCCGGGATGCCGCCCTACATCCCGGTACCGTACGTGGACCGGATGGATCTGGCGTACGCCGCGGCCGACATGATGCTCTGCCGCGCGGGCGCGATGACCGTCGCCGAACTCTCCGCCGTCGGGCTGCCCGCCGCCTACGTCCCGCTGCCCATCGGCAACGGCGAACAGCGGCTCAACGCCCAGCCGGTGGTCAACGCCGGCGGCGGCCTGCTGGTGGACGACGCGGCGCTCACCCCGGAGTGGGTGCAGTCCAACGTCCTGCCGGTGCTGTCGGATCCCCACCGGCTGTACGAAATGTCCCGCGCCGCCGCCGAGTTCGGCCGGCGCGACGCCGACGACCTGCTCGTCGGCATGGTGTACGAAGCGATTGCCGCGCGCCGCTAGGCGTACGGCGCGATGCGGTGCGGACCCGGGGCGGAAGTCCCGGGTCCGGCGAAGGAGCGAGCGTGGCCGGACCGACGACCGCCCAGCGCGGCGCACCCGGGCGGGCTGACACCTCCGCCCGCCCGCCGCACATCGGCCCCGAGGGGCCCCGGATCAGCCGCCGTGCCCTGCTGATCCTGATCGGCGCCGTGGCCGCCCTGCTCACCGCGTTCGTGATCTGGGCGCTCTACGGCTCCTCCTGGCTCCGCGTCGAGAAGGTCACCACGAGCGGCGTCGAGGTCCTGACCCGCGAGGAAGTGGAAGCGGTTGCCGCGACGCCGGTAGGCGCCCCGCTGGTCTCCGTGGACACCGATGCGATGGAACGCCGGTTGCGCCAGAAGTTGCCCCGTATCGACAGAGTTGATGTCGTTCGGTCCTGGCCGAACGGAATCGGCCTTAAAGTGACGGAGCGAAAGCCGGTCCTTCTCGTCGAAAAGGGCGGGAAGTTCGTGGAAGTGGATGCCAAGGGCGTGCGCTTCGCCACCGTGGACCGGGCCCCGAAGGGCGTGCCCCTGCTGGAGCTGAAGCCCGAACCGTCCGCGAGCCTCCGCCGCTTCGGCGGTGACCGTCTGTTGCGGGAAGCGGTCCGGGTCACCGGCGACCTTCCGGCGGCCGTCGCCAAGGACACCGAGGTCGTCCGGGTCACCTCCTTCGACGCGATCTCCTTGCGGCTCACCCGGGATCGCGAGGTGACCTGGGGCAGCGGCGAGGACGGCACGGCGAAGGCGCTCATCCTCTCCGCGCTCATGAAGGCGGAGCCCAAAGCGGGACAGTTCGACGTAAGCGCTCCCACCGCCCCGGCGGTATCGGGCAGTTGACGGGCATTTGTGCTGGCCAGCACCCTGGTTGGTCAGCGCTACGGGTGATCACATAGGGTGAAAAGAAAAACGGGAGGTTCGGCGTGTTCGTTGAACGTGCGCCACTTGTCGACTTAGTGTCCTGTTCGGAAGAGTCCAGGAAGCAGACACACTGGTAACCCTAAACTTGAACGTTAGGGTTTGGGTCGGCGTTCGGACCGTCCCCATCGACATCAGTCGTCGCCGCGGGGCCACCGCAGAGCGACGACACGTAACTCGAGGCGAGAGGCCTTCGACGTGGCAGCACCGCAGAACTACCTCGCAGTCATCAAGGTCATCGGTGTCGGCGGCGGTGGTGTCAATGCCATCAACCGAATGATCGAGGTCGGCCTCAAGGGCGTCGAGTTCATCGCGATCAACACGGACGCACAGGCCCTGTTGATGAGCGACGCCGACGTCAAGCTCGACGTCGGCCGCGAACTCACCCGGGGCCTCGGCGCCGGGGCGAACCCGGCCGTCGGTCGTAAGGCGGCAGAGGACCACCGCGAGGAGATCGAGGAGGTCCTCAAGGGGGCCGACATGGTCTTCGTCACCGCCGGCGAAGGCGGCGGCACCGGCACCGGCGGCGCACCCGTCGTCGCCAACATCGCGCGCTCGCTGGGCGCCCTGACGATCGGTGTGGTCACCCGCCCGTTCACCTTCGAGGGCCGGCGACGCGCGAACCAGGCGGAGGACGGCATCGCCGAGCTCCGCGAAGAGGTCGACACCCTCATCGTGATCCCCAACGACCGCCTGCTGTCCATCTCGGACCGTCAGGTCAGCGTGCTCGACGCCTTCAAGTCGGCCGACCAGGTGCTGCTCTCGGGTGTCCAGGGCATCACCGACCTCATCACGACCCCGGGACTGATCAACCTCGACTTCGCCGACGTCAAGTCGGTCATGTCCGAGGCCGGATCGGCACTCATGGGCATCGGCTCGGCGCGTGGCGACGACCGCGCGGTGGCGGCGGCGGAGATGGCGATCTCCTCGCCGCTCCTGGAAGCCTCCATCGACGGCGCCCGCGGGGTCCTGCTCTCCATCTCCGGCGGCAGCGACCTCGGTCTCTTCGAGATCAACGAGGCCGCCCAGCTGGTGAGCGAGGCCGCCCACCCCGAGGCCAACATCATCTTCGGCGCCGTCATCGACGACGCCCTGGGCGACGAGGTCCGGGTCACCGTGATCGCCGCGGGCTTCGACGGCGGACAGCCGCCGGCCCGCCGGGAGAACGTCCTCGGTGCGAACAGCACCAAGCGCGAGGAACCGGCCGCCCCGGTCAGGTCCGCCCCCGAGCCCGCGCGCCCGTCCGGCGGACTCGGTTCCGTACCCCCGCGCGAGGAGAACCCGGCCCCGGCCGAGCCCGCTCCCGCGTCGGCTTCGAGCGAGAGCGCGCTGCCGCCCGTCTCTCCGCCGCACGTCCCGCCGGCCCGTCCCTACCAGGACACCCAGGCCGAAGAGCTGGATGTTCCGGACTTCTTGAAGTGATAGACCAGCACCGGACGGAAACCGTCGCGGGCAGCGCTCACTTCGCCTTCACCGACCGGTGGGGCGGAGTGAGCGCCGCTCCGTACGGCGAACTCAACCTCGGCGGCGCGGTCGGAGACGACCCCGCCGCCGTCGGCGCGAACCGGGTGCGTGCCGCGCGCGACCTCGGTATCGACCCGGCGCTCGTCGTCTGGATGAACCAGGTGCACGGCCGGGACGTCGCGGTGGTGGACGGGCCCTGGGGTGTGGACGCGGAGATTCCGGCCGTGGACGCGGTGGTGACCGCCCGGCGCGGGCTGCCGCTCGCGGTCCTCACCGCCGACTGCACCCCCGTCCTGCTGGCCGACCCGGTCGCCGGAGTCGTCGGGGCGGCGCACGCGGGGCGGCCGGGACTGGTCGCCGGAGTCGTTCCGGCGGCGGTCGAGGCCATGGCCGCGCTCGGCGCACACACCTCCCGGATCATCGCCCACACCGGACCGGCCGTCTGCGGACGGTGCTACGAAGTGCCGGAGGCGATGAGGGCCGAGGTCGCCGAGGCCGTCCCCGGTACCTGGTCCGAGACCAGCTGGGGAACCCCGGCGGTGGACGTCACCGGCGGAGTCCACGCCCAGCTCGCCGCTCTCGGCGTGACGGACCGGCACTCCTCGCCGTACTGCACCCGGGAATCGGGCGACCACTTCTCCTACCGCCGCGACCGCATCACCGGGCGGCTCGCCGGATATGTCTGGCTGGACGGATAGGGCATGACGGACCGTAAGGCAGAACTCGCGGCGAATCTCGCACAGGTGGAGGAAAGGATCGCCTCCGCCTGTGCCGCCGCGGGGCGCAAGCGGGAGGAAGTGACCCTGATCGTGGTCACCAAGACCTACCCCGCGAGCGATGTGCGGATCCTGCATCAACTCGGTGTGCGCCATGTCGCGGAGAATCGTGACCAGGACGCCGCCCCCAAGGCCACCGCTTGTGCGGATCTTTCGCTGACATGGCACTTTGTCGGACAATTGCAGACGAACAAGGTTCGCTCCGTGACCGGTTATGCCGATGTGGTGCAGTCGGTGGACCGCGCCAAGCTGGTCACCGCTCTCTCCGCCGCCGCGGTGCGCGGGGAGCGCGAACTCGGCTGTCTGATCCAGGTCGCCCTGGACGCGGAGAGCGGCGAGCGCGGTGAGCGCGGCGGTGTCGCGCCGGACGGGGTCGAGGAGTTGGCGGCCGCGGTCGACGCGGCTCCCGGACTCCGGCTCGACGGGCTGATGACCGTGGCGCCGCTGGCCGGGGAATACGCCGGCCGGCAACGGGCCGCGTTCGACCGGCTGATGGAAATCTCATCCGGCCTGCGCACCGGTCATCCGGCTGCGAACATGGTCTCCGCAGGTATGAGCGGGGACTTGGAGGACGCGGTGGCGGCCGGAGCGACACATGTACGCGTCGGTACGGCGGTACTCGGAGTCCGACCCCGGCTCGGGTAACGTCGCGAAGCAAGTCGGACCACAGCAGAAAATATGGTCATTCCCACTCCTAGCGGGCAGACCACAGTGGATCGCTGGCACTTGGTGACGAATGCCGATCCACCACAGAGCGGAGGACTCGGAGCATGGCCGGCGCGATGCGCAAGATGGCGGTCTACCTCGGCCTCGTGGAGGACGATGGGTACGACGGCCCGGGGTTCGACCCCGATGACGAATTCGAACCTGAGCCGGAGCCCGAGCGCGACCGGCGGCGGCACCAGCCCCCGCACCAGGTGGAGCGGGAAAGGGAGCGCGACCGCGAGCGTGAGCGCGAAAGGGACGAACCGGTGCGAGTGGTGCAACCACCCGCCCAGCGCGAGCCGGTTCAGCTCCCCGCGGAAAGCGTGCGACCCGCCCGGATCGCACCCGTGGCATCCATCACACCTGACCGCCCGAACATGGAGAAGAACGCACCGGTGATCATGCCCAAGGTCGTGTCCGAGCGGGAGCCGTACCGCATCACCACGCTGCACCCCAGGACCTACAACGAGGCCCGTACCATCGGGGAACACTTCCGTGAGGGCACTCCGGTGATCATGAATCTCACGGAGATGGACGATACGGACGCGAAGCGACTTGTCGACTTTGCCGCGGGACTCGTCTTCGGTCTCCATGGCAGCATTGAACGCGTGACGCAGAAGGTGTTCCTGTTGTCGCCTGCTAACGTCGATGTCACGGCGGAGGACAAGGCCCGCATCGCAGAGGGCGGATTCTTCAACCAGAGCTGAGAACACGACACCGGGAACGACCCGGCCGCAAGGCCGGTGCCGGCCGCGAGGCCGGAGCTGACGAGAGCCAGGGGAGAGGGAAGCGCGAGACATGGGCGTCGCACTGGATGTGGTCTATATCGCGCTGATGTGTTTCCTCATCGTGCTGATCTTCCGGCTGGTCATGGACTATGTCTTCCAGTTCGCACGTTCATGGCAACCCGGCAAGGCGATGGTGGTCGTACTTGAGGCCACCTACACTGTCACCGATCCACCGCTCAAGCTTCTGCGGCGGTTCATCCCGCCGCTGCGTCTCGGGGGCGTGGCACTCGACCTGTCCTTCTTCGTTCTGATGATCATCGTCTACATCCTGATCAGCGTTGTGGTCAGGTTGTGAGCGATACGGTCTTGCCGACTGCCGACGACTACGTAGAGGTGAAGAAGAGATGCCGTTGACCCCCGAGGACGTGCGGAACAAGCAGTTCACGACCGTCCGCCTCCGAGAAGGCTATGACGAGGACGAGGTCGATGCCTTTCTCGACGAGGTCGAATCGGAGCTGACCCGTCTGCTCCGTGAGAACGAGGACCTGCGCGCCAAACTGGCCGCTGCGACGCGCGCCGCCGCGCAGAACCAGCAGCAGCAACAGCAGCAGGGTATGCGCAAGCCCCCGGAGCAGCAGGACCGCCCCGGTGCGCCCGTTCCCGCCGCCATATCTGGACCGCCGCAGCAGCAGCAGCCCCCGCAGATGGGTCCGCCCCAGCTGCCCGGTGGGGCGCCGCAGCTGCCCGCAGGTCCCAGCGGCCACGGCCCCCAGGGTGGCCACGGTCCCGGTCCGCAGGGCCCGCACGGCCCCGGCCCGATGCAGGGCGGTCCCATGGGTGGCCCGATGGGCGGCCCCATGGGTCAGCACCCCCAGCAGCAGATGCAGCAGATGCAGCCGCCGCAGATGCAGCAGCAGGGGCAGGGCCCCGGTGGCGACAGCGCCGCCCGTGTCCTCTCGCTCGCGCAGCAGACCGCCGACCAGGCGATCGCGGAGGCCCGTTCCGAGGCCAACAAGATCGTCGGCGAGGCGCGCAGCCGCGCCGAGGGCCTGGAGCGCGACGCGCGCGCCAAGGCCGACGCCCTGGAGCGGGACGCGCAGGAGAAGCACCGCGTGGCGATGGGCTCGCTGGAGTCGGCCCGCGCGACGCTGGAGCGCAAGGTCGAGGACCTGCGTGGCTTCGAGCGCGAGTACCGTACGCGGCTGAAGTCCTACCTGGAGAGCCAGCTGCGCCAGCTGGAGACCCAGGCGGACGACTCGCTCGCCCCGCCGCGGACCCCGGCTGCCGCTTCGCTGCCGCCGTCCCCCTCGCTGGCTCCGGCCGGTGCGGGTGCGATGGGTCACTCCATGGGCGGCTCCACCCACGGTGGCCATGGCGGCCAGCAGATGGGTGGCGGTCAGTCGATGGGCAGCGGACCGTCCTACGGTGGTCAGCAGCAGATGTCGCCGGCCATGACGCAGCCGATGGCACCGGTGCGGCCGCAGGCGCCGCAGCCGATGCAGCAGGCTCCTTCGCCGATGCGTGGGTTCCTGATCGACGAGGACGACAACTGAGCGGTGCGCGCTCGCTGAGCGCGTAGCCGTCGGCAGGCAAAGGGCCGGGCCCCGGGATTTCCCGGGGCCCGGCCCTTTGCCGTGGGCGGGGGCCCGACCCCTCCTGTGTCCTCAAGCGCCGGACGGGCTGTTCTTCGGGGCCCCGCCCCGGACCCCGCTCCTCAATCGCCGGAGGGGCTGAAGGTGCCCGGCCTCGGCTTCTCGGGCGCGGGAGGGTACATCCAGCCCGTCCGGCGATTGAGGACATCTTTGAGCCCCGCCCGTGATTGAGGCGCGGGGACGCGCGGAAGGGCCCGCCGGAACGAATCCGGCGGGCCCTTCCCCTTCGTGCGGGCTGTCCCTACCGCTTGCGCAGGCGGAACGTGAGGGCCAGGCCCTCGTCCTCGAACGGTGTGCCGTACGTCTCGTCCGCCTCGCCCTCCGCGTAGTCCACGGCCAGGACCTCCTCCGAGATCAGGGGGGCGTGCTCCGCCAGGGCCTCCTGAGTGGCCTCGGACGTCGTCGTCCAGCGGACGGCGATGCGGTCCGCCACGTCCAGGCCGCTGTTCTTGCGGGCCTCCTGGATCAGGCGGATCGCGTCACGGGCCAGGCCGGCCCGGCGCAGCTCGGGGGTGATCTCCAGGTCCAGGGCCACCGTCGCGCCCGAGTCCGACGCGACCGACCAGCCCTCGCGCGGGGTCTCCGTGATGATCACCTCGTCGGGGGAGAGCGTGATCTGCTCGCCCTCCACCTCCACCGACGCCGTGCCTTCGCGCAGGGCCAGGGAGAGCGCGGCCGCGTCCGCGTTCGCCACCGCCTTGGCCACCGCCTGCACGCCCTTGCCGAACCGCTTGCCCAGCGCCCGGAAGTTCGCCTTCGCCGTCGTGTCGACCAGCGAGCCGCCCACCTCCGAGAGCGAGGCGAGGGAAGTGACGTTCAGCTCTTCCGTGATCTGCGCCCGCAGCTCGGGGGAGAGCGAGTCGAAGCCCGTCGCCGCCACCAGCGCGCGCGACAGCGGCTGGCGCGTCTTCACGCCCGACTCGGCGCGCGTCGCGCGGCCCAGCTCCACCAGGCGGCGCACCAGCGCCATCTGGGAGGAGAGGGTCGGGTCGATCGCCGAAGCCTCCGCCTCGGGCCACGACGCCAGGTGCACCGACTCCGGGGCGTCCGGCGTGACCGGGGTGATCAGGTCCTGCCACACCCGCTCCGTGATGAACGGGACCAGCGGGGCCATCAGCCGGGTCACCGTCTCGACGACCTCGTGCAGCGTGCGCAGGGCCGCCTTGTCGCCCTGCCAGAAGCGGCGGCGCGAGCGGCGTACGTACCAGTTGGAGAGGTCGTCCACGAACGCCGAGAGCAGCTTGCCGGCGCGCTGGGTGTCGTAGCTCTCCATCGCGACGGTCATCTGGTCGACCAGCGCGTTGAGTTCGCTCAGCAGCCAGCGGTCCAGGACCGTGCGGTCCGCCGGGGCCGGGTCGGCCGCCGACGGGGCCCAGGACGAGGTACGTGCGTACAGGGCCTGGAAAGCCACCGTGTTCCAGTACGTCAGGAGCGTCTTGCGGACCACCTCCTGGATCGTGCCGTGGCCCACCCGGCGTGCCGCCCAGGGGGAGCCGCCCGCCGCCATGAACCACCGCACCGCGTCCGCCCCGTGCTGGTCCATCAGCGGGATCGGCTGGAGGATGTTGCCCAGGTGCTTGGACATCTTGCGGCCGTCCTCGGCGAGGATGTGGCCCAGGCAGACGACGTTCTCGTAACTCGACTTGTCGAAGACCAGCGTGCCGACCGCCATCATCGTGTAGAACCAGCCGCGGGTCTGGTCGATGGCCTCCGAGATGAACTGCGCCGGGTAGCGGCTCTCGAAGATCTCCTTGTTCTTGTACGGGTAGCCCCACTGCGCGAACGGCATCGAACCCGAGTCGTACCAGGCGTCGATGACCTCCGGGACGCGGTACGCCTCCAGCTGGCAGTTCTCGTGCGTGCAGGTGAAGGTGATCTCGTCGATGAACGGGCGGTGGGGGTCGAGGGACGACTGGTCCCGGCCCGTCAGTTCCGTGAGTTCGGCGCGGGAGCCCACGCATGTCAGGTGGTCGTCCTCGCAGCGCCAGATGGGCAGCGGCGTGCCCCAGTAGCGGTTACGGGACAGCGCCCAGTCGACGTTGTTGTTCAGCCAGTCGCCGAAGCGGCCGTTCTTGACCGAGTCCGGGAACCAGTTGGTCTTCTCGTTCTCCTCGAGGAGACGGTCCTTGATGGCCGTCGTCCTGATGTACCAGGACGGCTGCGCGTAGTAGAGCAGCGCCGTGTGGCAGCGCCAGCAGTGCGGGTAGCTGTGCTCGTACGGGACATGGCGGAAGAGCTTGCCGCGCGCGTCCAGGTCCGCGGTGAGCGCTTCGTCGGCCTTCTTGAAGAAGACGCCGCCGACCAGGGGGACGCTCTCCTCGAAGGTGCCGTCCGGGCGGACCGGGTTGACCACCGGGAGGCCGTAGGAGCGGCAGACCACGAGGTCGTCGGCGCCGAACGCGGGGGACTGGTGGACCAGGCCCGTACCGTCCTCGGTCGTGACGTACTCGGCGTTGACCACGTAGTGGGCTCCGGCGGGGAAGTCGACGAGGGCGAAGGGGCGCTCGTAGGTCCAGCGCTCCATCTCGGCGCCGGTGAACGACTGGCCGGTCGTCTCCCAGCCTTCGCCGAGCGCCTTCTCCACCAGCGGCTCGGCGACGACGAGCTTCTCCTCGCCGTCCGTCGCGACGACGTAGCGGACCTCGGGGTGCGCGGCGACCGCCGTGTTGGAGACCAGCGTCCACGGCGTGGTCGTCCAGACCAGGAGCGCTGCCTCGCCGGCCAGCGGGCCGGAGGTCAGCGGGAAGCGGACGAAGACCGAGGGGTCGACGACGGTCTCGTACCCCTGGGCCAGCTCGTGGTCGGACAGGCCCGTGCCGCAGCGGGGGCACCAGGGGGCGACCCGGTGGTCCTGGACCAGCAGATCCTTGTCGAAGATCTCCTTGAGCGACCACCACACGGAGTCCACGTACTCCGGGTCCATCGTGCGGTAGGCGTCGTCCAGGTCGACCCAGTAGCCCATGCGGGTCGTCAGCTCGGCGAACGCGTCGGTGTGCCGGGTCACCGAGGCACGGCACTTGGCGTTGAACTCGGCGATGCCGAACGCCTCGATGTCCTTCTTGCCGTTGAAGCCCAGCTCCTTCTCCACCGCGAGCTCGACCGGCAGGCCGTGACAGTCCCAGCCGGCCTTCCGGCCGACGTGGTAGCCCTGCATGGTGCGGAAGCGGGGGAAGACGTCCTTGAAGACGCGGGCCTCGATGTGGTGGGCGCCCGGCATGCCGTTGGCGGTGGGCGGGCCCTCGTAGAAGACCCACTCGGGGCGGCCCTCGGACTGGTCGAGGCTCTTGGCGAAGACCTTGTTCTCCCGCCAGAAGTCGAGCACGGCGTGCTCCAGCGCGGGCAGGTCGACCTGGGCGGGTACCTGGCGGTACTGCGGCGATGTCATGTGCGGCTTCCTCCGGCGGATGTCTTCCACTTCCGTCGGAGGGACGAGAGCGTCTCGGCTCCCGCGGTACCACCCTCCTTGGCCCCGGGCGCAGCCCGTGGCCCCCTCATTGGGGTCGCGATGCCGGGTCTAGTGGCCTGGTGCCCGTGGGCGTGACCCACGTGTCCAAGGCGTTCTTCCGGCGGCTCAGGGGTGATCTTCACATCGCGCTCGCCCCCGGGCTCCCACCGTCCCCGGGTCGCTGCTGGCTGCGTACGGCGCTACTCGTCCCGTCGATGCCTCTCGCTGGGGCCAGTGTACGGGCCCGTACGGGCGACGGCCGACCGGTTTATCGGGGGCGCGTGGGCGTGACCCGAGTGGCGGGACGGGGTACAAGCACTTCCCGGCGAGGCGCGGGGGCCGGATTACCGGGCGGGGAGCTGGGAACAACGGAGGCAGGCGCGCCACGACCGGACACGGGGGAGGTGAGAGGGCGGCGTGCCCCGTTGCCGCGGGGCTGGAGTCGATTTATCGTCCCAGCACGATTCGCGAGCAAGATCACAGTATGTGAAGGGGCCGCGGCCATGGTGGCGAAGAAGACAGCGAAGAAGACGGTGAAGAAGGCCGCCGCCAAGAAGACCGCGGCCAAGAAGGCGGCGGCCGGCGACAAGCCCGCCGCCAAGAAGAGCACCGCCAAGAAGACCGCGAAAACGGCCGCACCGGCGGCCACGGAGGCGGCCCGGGCCGCCGAGCAGACGGGAGCCCCCACGGTGGTAGCCAAGAAGAGCGCGAGTCGTCCCGCAGCAGGCGCACAGGCCACGGCCCCCGTGCCGCCCGCCCGTGCCGCCGCCCCGGACGAGCTGGCCGTCCGGCCCGGGGAGGACCCCTGGACGCCCGAGGAGGTCACCGAGGCCCGCACCGTGCTGACCAGCGAGATCCTGCGGCTCCGCAGCGAGCTGGAGGCCTCCGGCGCGGCCCTCGCCGGACTGATGCGGGACTCCGGCGACGGCGCGGGCGACGACGAGGCCGACACCGGCACCAAGAACATCACCCGCGAGCACGAGCTGTCGCTCGCCGCCAACGCCCAGGAGATGCTGGAGCAGACCGAGCGGGCGCTCGCCCGGCTGGAGGCGGGGACGTACGGGCTCTGCGAGATCTGCGGCAAACCGATCGGCAAGGCGCGCATGCAGGCCTTCCCCCGGGCCACCCTGTGCGTCGAGGACAAACAGAAGCAGGAGCGGCGCGGCTGATCCGCACAGGTGTGTCGTACCCTCATCCGAAGGCAGGCACCTAGGGTTGAGGGACTTACGTGGCAGAGGCGGAGCGCATCATCGGTACGCCGGACAATCCCGAGTCCGAGGGCACGGACGAAGGCGGCAGCACGGCCGCCGACGCCGCCGTCAACGCGGGCCGGGGCAAGCGGAAGGTCCTCGTTCTGCTGAGCGTGGCCGTCGTGGCCTACCTCCTCGACCTGGTCACGAAGATGATCGTGGTCGCCAAGCTGGAGCACCAGCCGCCGATCGACATCATCGGCGACTGGCTGCAGTTCCGGGCGATCCGGAACGCGGGCGCCGCCTTCGGGTTCGGCGAGGCGTTCACCGTGATCTTCACCATCATCGCCGCCGGCGTGATCGTGGTGATCGTCCGGCTGGCCCGCAAGCTCTACAGCCTGCCGTGGGCCATCGCCCTGGGGCTCCTCCTGGGCGGTGCGCTCGGCAACCTCACCGACCGGCTCTTCCGGGCGCCCGGCGTGTTCGAGGGCGCGGTGGTCGACTTCATCGCCCCCAAGCACTTCGCCGTCTTCAACCTCGCCGACTCCGCCATCGTCTGCGGCGGCATCCTCATCGTGATCCTGTCCTTCAAGGGCCTCGACCCCGACGGGACCGTCCACAAGGACTGACCGGGCTGCACGGGGAGCGTGTCGCGCAAGGCATACTCGACTGGTGAGTACGCACCCCGAGATCCGCACCCTGCCCGTACCGGACGGCCTGGAGGGCGAGCGCGTCGACGCCGCCATCTCCCGGATGTTCGGTTTCTCCCGCACCAAGGCCGCCGAGCTGGCCGCAGCCGGGAAGGTCCAGGTGGACGGTTCGGTGGCCGGGAAGTCCGAGCGGGTCCACGGCGGTGCCTGGCTGGAGGTCGAGATGCCGGGGGCGCCCGCCCCCGTCCAGATCGTCGCCGAGCCCGTCGAGGGCATGGAGATCGTCCACGACGACGACGACATCGTCGTCATCATGAAGCCGGTCGGCGTCGCCGCCCACCCCAGCCCCGGCTGGACCGGCACCACCGTCATCGGCGGCCTCGCCGCCGCCGGCTACCGGATCTCGACGTCCGGCGCCGCCGAGCGCCAGGGCATCGTGCACCGCCTCGACGTCGGCACCTCCGGCCTGATGGTCGTCGCCAAGTCCGAGCGCGCCTACACCCTGCTCAAGGCCCAGTTCCGCGACCGGGTCGTCGACAAGAAGTACCACGCCCTCGTCCAGGGCCACCCGGACCCGATGAGCGGCACCATCGACGCCCCCATCGGCCGTCACCCCAACCACGACTACAAGTGGGCGGTCACCGCCGAGGGCAAGCCGTCGGTGACCCACTACGACCTGATCGAGGCCTACCGCGCCGCCAGCCTCCTCGACATCAAGCTGGAGACCGGCCGCACCCACCAGATCCGGGTCCACATGTCCGCCCACCGCCATCCGTGCGTCGGCGACCTCACCTACGGCGCCGACCCGACGCTGGCCAAGCGCCTGGGGCTGACCCGCCAGTGGCTGCACGCCGTCCGCCTGGGCTTCGAGCACCCGGCCGACGGGAGCTGGGTGGAGTTCTCCAGCAGCTACCCGGCCGACCTCCAGCACGCCCTCGACACCATCTCCGCGGAGAGCCAGTGACCGGCGTCCCGACCGCGTACAGCACGCGCAGGGCCGTCGAGGAGAGCGACCTCCAGGCCTGCTTCCAGGTCCGCAAGGACGTCTTCGTCGGCGAGCAGAACGTGCCCGAGGAGCTGGAGTACGACACATACGACGCGACCGCCGTGCATGTCCTGGCCGTCGCGGCTGACGGCACCGCCCTCGGCACCGGACGGCTGCTGCACGGCGCGGACGCGGCCGGGAAGACCGGCGGCGACCTCACCGTCGGCTCGCTCGGCCGGCTCGCCGTGAGCCGGCAGGCCCGCGGCCTCGGTGTCGGCGCTGCCCTCGTACGGGCCATCGAGGACGAGGCCCGGACGCTCGGCCTGGCCGCCGTCGACCTGCACGCCCAGACGCACGCCCTCGGCTTCTACGAGCGGCTCGGCTATGTCGCGTACGGCCCCGAGTTCCCCGACGCGGGCATGCCGCACCGGGCCATGCGGCGGGAGATCCGCCCGGCCCAGGGCGTGTCCGGCGGATCTTGACCGGGTCCACGGCGCCTGACACGCCCTAGGGCATGACGTCGCCGGAAACCCGGGGGATCGGCCGAGTTCCGGGGGGTATCTGCGGAAACGCGCACCCCACGTGGCAGGGTGGAAGCCCTGTTCGGCCGCTCGTGACCTGCCGGACCCGCACGCTCCGGAAGGCCCCCCCGTGGAACAGATGGCCCTGCTGCTCCTGCTGCTGCTCGGAGCGGTGGTCACGGTGCCGCTCGGCGACCGGCTGGGGCTGCCCGCGCCGGTGCTGATGACGCTCGCGGGCATCGCGATGGCGTTCACGCCGTTCGTCCCGAACGTGGACATCCCGCCGGAGATCATCCTCCCCGCGCTGCTTCCGCCGCTGCTCTACGCCACCGTCCAGCGCACCTCCTGGCGGCAGTTCGCCGCCAACAAACGCCCGATCTTCCTGCTGGCCGTGGCCCTCGTCTTCGTCACCACGGCTGCCGTCGCCGCAGTCGCCAACTCGATCGTGCCGGGGCTGCCGATCGCCGCCGCCGTCGCGCTCGGCGCGCTCGTCGCCCCGCCCGACCCGGTCGCGGCGACGGCCGTCGCGGGCTCGGTGGGGCTGCCGCGCCGGCTGGTGTCGATCCTGGAGGGCGAGGGGCTCTTCAACGACGTGACCGCCATCGTGCTCTACCACGTGGCCATCGCCGCCGCCGTCAGCGGCACCTTCTCGCTCCCCGAGGCCTTCGGGCTGCTGATCCTCTCCGCCGTCGTCGCGGTCGCCGTCGGCCTCGCGATCGGCTGGCTCACCATCAAGCTGATGAACCTGCTCGGCGACGCCACGCTCCAGGTCGGCCTGACCCTGCTGGTGCCCTTCGTCGCCTACGTCCTCGCGGAGGAGCTGGAGGGCTCCGGCGTGCTGGCCGTCCTGACCGTCGCGCTCTTCCTCGCCGAGCACACAGCCGACGCCGACGACGTGCTGGGCCGACTCACGGGACGTACCTTCTGGGACATCGTCGACACCCTCGTCACCGGTGTCGCCTTCGGGCTGATCGGCCTGGAGCTGCACACCGTGTTCGGCACCGCCGACGGGCACGCCCTGGAGATGGTCGGCTGGGGGCTCGCGATCGTCGCCGTCGTCGTCGGCGTACGGCTGCTGTGGCTGCTGCCCGCGACCTGGCTGGCCAAGCGGCTGCACACCCGCCGGGACGTCAGCGAGGAGATCCCCACCAGCTGGCGGGAGACCGTCGTGATGTGGTGGGCCGGGATGCGGGGGGTGGCCTCCGTCGCCCTGGCGCTGGCGATCCCGCTGGAGACCGACGACGGGCAGCCCTTCCCCGGCCGCGACGAGATCATCTTCATCGCGTTCGCCGTGATCATGGCCACCCTGGTCTTCCAGGGGCTCACCCTGCCCTGGCTGGTGCGGAAGCTGAAGGTCCGGGCCGACACCGCCGCCGAGGAGGCACTGGAGCGGGACCTCGCGATCCGGGCCGCCAAGGCCGCCAAGTACCGGCTCAAGGAGATCCAGGAGGTCGAGGAGTTCCCCGAGGAGGTCGTGGAGCGGCTCCAGCGCGCCGCGTACGACATCGGCGCCCGGATCAGCCCTGACATGATCGACGAGGAGCGGCGCGAGGCCTACGCCCAGCGCGCGAAACGCTTCAAGGCGATCAGCCGGGTCCAGCGCGAGATGATGTCGGCCGCCCGCCACGAGGTGCTCTCCGCGCGCAGCGAGCCCGGCTCCGACCCGGAGGTCGTGGACCGGGTGCTGCGGTATCTGGACTTCCGCTCCCTGCGGTGAGCCGGCCGGAGCCGGGCGGGGGCGCCCGCCCTCAGCCGCGGCCCGTGCGCGGCACCTTGGAGTCGTCCCGGTCGGCGGGCGGCGCCGATCCGTTGCGGTTCGCCCGGCCCGCCTTCGCCCCCGTCAGCTCCGCCCACTGCTCGCCCGGCGGCAGCGCGGCGGGCGCGGTGGCGATCCGCGGCAGCGCGTACGGATGGTGGTCGCGCAGCCAGCCGATCAGCTGCTCGCGCACCGCGCAGCGCACGGTCCAGATGTCGTCCGCGTCCTTCGCCGTCACCACGGCCCGTACCTGGATCGTGGACGGCGTCGTGTCCGTGACCGCCAGCGACCAGTCCCGGCCGTCCCAGGCGGCGATGTCACCGAGGATCTCCCGCAGCTTCTCCCGCATCGCGGCGACCGGCGCGGAGTGGTCGAGGTGGAAGAAAACCGTGCCGGTCATCTGCACCCCGCCGCGCGACCAGTTCTCGAACGGCTGGCTGGTGAAGTACGAGACCGGCATCGTGATCCGCCGCTCGTCCCAGGTCCGCACCGCCAGGAACGTCAGGGTGATCTCGTCGATCGTGCCCCATTCGCCGTCCACCACCACGGTGTCGCCGAGCCGCACCATGTCGCCGAACGCGATCTGGAATCCGGCGAAGAGATTGCCCAGCGTCGACTGGGCGGCGACGCCCGCGACGATGCCGAGCAGACCGGCCGAGGCCAGCATCGACGTGCCGACCGCCCGCATCGGCGGGAACGTCAGCAGCATCGCCGCGATGGCGACCACCGTCACCACCGCGATGACCACCCGCTGGATCAGCGTCACCTGCGTCCGGACCCGCCGGACCCGGGCCGGGTCACGGCGGGCCGTCGCGTACCGGGCGTAACTGGCCTCCACGACCGTCGCCGCGATCCGCACCACCAGCCAGGCCGAGGCCCCGATCAGCACCAGGGTCAGGACCTGACCGATGCCGGCCCGGTGCTCCCACACCCAGTCGATCTTCGTCTGGCGGTAACTGCCGCGCAGCAACGCCGTGATGACCACCACCTGCAACGGCGGACGGCAGCGTCGCAGCAGCCCCCACAACGGGGTCTCGTGGTGCCGGCTGTCGGCCCGCCGCAGCAGCAGGTCGACCAGCCAGCCGATCAGCAGGGTGATCACCACGGATCCGCCGATGACGATCAGCGGGCGCAGCACGCTCTCCATTCGCTCGTCCTCCCAGCCGTTGAGCGGCCCTCAGCGGGTGCGAACTGGCACCATGGGGCCCATGAACATCATGCTTTTCCACTCGACGTACGGGCTCACGCCCGCCGTGCACGCCGCGGCCGCGCGCCTCAAGGACGCCGGCCATGAGGTGCGCGTGCCCGATCTGTTCGAGGGGCACACCTTCTCCACGGTGGAAGAGGGCATGGCGTACAAGGACGAGGTCGGCAAGGAAGAACTTCTCAAGCGCGCGGTGCTGGCCGCCGCGCCCTACTCCGACCAGGGGCTCGTCTACGCCGGCTTCTCCCTCGGCGCGGCGACCGCGCAGACCCTGGCGCTCGGCGACGCGAAGGCCCGGGGGCTGCTGCTGTTCCACGGCACCTCGGACATCGCCGAGAACGCCACGGTGGACGAGCTTCCCGTTCAGCTGCACGTCGCGGACCCGGACCCCTTCGAGTCCCACGACTGGCTGAACAGCTGGTATCTCCAGATGCAGCGCACCGGCGCGGACGTGGAGATCTACCGCTATCCCGGGGCCGGGCACCTGTTCACCGACCCCGATCTGCACGACTACGACCAGGCGGCAGCCGAGCAGACCTGGAAGGTCGCGCTCGGCTTCCTGGCCACACTGTAGAAACGCGTGGAACCCGGCGTTCCCGGGCGGTCGGACCGCCCGGGAACGCCGGGTTCCACGGAGCTGAGAGGCGTTACGCCTTGAGCGCCTTGTCGATGGCCTTCGTGAACTCGTCGGCCGTCATGGGGGCGTTCTCGCTGCCCTCGGCCGTGATCTTCTTGTCGTCCATCTTCAGCGTCGGCGTGCCCTGCACCCCGCTGTTGTCGAAGGTCTTGGACATCTTCATCGCCCAGGCGTCGTAGGTGCCTTCCTCGACGTTCTTCTGGAAGTCCTTGTTCCCCTTCAGCGCGTCCACGGAGTCGGCGACCTCGATGAGGTAGCTGTCCTTGGCGAACTTGTCGTCGCTCTCCTCGGGGTGGAACTCCGCCGAGTACAGCGCGGCCTTGTACTCCATGAAGGCCTCGGGGCTCACGTCCAGCGCCGCACCGAGCGCGCTCAGGGCGTTCTTGGAGCCCTCGCCGTTGTCGGTGTTGTCGATGAACGTCGCGCCGACGTACTGGACCTTGTACTTGCCGGCCTCGACGTCCTTCGAGACGGTCTCGCCGACGCCCTGCTCGAACGTGGCGCAGACCGGGCAGCGCGAGTCCTCGTACAGCTCCAGGGTCTTCTTCGCGCTCGGCTTGCCGACGACCACGGTGGTGCCGTCCTTGCCCGAGGTGTTCTTCGGCGCGGTGACGTTCTTCGCGTCGGCGGCCGCCTCCCAGGCGTCCGGCTTGTTCAGCTGCATCACGCCGTAGCTGATGCCGCCGACCACGGCGAGGGCCGCGACGACCGAGACCGCCACGACGACCTGCTTGCGGGTCCTGTCCTTCTTGGCCTGGCGCTCGCGCTCGGCCCGCAGCCGCTCGCGGGCCGCCGCCTTGTTCGCCTGGCTGTTGCGCTTGCTCATGTCTGTTCTCCGTGGGTACGTGTGTGGGGAGTGGCCGGTGCTGCCGTCGTCGCGTCGCCGTGCCGTCAGGCGGCGGCGTCCATCGCGGGCGGCGGGCCCCTGCGTCCCACACAGTGCACGAGGAAACGGGCGGTCAGCGGCGGGTGCGGACGCCCGGCGGGCCGGGAGCGGCGGGCTGCGGCCCGCACCCCCGCGCGGACCACGGCGACCGCGGTCAGCAGCGGCCGGAACGCCAGCAGGGCCGCCGCGCGCACCAGCCCGGCCAGGGCCGCCTCGCCGCGCCGCAGCCAGGCCGCGGCGAGCAGCCCGACCGCCACATGGGCGGCGAGCAGCAGCCACGGCACCGCGGGCCCGGGCTGGGCGAGGAGGGCCGCGGCGCGGTCGCCCGCACCGGCCACATCGGCCAGCGGGGTGCCCACCGCGCCGACGCCCGCGATCCGGGCCCCGCCCGTGCCGACCTCGCCACCGCCGCACAGGACGTCGAAGCCCACCGCGCGCAGCGGGCCGGCGACCGGGCCGCCGGCCGCCCCGTAACAGAGGTTCTGGCCCGTGGTGAAGAGCGTGTCGGCGGCCAGCTCCAGCGGGACCAGCAGCCCCGCGATCGCCCCGAAGCCGCGCTCCCGGCCGGCCAGCGCGTACGCCACGGCGAAGACCGCGGCCGCCAGCAGGGCGACCGCGGTCAGTGGCAGCGGCACTCCGGAGAGCAGCACATGGGACGCCGTGGACAGGGTGACGACGAGCGCGGCGAAGACCGCCGCGCGCGCGACCCTGAGCTGCGTCCCTGAGATGTCCATTGCCGGAAAGTGTGTCATGCGTGGAGGTAAGCGGACCTTAAAAGAGGCTGAGAGTCTCGCCCTACAAGCCCGGGATGCGGCCGTTGCGGAAGAGGTCCACGAAGATCTGGTGGTCCGCGCGGGCCCGCGCCCCGTAGCTGTGGGCGAAGTCGACCAGCAGCGGCGCGAAGCCCTCCTCGTCGGCCGCGATGGCCGCGTCGATCGCCCGCTCCGTGGAGAACGGCACCAGCGAGTGGCCGCTCTCGTCGTCCGCCGCTGCGTGCATCGTGGCCGTCGCCCGGCCCAGGTCCGCGACGACCGCCGCGATCTCGTCCACCTCGTCGATGTCGGACCAGTCCAGGTCGACCGCGTACGGCGAGACCTCGGCGACCAGCTGGCCCGCCCCGTCCAGCTCGGTCCAGCCCAGCCACGGGTCCGCGTGCGCCTGGAGCGCCCGCTGCGAGATCACCGTGCGGTGCCCCTCGTGCTGGAAGTACTCCCGCACGGCGGCGTCCGTGATGTGCCGGGAGACGGCCGGGGTCTGCGCCTGCTTGAGGTAGATCACCACATCGTTCTCCAGGGCGTCGCTGTTGCCCTCCAGAAGGATGTTGTACGAGGGGAGTCCGGCCGATCCGATGCCGATGCCCCGGCGGCCCACCACGTCCTTGACCCGGTAGGAGTCGGGGCGGGTGAGGCTCGACTCCGGCAGCGTCTCCAGATAGCCGTCGAACGCGGCGAGCACCTTGTAGCGCGTCGCGGCGTCGAGGTCGATCGACCCGCCGCCGTCCGCGAACCGGCGCTCGAAGTCCCGGATCACCGTCATCGAGTCCAGCAGCGAGAACCGGGTGCGCGAGCGGGCGGAGCGCAGCGCGCCCAGCAGCGGGCCGTCCGCGGTGTCGAGCGTGAACGGCGGCACCTCGTCGTTCTTCGCGCCCGTCGCCAGGGCGTGGATCCGCTCGCGGTAGGACGTGGCGAAGATCCGGACCAGCTCGGTGATCTGCTCGTCGGCGAGCGCCTTCGCGTAACCGATCAGTGCCACGGAGGCGGCGAACCGCTTCAGGTCCCAGGTGAAGGGGCCCACGTACGCCTCGTCGAAGTCGTTGACGTTGAAGACGAGGCGGCCGTTGGCGTCCATGTAGGTGCCGAAGTTCTCCGCGTGCAGATCGCCGTGGATCCACACCCGTCCGGTGCGCTCGTCCAGGAACGGGCCGCCGTGCCGCTCCCGCTCCAGGTCGCTGTAGAACAGGCAGGCGGTGCCCCGGTAGAAGGCGAAGGCCGAGCCCGCCATCTTGCGGAACTTGACCCGGAAGGCGGCCGGATCGGCGGCCAGCAGCTCCCCGAAGGCGGTGTCGAAAACGGCGAGAATCTGCTCCCCGCGCTGCGCTGCGCCGGTCTGCGTTTCCGACATTTCTTACTGCCTCCTGCGGTAGCTGGCGTATGGGATCGAGCCGTGGATCCATGTGACCGAGTGCATGACAAAACGGACACGTGTTCCGCCCTCTCCAACGCTCGGCGGAAGCCGGGAGTGCCCGTCGTTCGACTCCGTCACGTCGTAGACTTCCACGCTGTCCCCCCGTCCGTCATCGCCCGACTTCCCGGAGGCCCGACGCCGTGACCAAGCCGCCCTTCACGCACCTGCACGTTCACACCCAGTACTCGCTGCTGGACGGTGCGGCGCGGCTCAAGGACATGTTCGAGGCGGCCAACGAGATGGGCATGACGCACATCGCGATGACCGACCACGGCAACCTCCACGGCGCCTACGACTTCTTCCACTCGGCGAAGAAGGCGGACGTCACGCCGATCATCGGCATCGAGGCGTACGTCGCCCCCGAGTCGCGCAAGCACAAGCGCAAGGTGCAGTGGGGACAGCCGCACCAGAAGCGCGACGACGTGTCCGGTTCCGGTGGTTACACCCACAAGACCATCTGGGCGTCCAACAAGACGGGGCTGCACAACCTCTTCCGGCTCTCCTCCGACGCGTACGCCGAGGGCTGGCTCCAGAAGTGGCCCCGGATGGACAAGGAGACCATCTCCCAGTGGTCCGAGGGGCTCATCGCCTCCACCGGCTGCCCCTCGGGCGAGGTGCAGACCCGGCTGCGGCTCGGCCAGTTCGACGAGGCGGTGCAGGCGGCCTCCGACTACAAGGACATCTTCGGCGAGGGCAAGTACTTCCTGGAGCTGATGGACCACGGCATCGAGATCGAGCGCCGGGTCCGCGACGGGCTGCTGGAGATCGGCAAGAAGCTGAACATCCCGCCGCTCGTCACCAACGACTCCCACTACACGTACGCCCACGAGGCGACCGCCCACGACGCCCTGCTCTGCATCCAGACCGGCAAGAACCTCTCGGACCCCGACCGCTTCCGCTTCGACGGCACCGGCTACTACCTGAAGACGACGGACGAGATGTACGCCGTCGACTCCTCCGACGCCTGGCAGGAGGGGTGCCGCAACACCCTCCTGGTCGCCCAGCAGATCGACACCACCGGCATGTTCGAGGCGAAGAACCTCATGCCGAAGTTCGAGATCCCCGAGGGCTTCACGGAGATCACCTGGTTCCAGGAGGAGGTCCGGAGGGGCATGGCCCGCCGCTTCCCGAACGGGGTCCCCGACGACCGGCAGAAGCAGGTCGAGTACGAGATGGACATCATCATCCAGATGGGGTTCCCGGGGTACTTCCTGGTCGTCGCCGACTTCATCATGTGGGCCAAGAACAACGGCATCGCGGTCGGCCCCGGCCGTGGCTCCGCCGCCGGTTCGATCGTGGCGTACGCCATGGGCATCACCGACCTCGACCCGATCGAGCACGGGCTGATCTTCGAGCGGTTCCTCAACCCCGAGCGCGTCTCCATGCCCGATGTCGACATCGACTTCGACGAGCGTCGGCGCGTCGAGGTGATCCGGTACGTCACCGAGAAGTACGGCGCCGACAAGGTCGCCATGATCGGCACGTACGGCAAGATCAAGGCGAAGAACGCCATCAAGGACTCCGCCCGCGTGCTGGGCTACCCGTACGCGATGGGCGACCGGCTCACCAAGGCCATGCCCGCCGACGTCCTCGGCAAGGGCATCGACCTCAACGGCATCACCGACCCCAAGCACCCGCGCTACAGCGAGGCGGGCGAGATCCGGGGGATGTACGAGAACGAGCCGGACGTCAAGAAGGTCATCGACACCGCCAAGGGCGTCGAGGGCCTGGTCCGGCAGATGGGCGTGCACGCCGCCGGCGTCATCATGTCCAGCGAGCCGATCGTCGACCACGCACCCGTCTGGGTCCGGCACACCGACGGCGTCACCATCACGCAGTGGGACTACCCGCAGTGCGAGTCGCTCGGCCTGCTGAAGATGGACTTCCTCGGCCTGCGCAACCTGACGATCATGGACGACGCCATCAAGATGGTGAAGTCCAACAAGGGCATCGACCTGGAGATGCTTTCCCTGCCGCTGGACGACCCCAAGACGTACGAACTGCTCTGCCGCGGTGACACGCTCGGCGTCTTCCAGTTCGACGGCGGGCCCATGCGGTCCCTGCTCCGCCAGATGCAGCCCGACAACTTCGAGGACATCTCCGCCGTCTCGGCCCTCTACCGGCCGGGCCCGATGGGCATGAACTCGCACACGAACTACGCGGAGCGCAAGAACGGCCGCCAGGAGATCACCCCGATCCACCCGGAGCTGGAGGAGCCCCTCAAGGAGGTTCTCGGCCTCACCTACGGCCTGATCGTCTACCAGGAGCAGGTCCAGAAGGCCGCCCAGATCGTCGCCGGGTACTCACTGGGCGAGGCCGACATCCTGCGCCGCGTGATGGGCAAGAAGAAGCCCGAGGAGCTGGCGAAGAACTTCGTCCTCTTCGAGAAGGGCGCCAAGGAGAAGGGGTTCTCCGACGCGGCGATCAAGGCGCTGTGGGATGTCCTGGTGCCGTTCGCCGGATACGCGTTCAACAAGGCGCACTCCTCGGCGTACGGCCTGGTCACCTACTGGACCGCCTACCTCAAGGCGAACTACCCCGCCGAATACATGGCCGCCCTGCTGACCTCGGTCAAGGACGACAAGGACAAGTCCGCGGTCTACCTCAACGAGTGCCGCCGCATGCGCATCAAGGTGCTCCCGCCGAACGTCAACGAGTCGCTGTCCAACTTCGCCGCCCAGGGCGACGACGTGATCCTCTTCGGCCTGACCGCCATCCGCAACGTCGGCCAGAACGTCGTCGACTCGATCATCCGGTCCCGCAAGGCGAAGGGGAAGTACAGCAGCTTCCCCGACTTCCTGGACAAGGTCGAGGCGGTCGTCTGCAACAAGCGCACCGTCGAATCGCTGATCAAGGCCGGCGCCTTCGACGAGATGGGCCACACCCGCAAGGGCCTCGTCGCCCACCACGAGCCGATGATCGACAACGTGGTGCAGGTCAAGCGCAAGGAGGCCGAGGGACAGTTCGACCTCTTCGGCGGCGGCGAGGAGGAGAGCGGCGAGCCGGGCTTCGGCCTGGACGTGGAATTCTCCGACGTCGAGTGGGAGAAGGCCTACCTGCTCGCCCAGGAGCGGGAGATGCTCGGCCTGTACGTCTCCGACCACCCGCTCTTCGGCCTGGAGCACGTGCTGTCCGACAAGGCCGACGCCTCCATCTCCCAGCTCACCGGCGGGGACTACAGCGACGGCTCCGTCGTCACCGTGGGCGGCATCATCTCCGGCCTCCAGCGCAAGATGACCAAGCAGGGCAACGCCTGGGCCATCGCCACCGTGGAGGACCTGGCGGGCTCCATCGAGTGCATGTTCTTCCCCGCCACCTACCAGCTGGTCTCCACCCAGCTCGTCGAGGACACCGTCGTCTTCGTGAAGGGACGCCTCGACAAGCGCGAGGACGTGCCCCGGCTCGTCGCCATGGAGATGCAGGTCCCCGACATCTCCAACGCCGGGACCAACGCGCCCGTCGTCCTCACCATCCCCACCGTGAAGATCACCCCGCCCATGGTCAGCCGGCTCGGCGAGGTGCTCAGCCACCACCGGGGCGACACCGAGGTACGCATCAAGCTCCAGGGCCCCCGCAAGACCACCGTCCTGCGCCTGGACCGGCACCGGGTCAAGGCCGACTCGGCGCTCTTCGGCGACCTGAAGGTGCTGCTCGGCCCGTCCTGCCTGGCCGGCTGAGCCCCGGGCGGATCACCCGGAGAGCGACGAGAGGGGCGCCCCGCCGATGCGGGACGCCCCTCTCGCTGTCTTCAATGCCTGTCACTACTCACTACCGCAAGCGGCCGACGGGTCAGTTGTGGCCGAAGCGTCGCTGATGCTTGCGCGCCACGTCGGACGGGCTGCCCTGGGCCTGGGCCTGCGGCTGGTTCTGCGACTCGTACGCCGTCGACTTGGCCTGCTCCGCGCTACGCTCCGACGCGGACGCGCGGTCGTGCTGGCTGCCCTGCTTGCGGTTCTTGTTCTTGGCCATGGTGAATGCCTCCTGTGGGGAATCCTGGGGGGCCAGGACCGCTGTCAGACTCACATGGCACCGCAAACACCGCATGTTGGATCATTACCGTGCGTAGTGGTTTCCGCGGTGCCCCCGATTCCGCGCACCTTCTTCCTTCCTTTTCCGCTTCCTTTCCGGATCCGCCACGCCGATGATCCAGTTCCGGCCGTTAACCCCTGCGCGGTCGGGCAGACTCGAAGGAAACCCTGGGTAAGCGGACCCGGTCATCGAGGAACGGGCCGCTGAACCGTTCCCGAGTTCTGGAAGAGGGTGGAACGCGTGGACCGTTGCGTCGTCCTGGTGGACGCCGGCTACTTGCTGGGCGCAGCCGCGAGTCTGCTGGCCGGAGAGCCCGCCCGTTCCCGCATCACCGTCGACCACGCCGCCCTCATCCAGGGATTGCGCGAGCGCGCCGAGGCCGACACCCAGCAGCCCCTCCTGCGCATCTACTGGTTCGACGGCGCCCCCGACCGGGTGCCCCAGCCCGAGCACCGCCGGCTCCGCGTGATGCCCCGGGTGACCGTACGGCTGGGTGCCCTGACCCGCAGCGACGGACGCTGGGCCCAGAAGGGCGTCGACGCCGCCATGCACGCCGAGCTCACCGAACTGGCCAGGAACCGGGCCTGCTCCGACGTGGTCCTGGTGACCGGCGACGGCGATCTGCTGCCCGGCCTGATGTCCGCCAAGGAACACGGGGTCGCCGTCCACCTCTGGGCCGTCCAGGCCGCCGACGGTGACTACAACCAGTCCGAGGACCTCGTCGCCGAGGCCGACGAACGGCGCGTCCTCGACCGGGCCTGGATCACCAAGGCCGTACGCGCCAAGGACCTCGGCGGCACCTGCGCCCCGCAGCCCGCCACCCGCCCCGAGATCGCCGCGATCCTCTCCGCACCGCTGCCCGAGGCCGCCCTCGCCGCCTCCGCCGAACGCGCCTCCGAGGCCGCCCAGGCCGCCGCCGCCCGGTCGAGCGCACCGGATCCGGCCGAGAGCGCACCCGCCGCCACCGGCACGCCCACGACCGGCCACAAAGGCGTGCCGACCCCCAAGGACCTGGCCGCGCTGCGCGCCCACGCCACCCACCCGGACCGCCAGCAGCCGGCCCAGCCCGCGAGCGCCACGCTGCGCTGGTCCTCCGACAAAGGGTGGGTGGAGCGCGGCGGCCCCCTCGGCGAGCCCGCCGAGACCGCGTCCCTGCCGACCCTCGCCCAGGTCACCAGCGCCGAACAGCGTTGGGCCGACCGGGAGGAGGACATCACCACCGTCGGCGGCGACCCCTTCGAAGTGGGCCAGGTCTTCGCCCGCCGCTGGATGGAGCGCCTCCCGGAAAGCGTCCACCTGCAGAAACTCTCCACCATGTACCCGCGCATCCCGCACCGCATCGACGGCGAACTCCTGCGGTACGCGGCCCGCTTCGGACTCCTCGCCCACAAGGACGACCAGATCGACGAGCACGACCGCTACGCGATCCGGGCCGGCTTCTGGCGGGAGATCGACGTACGGGCCGCCGCCGAGCACGTACCGGCGGGGGAGTAGGAGTGGGGAGTCGCCGGCCGCCCGGGCGGCGACGCGGGGTGGCCCCGGGCGCGAACCGGGGCATGTGACCCCGTACCCTCATACCTCGTGAGTACGGGCACAGCACAGGCGCAGCGGGACACCGGCACCGTGTGCGCGGTGCGCGATCTGGTCAAGACCTACCCCGCGACCCGGGGCCGCCGGGGCGCACCCGCGACGCCCGAGGTCCGCGCCACGGACGGCATCTGCCTGGACGTCGAGCGCGGCGAGATCTTCGGACTGCTCGGCCCCAACGGCGCCGGCAAGTCGACCCTGGTCCGGCAGCTCACCGGGCTGATGCGGCCCGACTCCGGCAACGTCGAGGTGCTCGGCCACGACCTCGTACGCCACCCCGAGCGGGCCTCCCGGCTGATCGGCTACCTCGGGCAGGAGTCCACCGCCCTCGACGAGCTGACCGTCTCCCTCGCCGCCGAGACCACCGGCCGGCTGCGCGGCCTCTCCGCGCAGGGCGCCCGCGCCGAGCGCGACGCCGTCCTGGAGGAGCTGGGCCTCACCGCGATCGCCGGGCGGCCCCTGAAGAAGCTCTCCGGCGGCCAGCGCCGGCTCGCCTGCTTCGCCGCCACCCTCGTCGGCGACCGGCCCGTCCTGGTCCTCGACGAACCGACCACCGGCATGGACCCGGTCGCCCGCCGCGCCGTCTGGGCCGCCGTCGACCGCCGCCGGGCGGAGCGCGGGGCCACCGTCCTGCTGGTCACCCACAACGTCATCGAGGCCGAGACCGTGCTCGACCGGGTCGCCGTCCTCGAACGCGGCCGGGTCATCGCCTGCGACACCCCCGCCGGGCTCAAGGAACGCGTCGCCGGGGAGGTCCGCGTCGAGCTCGTCTGGCGCGAACGGGCCCCGCTGGACGTCCCCGAGGTGGCGGCGCTGCGGGCCTCCGCCCAGGAGTCCGGACGGCGCTGGGTGCTGCGGCTCGGGCCGGACGAGGCACGGGCCGCGGTCGCCGCGGTGACGGGCGGCGCGGCCTTCGCCGCGCTCGACGATTTCACCCTGGCCACTCCCAGCCTGGAGGATGTCTACCTCGCGCTCGGGGGAGACGCCGGCGACGCGACCGAGGGGCTGGTGAAGGCGTGAGAGGTGTACGTGTGGTCGGGAACGTGAACGCGCCGGGCGCGGCGGACGTACTCGACGGGCGGGACGCGTTCCCCGGACCGAACGTGCTGGATGTGCTGGACGTGTTTGACGTGGTGGATGTGTCTAAGGGGAGCGGCCTCAGGTGACGAGCATCATTCCGGCCAGGACCGCGGCGACGCGTACCCGGCCCGCGCCCGGTCCCTCCGGCACCGGTCCCGCCTGTACCGTCACGGCGCCCCTCGCCCCGCGCGCCCGGCTGCTGCCCTCGCTGGCCGCTGTCTACCGCGCCCAGCTCTCCCGGGCGCGCGTCGCCCGGATCCCGCTGCTCTTCGTGGCGACCTTCCAGTCCGTCGGGATCATGATCCTGATGCGGGGTGTCGTGGACGGGGGCGCGGAGGCCCGCGCCGTGGTCGCGGGATCCAGCGTCCTGGTCGTCGCGTTCGTCGCGCTCAATCTGCTCGCCCAGTACTTCGGGCAGCTGCGGGCGAGCGGCGGACTCGACCACTACGCCACGCTGCCCGTGCCGCCCGCCGCGGTGGTGCTCGGGGTGGCCGCCGCGTACGCCTCGTTCACCGTGCCCGGCACGGTCTTCACCGCGATCACCGGCAGCGTGTTGTTCCAGCTGCCGATGACGCACCTGTGGGTCCTGGTCGCCGTCGTCCCGCTCTCCGGGGCCGCCCTGGCCGGGCTCGGCGCGGCCCTCGGGCTGCTCGCCCCGCGCCCGGAGCTGGCGACCCTGCTGGGCCAGTTGGGGATGTCCGCGGCCCTGCTCCTCGGGGTGCTGCCGGCCGAGCGGCTGCCGCAGCCGGTGGGGTGGGCGCGCGACCTGTTGCCGTCGACGTACGGGGTCGAGGCGCTTGCCCGGTCCTTCGACGCCCGCCCGGACTGGGGGATCATCGCTTTCTTCCTCGCGATCTGCGCGGCGGTCGGGGTGCTCTCGCTGGCCGTGGCGACATGGGCGTACCGGCGGGCCGCCGTACGGTAGCGCCCCGGGGCCGTCGAGCACGGGTGCGGTATCCGGTGAGGCGCCGCACAGGGTGGCCTGGCACGATGGCACGGTGACCGCACCTCTGACGCCGCCTCACCAGCCCGGCCCCCACGATCCCTGGCAGGCCCCGCCCTCGGGCTCCCACCTCGTGCCCTCCCGGGGGGCGCCGGACGACCCGGACACGGCCACGGAGCTCCGTCAGGCCGCTGTCGTCGCCGTCCTCGTCGCGGTCTCGGGCATCGCCCTCGGGCTGCTGTGGCTGTGGCTCGCGCCGCGCGTTCCGCTGGTCTCCGACGACACGGCGGTCTTCCTCAAGAACAGCGAGGGCGAGGAGGCGATCGGGGCGGACGGCACGTTCGTCCTGCTGGCCATCGGCTTCGGCGTGCTCTCGGCGGCCCTCGTCTTCTGGCGGCTGCGTCGCGGGGGCGTCCTCGTGGTCGTCGGCCTGGCGCTGGGCGCGCTGCTCGCCTCGCTGATCGCCTGGCGGGTCGGTATCTGGCTGGGTCCGTCGTCGGACGTGGTGGGGCGGGCCCGGGAGGCGGGGCAGGGCGTGACGTTCGACGCTCCGCTGGAGCTGCATACGGTGTGGGTGGCGGTGTTGGCCTGGCCGTTCGCGGCGATGGGGATCCATCTGCTGCTGACGGCGGCGTTCGGGCCGCGGGATGTGGAGCCGGACTGGTCGGGGTATTCGGGGTACTACGGCGGGCCCGTGCAGGGGCCCCTGGCGGGGCCGGGGTCCGGTTCGGGGGCGTCGCCGTCCGCGGGTGGCGGTGGGGCGGGCTGAGAG
>NZ_QWFA01000049.1 GCF_003501885.1 Streptomyces globisporus
TCCCCCGCCTGGAAAGCCCGTGCCGCCATCCGGGGGAGGGGAGGGGCGGGGCGCGGACGGCAACGACACCATCCGGCCACCGGACCACGCGCCGCGTTCCTGCCGCGTCCCGCCAAGTCCACTCGTTCGGAGCCGCACGGGAAGGGAACGGCCCCGGCGGAGCATGTGCTCCCCCGGGGCCGTTCGTGTGTGTGATCTTCCGGCAGCCGGCGCCTACGGCTGGGAGTTCACCCAGCTCAGCTTGTGTGCGTAGAGGACGCGCTGACAGGTATGGGCACTGGTGGGTCCGGTGAGGCACCCCTCCGGCTTGCCCTCCTCGGCCGGCTTCGCGTTCACGGCGCCTTCCCAGTGTTCGGAAGCCGACCAGAGGCGGCCCGCGCCGCGCTCGAAGCAGAGGTCCTCGGCGCCGGTGGCCGTCTTGAGCGCGGCCCGGCCCTCGGCGCTCAGCTCGCCGCCGGCCCAGGGCGCGGTCGCGCACGACGGCACGCTCTACGTCAACGAGAGCAAGGGGACCGACGAGCCGAGCAACCTGTGGCGCTACCAGTGGGTCGGCCTGTGTCGGCGATCGGCGAACTGCTCGCGTTGAGCCGGTGAGTACGCCCAGCACCGTGATGAGCTTCCCGGCGGGGCAGCTCATCACGGGTGGGCGCGATGTGCATTCCGCCTCACTCCCGGCGCAGGCTCGTCACCAGGTCGCGCGGCAGTCCATGCGTGTCGTGGAGGTAGTGGAAGTCCTCCTCCGTCAGCGGGCCCTGGAAGCGGGGGCGGGCGAGTACGCTGCGGCCGCGTTCCAGGAGGCGGGCGAATCGGCGCTCCTCGTCGAGCAGGATCCGGAGTACCTCGGCCGGGCTGACGTCCTGGCGGAAGTGGTCCAGGGTGTGCCGGACCAGGTCCTCCGGCAGGTCCCCGAGACTGCGTGAGGCGTCCTGCCGCCACAGCACCGTGAGCACCCGGCGGACCAGGCGGCGCAGCACGTAGCCCCGGCTCGTGTTGGACGGGCGCACGCCGTCGCCGAGCACCACGACGGCCGAGCGCAGATGGTCGCTGACCAGGCGGAGTTCGGGCTCCTCCAGGGGCCACAGGGGCGGTACGAGGCGGCGCCACGGGTCGAATACGTCGCAGGCGAAGACGGACGGCTTGCCCTGGAGCAGGGCGGCCAGGCGCTCCAGGCCGAGGCCGGTGTCGACGTTGCGCTGCGGGAGCGGCACCAGGGAGCCGTCTCCGTGTCGGCGGTGGGTCATCGTCACGTGGTTCCACACCTCCACCCAGCGGTCGTCGCGGGTGGGCGTCGACTGCGGCGGGCCGTCGCCGCTCCAGAGGAAGATCTCCGAGTCGGGGCCGCACGGACCGACGGGGCCGTCGCCCCCGTCGTCGTCCACGCTCTTCGGCCACCAGTTGTCCTCCACCGTGAGCTCCACGGGGACGCCGAGGCCCTGCCACAGTTCGAGGGAATCGGTGTCCGGCCCTGTCCCTGTCCGGTCGTCGCCGGCGTGGACCGTGGCGTGCAGCAGGCCGGGGTCGATGCCCAGGCCCTCGGTGAGCAGCCCGTACCCCCAGTCGAGGCTGCGCGGGCCCCCGTAGTCGCCGAGCGACCAGGTGCCCAGCATCTCGAAGACCGTCAGGTGCGTGGCGTCCCCGACCTCGTCCAGGTCCGTGGTGCGCAGACAGCGCTGCACGTTGACCAGGCGCTTCCCCAGCGGATGAGGCCGGCCTTCCAGGTACGGGGTGAGCGGGTGCATGCCGGAGGTCGTGAAGAGTACGGGGTCGCCGGGGGGCGGCAGCAGGGTCGAGCCGGTGATCCGGCGGTGGCCGCGTTCTTCGTAGTACTCGACGAACGTCCTGATGAGTTGGTCCGTACGCATGAGGGTGGCTCCTTCGCGTGGCAGCGGGGGAGGCACCGGAGAACGGAACCGTTCAGTCACCCGGCCGGGGCCAGAGGCTCCGCGGCACTACCGACGGACCGTTTCCGGTCGCCGGGGGAAGAGGAAGTCAGGCGGCGGCAACCGGCGAGCTGGTCGCTCGCGCGGTCGCGGTGGTGGTGCTTCGGCCGGTGACGTTCATACGGCAACCCTAACGCGGGTCCGGTCGGTGGGGCATCCGAATATCCGGCAGGTCAGACCGGCCGCATCAGGTCGCTCTCGCTGATCGTGTACGTCAGCGGGGGATAGGCGAAATCCGTTTCCCGGTTCTCGCGGCGCCGCAGCCGGTAGAACTCGCTCCGCTGCTCATCGTCGGCCAGGGCGAGCCGGGCGCCCTCCGGGAGGCAGGCGTGGCCGTCCCGAAACCGGACCGACGTCTTCGACGTTCGGAACGTCAGCCCCAGCCATTCGTTCTCCTCTGCCTCACCGGGCGAGGCCAGGACGATCTTGTGTCTCAAACGGCGGTTCGAAGCGACCGAGAAAGCCACCACGCTGTTGTGCGTGAGAGGGACCTCGAACTTCTCCCCGTCCGCGTCCTTCGACGCGAAGATCAGCTTCCTCGGTGGGCCGGCCTCCGGGTTCCGATAGCAGGAGAAGACGGCGATGTACGAGTCGTCGGCCAGATCCAGGGCCTGGTCGGAGTGGGCGCCCATGGTCCGGTAGGCGTTCGTGCAGCTCTCGAACAGGGCGTTGTTGAAGCCGGTCGGGAGTCCCGCGCTTTCCTGGATCCGCCGGGCCAGGCGCTCGTGCACCGGGCGGAAACGCTGCGCCGGGGTGCTGTACCGCGTGGTCGTACGTACGAGAGGCACGGCGCCCGTCGCGTCGACCCCGGTGAGCACAGCGCCCCGGCGGCCCTTTCCCGCGTCCTCGAGCAGGGCCGACGCCGACAGTTCCGCGAAGAGGTTCTCCTCGGTCGGGACGGTGCAGGTCAGGATTTCGTCGGGGATCCCCGAGGTCCTAGAGGGAGGGGGCAACGTAGTCTCCCGAGTTCATGCTGAAGCGGAAATCGTTGCCGTAGTCGATGAAGGACGACGTCCTGTTCTCCTCGGCGTACAGCCTGCGCAGGTCCTCCATGCCCTCCTGCGTGGGCGGCTCCAGCTTCACCGAGTCTCCGGCCACTTTGAGGAAGGTCTGTCCGTCCTTGTGCACGGCCTCGGTGCTCGAACAGCGCACCACGTAACCCAGGCGGGTCGGGAGCAGTTCGGCGTTCAGCCCCGAGGGCCGGATTTCGTGCGTGTACAGGCGGTTGGTGGACAGCGGCATGAAGAAGACCGAGCCGGGGTGGAGGGTGATGCTGAAGTGCTGGGGAAGGGCATCCGCTGTGCCCTGTTCTTCGGCCGTCTCCTTGAGGCGGAAGTGGAGTCGCGTGAGGCCGCTGGACCCCTTCACCCCGTAGTCGAATGCGTCCTCGGGCATCGGCCGCAGATGGTCGAGCCCGTCGTAGAAGGTGCAGAAGGCCATGATGCCGTTGGCCGGCATGTCCTTGGTCTTGTCGGCGTGGGCCGAGATCTTCGCCTTGGCCTGCTTGCGCTCGGCCGTGGCGCGGGTGTTGCGGTAGATCTGGGCGAGGACGTGGTTCAGCGGAGCGTGGCCCCGGAAGACGGTGTCGGCCTCGCGGTTCAGCTCTTCGACCACGCTCGTGTCGGTCGGGCGGAACGTCTCGGTCGGGCCCGAGAGATTCGTGGAGCACCGGAGCAGCCGGAAGTGCCGTTCGTCGCCGTCCTGGGTGACGGGCGTCAGATAGATCCCGCTGCGATGGGACGTTCCCGGCTTCGTGGACTCCGTCAGGGACTGGAACACATGCTCCGAGCTGATCCGTCCGAAGTGGTCGGCGTCGAGGTCGAAGAAGCGGCGGTAGTACACACCGGCCCCGTGCACCCGCAGGGGGACGCGGCCGAGGCCGACGACCGTCCACGGGCGGCCGGAGCCCTCGCCGTCACCGTGCGAAAGCTCCCGGATCGCGAATACCCGTGCAGCGGAGCGCAGTTGCTCGTCGGATATGGCGGACAGGTCGCCGCATACGTAGACGGTCCTCCGCGTGAGGTCGGGCGGGACGGAGGCGAGTTCCTCCGGCGTGATCGTTGACCCGAAGAAGTCCCTGATCGCGTCGGAGCCCTGTGCGTCAGGAGGAGCGACCAGGATGTTGCCCGCCTCGTCGATGCGGGCCTCCGACACCTCTGCTGCGTAGGTCACAGCGCTCCCTTCCCCTTCGCGGACATCAAGCGCGGCCGCGCGAAGTCCGTGTTGTCCACCACCGCGTCCATCCTCGGCAGGGGGTCCACCTCGTCGAGGTAGAGACGCTCCGCCACCAGGTACCGGTTTCGGTGGATCGCCTCCGCGTCCGAGCCCGCCCAGTCCTGGTCGCGTTCCGCGCCGCGGCGTACGGAGAGTTCGGCGTCCACGTCCATCCAGATACGGAAGTCCCAGTACGCGTCGATCTCGGGCCGGAACGCGAAGACGCCGTCCACGATCAGGACCGAGTCAGGGGCGAGCGGGGTCGTCTCGGCCGCGTGGTTCCGTTGAGTCAGCGGGTCCATGGAGCACAGGGCGCAGGACGTCCTCTCCGGAGTGCGGACGGGATCGAGGAGGAGGCGCTTGGCCGAGGCGTAGTCGTACGCGTTGCGGTAGTAGCCCTCGCCCGACTCCCGGTCGTACAGGTGTCGGTCCTTCCACGGGTTCTTGAAGTCGTCCAGCGTGGCCCGGAGCACCGGGCGGCCCGACTCGGCTATGTGCGCGGCGAGTTCGTGGCCGAAGCTCGTCTTCCCCGCTGCCGTGAAGCCGTCGATGCCGACCAGCAGTCGGCCCGGCCCCCGGCCCCGTATGCGGTCCGCGACCGCTTTCGTCAGGGTGCTGCGTTCGGCCGAAGCCGGTGCGGGGCACGGCTGTCGCCAGGTCGAGGGGGAATGGCTCACGGATGCTGCCTCAGGTCGTCCCATCCGCCGATCCTCGCAAAGGCTCCTGGCGGGCCCTCAGATGGGCCCGTTCGCCCTGGTGGCCGAAGAGGACGAGCAGTTCCACGGTGCGGTCGTCGTCGGGGCCGAGCCAGTGCGGGACATGCGTGTCGAACTCGGCCGCCTCGCCGGGCTTCAGGACGAGCGTTCGCTCGCCCAGGATCAGGCGGAGCCGGCCAGCCAGCACGTACAGCCACTCGAAGCCCTCGTGGGTCCGCAGGGCCGGCTCCGTGCCCGCCGGGCTCGGGCGGATCAGCAGTTTGTGGGCCTGGACCCCTCCCGGGCGGCTCAACGGTACGTACGTGAGGCCGTCCCGCGTCACCGGGCGGAGGTGGATGCGCGGATCCCCGGTGCGGGGCGCGCCCACCAGTTCGTCCAGCGGGACCGCGTGGACCTCCGCCAGCGGCAGCAGCATTTCCAGCGTCGGCTTGCGCGTGCCGCCCTCCAGACGGGACAGGGTGCTCTCGTTGATACCGGTCCGCTCCGCCAGTTCGGCCAGCGTCATGCCGTGCCGGCGTCGCAGTTCGCGCAGGCGGGGGCCCACCGCCGCCAGGACGCCGTCCTTGCCGCCCTCGGGCGTGGGCCCCGCTGTGTCTTTCGTGGCTGCCATACCCGTCAGGTTGCCGAAACGGCATGGAGGCTTGCAAGGGTGGCAGGCCGCGGCGCACCTTCCTCCTCAAGGAGCATCGAAACGAGAGGGATCAGCCATGAGCAGCGACACCACACGTGCCACCGACTCCGCCGCGTTCTGGGAGAACCACTACGCCGGTGTCGACCCGCAGTGGGGCACCCGGCCCAACGCCGTCCTCGTCGAGGTCGTCACCGCCCTGGCCCCCGGGCCGGGCGTCGGCGGCGGCCGTGCGCTCGACCTCGGCTGCGGGCACGGCGGCGACGCCCTCTGGCTCGCCTCGCTCGGCTGGGACGTCACCGCCGTCGACGTTTCGGCGACCGCCCTGGACCGCGTCGCCGCCGGGGCTGCCGGGGCCGGGCTGGCCGACCGCGTCCACCCGAGCCGGCACGACCTCGCCCGGTCCTTCCCCGACGGGGCCTTCGACCTGGTCACCGCCGGCTACTTCCACACCCCTGTGGAGATCCCCCGCGAGCAGGTCCTCCGACGCGCCGCCGAAGCCGTCGCCCTCGGCGGCCTCCTCGTCCTGGTCGAGCACGCCTCGCTCGCCCCCTGGTCCTGGCGGGACGGCCACGAGGACGTACGGTTCCCCGGCCCCGACGACGTCCTCGCGTCCCTGCGGCTCGGCGACGGATGGCACACCGAGCGCTGCCACGCGCCCGAGCGGACCGCCACCGGGCCCGGCGGCGAGACGGCCACCGTGACCGACAACGTCATCGCCGTCCGCCGGGGCCGGCCCGCCTGAACCCGCCTGGACTGTCAGAGACGGGTGGCAGAGTGGAGATCGTCGGAACCGAAGCGCCGGAAGGGCCGGAGGGGGAGCCGTGGGGGATTACTTCCAGACCGTCGTCGACCGCGATGTCACCGAGGCGGACGCCGCCCCGCTGGCCGCACGGGTCGTCGCCTGGCTCGTGGCCGAGGGCGTCATCGGACCCGACCGCACCGAGCCCGTGCTCGGCAGAGGCCCGGGGTATCCGCCGGGGCCGCGCATCCGGGAGGTCGTCGACAGCAGCGGCTGGAGCGAGCCCTGGCAGGGCGGGGCGCTCCATGTCGACGTCACCCGGACCGTGTTCGACGCCGGGCAGTGGGCCGATCCGTCCTCGGCCCGATGTCCGCGCTGCGAGCGGGAGACAGAGTTCCACGACGAAGCCTGGCAGGAGATACCCGGCGGCTGGGCCCCCTTCTCCGAGGCCATCGAGGACTGGGAGGCGGGAGCCGAGGCCCTCGTGCGGTGTGCGCACTGCGACGCGTCGTCCCCGCTCGTCGACTGGAGCGGAATGGGGCACTGCTTCGCCTTCGGCGCTCTCGGCTTCACCTTCTGGGGGTGGCCCGACCTCACCCCGGCCTTCCTCGCGGAGTTCGACCGCCGGCTGGACGGCCACCGCACGGTCCTCGTGAGCGGGAAGATCTGAACCGGGCCGCCGACGCTTCCGGCGCCGTCGTGCCGGGGGCGGGCCCCGGGCTACGACGAGGTGTCGGGCTCCGCCTGCCGTGCCGGGGCGGCCGGGTCCGGCGGCTCCGGGGCCACCGCGTCCTGGATCGTCAGCCGGTCCTGCTCGGCGATCTCCCGGGTCTGCTCCGCCACCCACTCGGGGCTGACCGCCGGGGGCTCGCCCGGCACCTGGTCGGTCACGAACAGGCAGAACGGGTGGCCCACCGGGTCGAACATCACCCGTACGTCGTGCTGCGGCTGGAAGTCCGCCGGTGTGGCGCCCTCCGCGACCGCGTGGGCCACGGCCGTCTCCAGGTCCGTCACCTCGAAGTCCAGGTGCAGCATCATCAGCTGGTCGCCGGGGGAGGCGGGCCAGACCGGGGGCACGTACGCCTCCTCCGTCTGGAAGCCCAGTCCCGAGCCGCCGCCGGGTGGGAGGAGCTTCACCCAGCCGGGCTCCTCCTGCACGGTCTCCCACCCCAGGAGGCGGCGGTAGAAGTCCGCCAGTTCCGCCGCGTCCGGAGCGTCGAGAACCGTGCTGGACAGGGTCAGGGACGGGCGGGGCGTGCTCATGGTCTGCCTCCTCGTGCCGGGAATGCGCCGAAAACGTGCCGGTACGTCTACCCCGCACCGGCACGTTCACCGCCCCGGGAACACCCCCGGCCCCCGGCTCAGCCCGCGACGATGTCCTCGTACCCGCTGATCTCGCGCGGGTTCCGCGTGCCCGGGCCCACGTACGTCGCCGACGGGCGCACCAGGCGGCCCGTGCGCTTCTGCTCCAGGATGTGCGCCGACCAGCCGGCCGTGCGGGCGCACGTGAACATCGACGTGAACATGTGCGCCGGGACCTCCGCGAAGTCCAGCACGATCGCCGCCCAGAACTCCACGTTCGTCGCCAGGACCCGGTCCGGGCGGCGGTTGTGCAGCTCCTCCAGGGCCGCCTTCTCCAGCGCCTCCGCCACCTCGAAGCGCGGGGCGGCCAGTTCGCGGGCCGTGCGGCGCAGGACACGGGCGCGCGGGTCCTCGGCGCGGTAGACGCGGTGGCCGAAGCCCATCAGGCGCTCGCCCCGGTCCAGGGCCTGCTTCACGTACGCGGTCGCGTCGCCCGTGCGCTCGATCTCCTCGATCATGCCGAGGACCCGGGACGGGGCGCCGCCGTGCAGCGGGCCCGACATCGCGCCCACCGCGCCGGACAGGGCGGCGGCGACGTCCGCGCCCGTCGAGGCGATGACCCGGGCCGTGAACGTGGAGGCGTTCATGCCGTGCTCCGCCGCCGACGTCCAGTACGCGTCGACCGCCTTCACGTGCTTCGGGTCCGGCTCCCCGCGCCAGCGGATCATGAAGCGCTCGACGACCGAGTGCGCCTTGTCGATCTCGCTCTGCGGCACCATCGGGAGGCCCTGGCCGCGCGCCGACTGGGCGACGTACGACAGGGCCATCACCGCGGCCCGCGCCAGGTCGTCCCGGGCGGTCGCCTCGTCGATGTCCAGCAGCGGCTTCAGGCCCCAGACCGGGGCGAGCATCGCCAGCGCGGACTGGACGTCGACCCGGATGTCACCCGAGTGCACGGGGATCGGGAAGGGCTCGGCGGGCGGCAGGCCGGGGTTGAACGCCCCGTCCACCAGCAGGCCCCACACATTCCCGAAGGAGACGTGACCGACCAGATCCTCGATGTCGACCCCGCGGTAACGGAGCGAACCGCCTTCCTTGTCCGGTTCGGCGATCTCCGTTTCGAACGCGACGACTCCCTCAAGACCGGGTACGAAGTCGGACATCAGGCGGCTCCCTCAGTTCGGCGGGCGGCGTGCGGTGCGCGGCGTGCTGGGCTGTGCGGAAGCCACAGCGGCCTGCCCCAAGATATTGGCGGGTTCCTCCGATGCGGGGAAGCGTGACATCCGGCACAGGCCCCCCTTTCGACGGGGCGTGGTTACGGCCCCTCGGCGCCGGGCACACTCGGCCCCTGCGGCAGGATGGGCCCCGTGCCCACACCAGAAGGTTCCACGGGACCCCTCCCGGACGATTCCACCACCGATCCCGCGGCCATGCGCGAGCAGTACCGCTCGGAGGACTTCGTCGAGCGCGACCTCGCCGCCGATCCGATGGAGCAGTTCGCCCGCTGGTTCCGGCAGGTCGCCGTCGGCGGCGTGCTGCACGAGCCCAACGCGATGATCGTCTCCACCGCCGACCCGGACGGCCGACCGTCCTCGCGCACGGTGCTGCTCAAGCAGTACGACGACCGGGGCTTCGTCTTCTTCACCAACTACGACTCCCGCAAGGGCCGCGAGCTGACCGCGAACCCGCATGTCTCCCTGCTCTTCCCCTGGCACCCGATGGCCCGCCAGGTCATCGTCACCGGCACCGCCTCCCGTACCTCCCGCGAGGAGACCGTCGGCTACTTCCGCACCCGCCCGCACGGCTCCCAGCTCGGCGCCTGGGCCAGCGCCCAGTCCACCGTCGTCGGCTCCCGCGAGGAGCTGATCGCCCGGTACGAGGAACTGGCCGCCCGCTACCCCGAGGGCGAGAAGGTCCCGGCCCCGCCGCACTGGGGCGGCTTCCGGGTGGTGCCCGAGACGATCGAGTTCTGGCAGGGGCACGCGAACCGGCTGCACGACCGGCTGCGGTACGTCAGGGCGGGCGACGGGACGTCCGGGGCCGCGTGGCGGGTGGAGCGGCTCTGCCCGTGAGGCCGTCACCCGGCACACCCGTACAACGCAGAAACCCGCAGGCTCTGGTTCCTCCGTGCACAGAGGAGCCGGCCGGACTTACCGGCGAGCCTGCGGGTCGGTGACTGCTTGGGATTGGCCGGCGACCGGCCTGCACTGCAGAAAGAGTGCGACGACGGGCGTCAGCCCGCAGCCACCTCACGAGTCCGAAGAGAAATCACTTCCGGAACACCTCCTTTCCTGTGTGCTCCACAGCCTACGAGCGCCCCGGATCGCGGTTCAAGCGATTTATTCGCCGGACCGGGCCAGAAGATTTGGGCGAAGTGGATGTGTGCTGGGTCACGTTCGAGTTGAATGGTCTGACGTGCAGCGATACACGCGGTGACGCGTGGGACAACGGCCGACACGTTCTGCGGGGGGTGCGGAGTGGCTGCTTCCTGGAGCAGTGGGACCACCGACGAGATCGGACCGGACGAGGACTCCGGCGGCGGGCCGGCGGGGTGCTCCACCGATCCCCGGGGCCGGGCCGGCGCGGACACGATCCCCGGGGCGCCCGACGGGTCCGAGCTGCTGGCGGCGCTGCTCGACGGCATGGACGCGGCGCTCTGCGCGTTCGACGCGGCCGGCACGGTCACCCACTGGAACCGCGAGGCCGAACGCGTCCTCGGCTGGTCGGCGGACGAGGCCGTCGGACGCAGCGGTTTCGCGGGCTGGGCGGTGCGGCGGGCCGACGCCGACGAGGTGCGGGCCCGGCTGATGTCGGCCATGGACGCGCCGGGGCGGCAGGTGCACGAGTTCGCGCTGCTGCGCAAGGACGGCGGCCGGGTGCTGGTGCGGACCCAGTCCGCCGGGGTGCGCGGCGCCGACGGGAAGCCGGCCGGGGTCTACTGCGCGTTCAGCGAGGTGCACGCCCAGATCGACCTGGAGCGGGCCATCGCCCTGAGCGAGGCGCTGCTGGAGGACGCGTCCTGGGGCGTGGTCCTCGTCGACGTCGACCTGCGCCCCACCGTCGTCAACGCGCACGCCTCCCGCGCGCTCGGCGGGAGCCGCACCTCCCTCCTCGGCCGCCCGCTCGGCGAGCTGGTCGTCCAGGGCGTCGAGGAGCTGGAGGCCGCCCTGCACCATGTGCTCGCCGAAGGGGCCCCGAGCGCCCCGGCCGAGCTGTGGGTGACGCTGCGGACGGCCGAGGGCGAGCGGCGGCGGTGCTGGCGCAGCGGATTCCTGCGGCTCGCCTCGCCGCTGACGGAGGAACCGGTTCCGCTCGGGGTGGGGTGGCTGTTCCAGGACATCACCGCCGCCAAGCTCGCCGAGCAGGAGGCCGACCGGCTGCGGTTCCGGACGAGCCAGCTGCACCGGGCCGCCCGCACGGCCTGCGAGTGCGAGGACCCGATGGAGGCGGCCACCACCCTGCTGGACTTCGCGCTCGCCGGGTTCGCCGACCACGTCCTGGTCGATCTGGTGGCGGGCGAGCGCCTGGTCCGTACGGCCGCCACACCGTTCGACGCGCCCGGCCCGTGCCTGCTGGTCGCCGGGGGCTCCGTCCCCGCCCGGTACGCCTCCGGCCACCCGGCCCTCCAGTCCGTCGAGCGCACCGGCACCGTGCGTACGAGCGCGGGGGCCGGTGAGGCCGGTGCGGCAGCCTGGGCCACCGAACGCCGCTGGCCCCGGGACGCGGCGCACGCGCTCTGCGCGGTGCTCCGGAGCCGGGGCCGGACGCTGGGCGTGCTGACGTTCCTCCGCGCCGCGAACCGGGCCGCCTTCGAACGTACCGACGCGGCGTACGCGGAGACGGTCGCGGCCCGGGTCGCGGGAGCGGTGGACCTGGCGCAGGTGACCCGGGCGACGGGCAACACCTAGGGGCACCGCCCGGCCGCGCGTCCTCGCGAGCCCGGCCCGCCGCCCGGCCGCGCCCGCGCGGCGGACGTCCCGCCCCGCCCCCTACGCCGCGTGCAGCGCCAGCGTCGGGGACAGCCGGGACGCCCGGACCGCCGGGTACAGGCCCGCCACCGTGCCGATCACCAGCGTCGCGCCGAAGCCGCCGCCGACCGCCCACAGCGGGACCACCCACGGCAGCCCGCCGGACTGCGCGTACACCCCCGTCGCCGCCGCGCCCAGCGCCACGCCCGCCAGGCCGCCCAGGCCCGACAGCATCAGCGACTCCGTGACGAACTGGATCCGGATCTGGCCCCGCGTCGCGCCCAGCGAGCGGCGCAGGCCGATCTCGTACCGCCGCTCCAGGACGGAGATGATCATGGTGTTGGCCACCCCGACCCCGCCGACCAGCAGGGCGATACCGCCCAGGCCCAGCAGCAGACTGCTGAACGCCCCCTCGGTCGCCGCCTTCGCGCGGAGCGCCGACGACGGGTCGGTGACCTTCACGTTCTGCGGGTTCTGCGGGTCGACCGTCGCCGCCATCACCGTGCGTACGTCCTCGACCGCCGCGTCCGCCGAGCGCTCGTACACCGATGTCGGGTGGCCGTCGAAGTCCAGCAGGCGCTTCGCGCCCTCCCAGCCGACCAGGGCGGAACGTTCGATCTCCGGGGCAAGGGGGAGCGGGGCGAGGATGCCGACGACCGTGAAGTAGCGGTCGCCCAGCCACACTTGGCGGCCCGGCTCCGTGATGCCCAGGCGCTCTGCCGCCACATGGCCGAGCACGACCGAGGGGTAGCGCCCGGTCGCCGCGTTCAGCCAGCTGCCGCTGCCCACCTCGCCGCGCAGGACGCGCAGCAGGTCGGCCGTCGTCGCCTTCACCGCGATCCCGCCGGTGTCGTCCTCGTCGACCTTGTCGGTGCGGCGTACGGTCGCGTTCAGATCGGCCGTCGCGCCCACGTCCTGGACGCCCTTGATTCGGCCCACCATCCCGACCGACTCCTCCGGCAGCTTCACCTCCTCCCCGGCGAACATCGACTCGCCGGGCGAGGCGACGAGCAGATTCGTGCCCAACTTGTCCAGCTCGCGCAGCAGTTGTGCCTGACTGGAGGCGGAGATGCCGACCACCGAGATCATCGTGGCGATGCCGATGGCGATGCCCAGGGCCGAGAGCACCACCCGCATCGGGCGGCTGCGCAGTCCGGACGAGCCGACATGAGCTACGTCCCGGGGGCTCAGCCGGGCCGCCTTCAGCTTTCCCCGACCCCGCCCCCCACCTCGGCCGCGCTCCCCGTTCACAGCGCCGCTCCCGTCGTCGCGGCCGTCCCGTGGGTCACGTCCGCGACCACCTGGCCGTCCCGGATCCGCACCTCGCGCGGCAACTGCGCCGCGATCTCCGTGTCGTGAGTGATCACGGCGATCGTGGCCCCCTCCCGGTTCAGGTCGCGCAGCAGTTCCATCACCGCCGCCCCCGACGCCGAATCGAGCGCCCCGGTCGGCTCGTCCGCCAGCAGCAGCGCGGGCTCGCCCACCACCGCCCGGGCGATGGCGACGCGCTGCTTCTGGCCGCCGGACAGCTGATGCGGCTTGTGGTCGAGGCGGTCCGCGAGGCCGACCCGGGCCAGCGCGTCGGCCGCCCGGCGACGGCGCACCGAGCGGGAGAGGCCCGAGTAGAGCAGGCCCTCCGCCACGTTGTCGCGGGCGCTGACGCCCGGCACCAGGTGGAACGCCTGGAAGACGAAGCCCACGTGCTGGGCCCGCAGCGCGGAGAGCCGGCGGTCGGAGAGCGCCGCCACCTCGTGGCCCGCGATGTGGACGGAGCCCGCGGTGGGGCGGTCCAGCGTGCCGATGATGTGCAGCAGCGTGGACTTGCCGGAGCCCGACGGGCCCACGATGCCGAGGAGTTCGCCCTCCTCCACGGTGAGGTCCACCCCGCGCAGCGCGGCGACCGGGCCGGGGTACTCCTTGGTGACGCCGGTGAGGGCGACGACCGTACGGGGGTGGGGCGCCGGGCCCACGGCGGTGCCGGTGCTCATATCTTCGGCACCCCGACCTTCATGCCCTCGCGCAGACCGCCGCCGGACACCTCGACCCGGCCCTCCGCGAACATGCCCGGCTCGACCTTCACCTCACGGGTCTTCCCGCCCTGGACGACCTGGAGGCCGAAGCCGCCGCCGGGCAGCGCGAGCAGCGCGTTCACCGGCACGGTCAGGACGCCCTCGCGGGTCTCGCCCGTCAGGTTCACCGTCACCGGCGACTGGTCGAAGCCGCCGACCTCGTCCGGGTCGTCGAAGGAGACGGTCAGCGTGACCTTGGGGCTGTCGTCCTGCGGGTCGTCGCCGGGCTTCGCGGTCCGGCCCACCGACGAGACCTTCCCGGGCGCGGTCGTGCCGTCCGGCAGCTCCACGCTCACCTTCGTGCCCGTCTTCGCCAACTGGCTCTCCGCCACATCGAGTTCGAAGGTGACGATGCGCTCGGAGCCGGTCGTGACCAGGACCGGGGCGCCCGGCTGGGCCTGCTCGCCCACGCCCGCCCCGACGCTCTTGATCCGGACCTTCCCCGGGGCGAACGTGACGTCCCCCGGCCCGACCTTCCCGGTCTGCCGCGCGTCGTGGGACTTCTGCCAGCGCTTGACGGCCGCCGCCGTCAGCTCGGTGTACTCCTGGTCCGGGGTGAAGCCCGTGTAGCCCAGCTCCGCGAGATTGCGCTCCAGTTGCTCCACGTCCCGGCCCTTGTCGCCGGGCTTCAGCGTCCGGTACATGGGCCCGGAGCCGTACATCAGCCGGACCGGACGCCCGTCGATCTCGTACAGCCGCTCGTTCCGCTCCACGGTCGAGCCGGTGCGCGGCGTCCACGTGACCGTGCCTGCCGCGCCCGCGTTGACCTTGCGCTCCTTGTCGTAGCCGAGCGTCCCGTCGGCCTGGGCGCTGTCGCGCAGGTCCCCGCGCTCGACCGTGGCGGTGGCCGGGGGCAGCCCGGCGTTCTTCGCCGCGCCGGCCTCCTGCTCGCCGCCGAACTGGGTGAGGGCGACCGAGCCGGCCGTCACCGCGAGCACGGCCACCGCCACCGCCGCCGTCACGGCCCGTCCCCGCTTCATCGGCCGACGCTTTCGCACGCCTTGTTGGCCTTCTCGAACTTCTTCATGTCCTTCGACCTCAGCGCGGGAGCCGCCTGCATCGCCCCGCCGTCGAACTTCGGGTCGGGCATGTCGAAGCCGTTCCGGCGCATGCACCGGGCGTAGGCGACCATCTTGTCCTTCTCCGCCTGCGTCAGCTCCTTGGGCCCGCCGCCGACCGCCTTGTCCTCGCAGGCCTTGAACGCCTTTTCCATCTTCTCCTTGCCCATCGAGCCGCCGTCGATGGTCACGCCCATGCCGTTCTCGCCCGGCTTCGGCTCGGGGATGTCCAGGCCCTGTTCCCGGAGACACTTACGGTGCTCCAGCGCCTGGTCCTCCTTCGTCTTCCTGCCGTCGGACGCCGACGGCGATCCGCCGCCCTTCGTCCCGCCGCCGTCGCCCGAGCACGCGGTGGCCGTCAGGGCGAGGGCGGCGACCAGCGCACAGGCCGCGGCGAGGGACCGCCCGCGTGAGCGCGCGGCGGTCCGGCCGGAAAGGGTCTGGTTCATGGGGGCTCCTCGTCGGTTGCCGGCAGGTCGGGTACGTCGGCCCGAGCGTGCGCGAGGACGCTGTTTCGTTTCTCTCAGCGCCGATGCTTACACCGGCGAAACATCGCTTTCGGGTACACAGGGCCCATGCGCGTGCTGGTGGTGGAGGACGAGGAATTCCTGGCGGAGATGATCGCCGAGGGGCTGCGCCGTGACGCCGTCGCCGTGGACATCGCGCCCGACGGCCGGGCGGCGCTGGAGCGGCTGCGGTTCGGCGCGTACGACGTGATGATCCTCGACCGCGATCTGCCGGGGCTGCACGGCGACGAGGTGTGCCGCCGCGTGGTCGCCCTGCGCCTGCTGACCCGGATCCTGATGCTCACGGCCGCGGGGACCGTACGGGACCGGGTGGCCGGCCTCGGGCTCGGCGCCGACGACTACCTGACCAAGCCGTTCGCGTACGACGAACTCCTCGCCCGGGTCCTTGCCCTCGGCCGCCGCGCCCGCCCCGCCCTGCCGCCCGTCCTGGAGCGGGCCGGGCTGACGCTCGACACCGCCCGCCGCCAGGTCTGCCGCGACGGCCGCTTCCTCTCGCTGTCCCGCAAGGAGTTCGCCGTGCTGGAGACCCTGCTGCGCGCCGAGGGCGCGGTCGTCAGCGGCGAGGACCTGATCGAGGAGGTGTGGGAGGCGGACACCAGCTACCGGACCAACGCGGTCCGCGTCACCCTCTCCAAACTCCGTACGAAACTGGGGGCGCCACCCGTGATCGAGACCGTGCCCGGAGCCGGATACCGCATCGGGGACGGCGGTACCGGGCCGGCCCCCGAAGACGGCCCCGCGACCGGGAGCGGCACTCCGTGAACAGTGAGCGCACCCGTCTCGCCGCGCTGTACGGCGGACTGCTGGTCATGGCCGGCGTCCTGCTCCTGGCCATCGTCTACCTGCTGGTCAGCGAGAACGTGTACGCCGGGATCGTCACCGCCGTCGCCCCGGCCGTCCCCACCGCCCGGCTGGACGCGGGGACGGCCGCCCCCGCCCTGCCCACCTCGGACTGGGCGCAGACCGCCGTCATCGAACCCGGGCAGTACGCGGTCGCGCAGAAGGTCGGCACCGCGGCGGGCGACGCGGCCCTCAGCCAGCTGCTGACGGTCTCCGGGGTCTCCCTCGCGGTCTACTCCGCGCTCTCCGTCGCGCTCGCCTGGTGGATGGCGGGCCGGGTGCTGCGGCCGGTCGGCGTCATCACCGCCCGCGCCCGCCGGCTCTCCGGCTCCAACCTGCACGAACGGATCGCGCTGAAGGCCCCGCCCGGCGAGCTGAAGGAGCTGGCCGACACCTTCGACGGGATGCTCGACCGGATCCAGCAGCTGGTCGCCGCCAACGCCGCCCACGAACTGCGCACCCCGCTCGCGGTGCAGCGGGCCGCCGCCGAGATCGGGCTCGCCGACGACCCGCCGCCCGAGAAGGTCGCCTGGATCCGGGACAAGCTCATCGACACCGCGGACAACAGCGAGCGGCTCATCGAGGGGCTGCTGCTCCTCGCGGTCTCCGACGAGGGGCTGCGGCGGCGGGAGCGGGTCGCCCTGGACGAGACCGTCACCACGATCACCGGGGCGCTGGCCGCCGAGGCGGCGGAGCGGGACATCACCGTCGAGGTGGCGGCCCGGCCGGTGACGGTCGAGGGCGACGCGGTCCTCCTCGACCACCTCGTGCACAACCTGGTCGCCAACGCGCTGCGCCACAACCACCCCGGCGGCACCGTGACCGTCCGGGTCGGCCCGGGCGGCCTGGAGGTCGCCAACACCGGGCCCCGGGTGGACCCGGCGACCGTGCCGCTGCTGTTCGAACCGTTCCGCCGGGCGCGGGCCCGCCGCCACGCACCCGGCGAGGGCGCGGGCCTCGGGCTCTCCATCGTGGCGTCGGTCGCGCGGGCGCACGGCGGGGACGTCGCCGCGCGGGCCAACCCGGGCGGCGGGCTGACGGCCCGGGTCACCCTGCCGACGCGCGCCCCGGAGGCCGGGGCGCGCGTCGTGCCCGCACGACGCCCGGTGGCCCGGGCTCGGTGACGGCAGCCGGGGCCACCGGAGGTGCTCGCTCAGTGGCGGTAGAAGATCCGGTCCCGGTTCTCCGTCATCACCCGGCCGTTCCACTCGTGGCCGCCGTCCACGTTCCCCGAGCGCAGCATCGGCGGCTCCACACCCCGGGCCACCAGCCGCTCCACGGCGGCCGCCAGCATCGACTGCATGATCGCGCTGGTCACCACGGTCGAGGCGGGGGCGAAGGGGGCCTCGACGCCGGGCACCGTCAGCTCCGCGTCGCCGATCGCGATCTTGCTGTCCAGGACGATGTCGCAGTGGTCCCGCAGGAAGCCGCCCGAGGCGTGCCGGGAGCGGGTGTTCTCCGCGTACGCGACCGAGGTGACGCCGATGACCGTCAGCCCGAGGGCGCGGGCGTTCTGCGCCATCTCGACCGGCAGGGCGTTCCGCCCGGACAGCGAGACGATCACCAGGAGGTCCCCGGCGGTGGCGGGGCTGGAGTCCAGGACGGCCGAGGCGAGCCCGTCGACCCGCTCCAGCGCCGAGCCGAGCGGGGCGGGCATGACGTCCACACCGACCACGCCGGGCACGGTGAGCAGGTTCATCAGGGCGAGGCCGCCCGCGCGGTAGACGACGTCCTGGGCGGCCAGCGAGGAGTGGCCCGCGCCGAACGCGAAGAGCCGGCCGCCCGACTCGACGGTGTCCGCGACGGCCGCGCCCGCGGCGGCGATGCTCTCCGCCTCCTCGTCCCGCACCCGCGTCAGCAGGCCGATCGCCGCATCGAAGAACTGACCGGCCAGCTTGCTGTCGCTCATGGGGGAGAGCCCTTTCGACGGGGTGGGGTGCGGGCGTTCGGCGGCCCGGGAATGCCTGTGCCGCCGATCACGTTGCGGTCTGGACCAGTGGACTGTCAATACCGCCCGGCGCCCGCGCCCGCACCCTCTTCCACCGGTCTTCCACAGGGGCGGCACGGTTGTCGGCGCTATGCGTCAGAATTGGTGCAGGGCCATCGCACGACGTTTTCTAGTCACAGCATCGAGGGGCACGTATGTCCGGACTGATCGACACCACGGAGATGTATCTCCGCACCATCCTCGAACTGGAAGAGGAAGGCGTGGTCCCCATGCGCGCCCGGATCGCTGAACGGTTGGACCAGAGCGGTCCGACCGTCAGCCAGACGGTGGCCCGCATGGAGCGCGACGGGCTGGTCCAGGTCGCGGGGGACCGCCACCTGGAGCTGACCGAGGAGGGCCGCCGCCTCGCCACCCGCGTCATGCGCAAGCACCGGCTCGCCGAGTGTCTGCTCGTGGACGTGATCGGCCTGGAGTGGGAGCAGGTCCACGCCGAGGCCTGTCGCTGGGAGCACGTGATGAGCGAGGCGGTGGAACGGCGGGTGCTGGAGCTGCTGCGCCACCCGACGGAGTCGCCGTACGGGAACCCCATCCCGGGCCTGGAGGAGCTGGGCGAGAAGGCCGAGGCCGAGTCGTTCCTGGACGCCTCCATGGTGAGCCTGGCCGAGCTGGACCCGGGCGCCGAGGGCAAGACCGTGGTGGTGCGGCGGATCGGGGAGCCGATCCAGACCGACGCCCAGCTGATGTACACGCTGCGCAGGGCCGGGGTGCAGCCCGGGTCCGTCGTGAGCGTCACCGAGTCGCCCGGCGGGGTGCTGGTCGGCTCCAGCGGGGAGGCGGCCGAGCTGGACACCGAGGTCGCCTCGCACGTGTTCGTCGCCAAGCGCTGACCGCGCCGCCGCCCGATGGCGGCACTGTTGTCGCGCGGCAACACAACCGTGATGTGCGGTCGCCGATTTCCGTCCGGAACGGCAGCGCCCGGACGCGTCACATGCCAGGCTGATGCCAGGCAGAGGACCTGGGGGTGTCGGCCGGCTCGGGTCGGCACGGTCGGGGAGGGAGCAGGGAATGCGCCCGTCGCAGCATCACGCGCACCGCGCGGTTGCCATCGTTGTCGAGACCGCCGACGGTCGCCCCCGGACACGGGGCGGCCCCGGCGTCCGAAGACGCCGGGGCCGTTCCTCCCCTGTGCTGACCCGGAGCCCCGAGCTCTCAAGGTCAGTTCCCGCGAGCCCCTGTCCCCGAGCGGCCCGCCTCCCGCTGAAGATCTCCCCAGGCCGGTCGGCATCAATCCTTGACCGGTGTCACTCGAACGTGGGGTGTTGGGTGGCGGAACCCTGTTTTCGAATATGAGTTCGATAGCCTGGCGGCGCGACCACACGGTGATCGAGGACCAGAAGGGGGTGCCAGGACTATGGTGCGGCGCATCGACGTAACCGGAACCGACGGCGTACGCCTCGCGGCATGGGAGTTCGCCGACCCGCCCAAGGAGCGCGCGGAAGCGGCCGGCGCTCCCGGGGTCTTACTGCTGCACGGGCTGATGGGCCGGGCCTCGCACTGGGCCCCGACCGCCCGTTGGCTCGCCGAACGGCACCGCGCGGTCGGCCTCGACCAGCGCGGCCACGGCCGCAGCGACAAGCCCGCCGACGGCCCGTACACCCGCGACGCCTACGTCTCCGACGCCGAGGCCGCGATCGAACAGCTCGAACTCGGCCCGGTCACCGTCGTCGGCCACGCCATGGGAGCGCTCACCGGCTGGCAGCTCGCCGCCAAGCGCCCCGACCTCGTCCGCGCCGTCGTCATCTGCGACATGCGGGCCTCCGCCCTCGGGGCCGCCTCCCAGCGCGAGTGGAGCGACTGGTTCGACGCCTGGCCGCTGCCCTTCGCCACCCTCGCCGACGTCCGGAAGTGGTTCGGCGAGGACGACCCCTGGGTGGAGCGGCCGAGCCCCGCCCGGGGCGAGTTCTACGCCGAGGTGATGGCCGAGGGCGAGGACGGCTGGCGCCCCGTCTTCTCCCGCCGCCAGATGCTGCGTTCCCGCGCCACCTGGGTCTTCGACGCCCACTGGGAGGAGCTGGCGCAGGTCCGGTGCCCCGCACTGGTGCTGCGCGGCCTCGACGGGGAGCTGGGCCGCGCCGAGGCCCAGGAGATGGTCCGGGTCCTGCCCCGCGGCCAGTACGCGGAGGTGGCCGACGCCGGCCACCTCGTCCACTACGACCAGCCCGAGGGCTGGCGGGCCGCGGTGGAGCCGTTCCTGGAACAGCTCGCCGAGGACAACCGCGAACCCGTCTCGCAGTAGCCCCCGGCGCGCACCCCTTCCCGAGGGCGGCGGCTCAGCCCTTGCTGACCGCCGCCAGGATCTCCGGCAGCCGGTTCGCCGTGCGCCCGGCCGCGATCCGCAGCCCCGCCCACCCGATCAACGCCCCGTACACGAGCCCGCCCGGCACCATCAGCCACAGCGCGTCGTGATGGTCCGTGACATGCATCCAGATCACCGGCACGATCACCGGCGCGGACAGCAGCGCGGCGGCCAGCATGCCGCCGAAGATCGAGATCCAGGCAAGACCGCCCTGCCCCGGCACCACGTTCTTGAACGCGCCCTCCTGCGGAATCGAGTACGGGAACAGCGCCGAGGCCACCGCCCCCGTCGCCAGCATCGAGCCCAGCAGCGCGAAGGACAGCCCGAGCGCCCCCGGCAGCGACCGCCAGTCACCGATCATCGCCGCCGTCACCCCGCACACCAGCAGCGTGAACGGCAGGGTGAGCAGCAGCAGGACCAGCGCCCGCGCCCGCAGTTCGACGTACGCGTCCCGGGGCGAGGAGATCGTCAGCGCCACCATCCAGAACGCCGAGGTGTCCTGGCCGAACTGGTTGTACATCTGCATGCCGAGCATCCCGGCGGCGAAGCACGCGAAGTAGACCGAGCCGGTGCCCTGGAGGGCGTTGAGCAGCGGCACGATCGCGCCGACCGCCAGCGCCGTCACCCAGGCCGCCTTGGTCTTCGGGTCCCGGGCCACATACCGCAGGCTGCGCTGCATCACCGTCGCCGTACGGCCCTCCGGCAGCAGCGCAGAAAGGCCGCCCCGGCCGGACGCCTTCTCCCGGGTCGGCTCCGCAGCCGCCAGCGTCGAACCGTCCGGCGCGGTCATCAGCTTCACCAGGCTCCGCTGCCACATCCACATCAGCGCCACCAGGGCGCCGACCGTGATCAGGAGCTGGGCGACGGCGACCCCGTACGCCCCGTCCGACGCCGCGTCCACCGACGCCACCGCGGAGGCGCCGGGCAGCCAGCGCACCACGCTCGCCGCCGGGTCCAGCGCGGAGAGCCCGCCCGCCTGGCCGAGCCGCTGCGCGCCGAAGTTGACGAACTGGATGCCCACCGCGATCACCAGCCCGCTGAGCACCGCGAGGTCGCGGCCCTTGCGGGAGTTCAGCAGCCGTACGTTGGCCGTGGCCACCGCCCTCGACAGCGCCACGCACAGCAGCATCGTCAGCGGTACCGCGAGCACCCCGAACACCACGCCCGCCGCCCCGTGCGCCAGGGCGATCGCCGAGCCGACCACCAGGCACAGGGTGAACAGCGGGCCGATGCCGATCATCGAGGACACCAGCAGGGCCCGGATCAGCGGCTCGGGCCGCAGCGGCAGCATCACCAGCCGGGTCGGGTCGAGCGTGTCGTCACCGCTCGGGAAGAACAGCGGCAGCACCGCCCAGCCGAGCGCCACCACCCCCGTGAGCAGCACCACGACGGTGCCCGCGTGCTCGTTGCCGCGCAGCAGGACCAGGCCGAGCACCTGGCCCGCGGCGAGCAGCAGGCTGACGACGAGGGAGGCGATGAACGCCGCCTTCCGCCCGGTCGACTGCCGCAGTCCGTTGCGCAGCAGGGCCAGCTTGAGGCGGACGAAGACCGGGGTCAGGCCCGTCGTCGGCGCGACCGGGGCGGCCGCGGAGACCGGGGCGTCCAGCACGCTCATCGGGAGCCGCCCAGCCAGTCGAGGGAGTCCCCGTTGTCCCGGCCGCCCGCGCCGACCAGTTCGAGGAAGGCGTTCTGCAGCGAGGGCGCGTCGCCGCGCACCTCGGCCAACGTGCCCTGCGCCTTGATCCGGCCCGCCGCCATCACGGCGACCCAGTCGCACAGCGACTCGACCAGCTCCATCACATGGCTGGAGAAGACCACGGTCGCCCCGGACCGGGTGTAGCGCTCCAGCACTCCCCGGATGGTCTGCGCCGACACCGGGTCGACGCCCTCGAACGGCTCGTCCAGGAAAAGCACTTCGGGGTTGTGGAGCAGGGCGGCCGCGAGGCCGATCTTCTTCCGCATGCCGGTCGAATAGTCGACGACCAGCTTGTGCTGCGAGCCGGCGAGATCCAGCACGTCCAGCAGCTGCGTGGCCCGCTTGTCCACCTCGTCGCCCGGCAGCCCGCGCAACCGGCCGTTGTACGCGAGCAGTTCACGGCCGGACAGCCGCTCGAACAGCCGCAGCCCCTCCGGCAGCACCCCGATCCGGGACTTCACCTCGACCGGGTCCGTCCACACGTCGTGGCCCGCGACCTCGATCTTCCCCATATCGGGCCGCAGCAGCCCGGTGACCATCGAGAGCGTCGTCGTCTTGCCCGCCCCGTTGGGCCCCACCAGGCCGATGAACTTGCCCGCGGGCAGCTCCAGATCGATCCCCGCGACGGCGACCTGTTCCCCGAACCGCTTCCACAGCCCCTGCACACGGACGGCGGGCCGCACCTCGTGCGACCCGCCCGTCACCGCGTCCGTCGTCGCGCCTGTCCTCGTACGTGCATCTGCCTGGTCCGGCATGGCACAGCCTTTCGATATCCCCACGTGGTGAGGACACCCTACGAAAGGCCCCGGCGTCCTACGAGGCCCGGGCGCGGGCGGCGGCCGCCTCCCGGGCGCAGGCGTACGCCAGCGGGCTGATCAGCTCGTCCACATCGGGCAGCCAGCGGTTGGCGTTGGTGGGACCGCAGGCCCACTGCACACCGCCCCGGCCGCCGACCCGGGTGGGCGGGGCGGCGATGTAGTGGCCCTCGCCGCGGCCGGTCAGATCGATCGCCTCGGCGTTCCAGCCCAGCGCCCGCACCAGCTCGGCGGCCTTGGCGGCGCCGCCCGGCAGCACGAAGAACAGCATCCGGCGGTCGGGCGTGCAGGTGACCGGGCCGAGCGTCAGGTCCATCCGCTCCATCCGGGCCAGCGCCAGGAAGCCCGCCGCCTCGGGGACCTCCAGCGCGTCGAAGGCCCGCCCGGTCGGCAGCAGCACCGAGGCGCGGGGCTGCCGGGACCACATGCGCCGGGCCGCGGCACCGCTGCCGGTCGCCTGGCCCGCCCAGTCCGGCCGGTCCGCGTGGGCCCCGGGCAGGGCGCAGCCGGCGTCGCCGCAGGAGCACCGCTCCCCGCCGCCCACCGCCTCCAGCCAGGTGCCGGGGAACACGTCCCAGTGACGCTCTTCCGCATACCGCACCGCGGCGTCGAGCAGCAGCTCGCTCCGCTGCTGGGGGACCTGTGCGGCTTCCGTGACTCCGATGGGCTTTTCCACGCCCAGCACAACTTCCGTCGTCACCTGGGGTTACGGCCTCCCCTGAACCGGGGCCCGGCGCATCGATCCTGCACGCGGGGCGCATCGGTGCATGGGCGGGGGCGCGCGTGAGGCGTCGCACCGAAGGGAGGGTAACCACCTCGAGGACCGCCGCCCAGGACCGCACCCGGCCCGCCGTGACGGTGCGACGCGCCATGTCCGTACCGAATGCCGATGGAATATGCGCATTTCTTGTGTATGTGCCGGGCAGTGATCCCTTTCACCGATCACTGCACATAACCGATGTTTCAGGGGGACATATGGCTGCAAGGCCTCTCGTAGCCCGCCAGCCCAACGAACGGCTCCAGACACTCATCCAGGAGGCGGCCTGCTCCAACGCGGGCCTCGCGCGCCGGGTGAACATGGTCGGGGCCGAGCGGGGGCTCGATCTGCGCTACGACAAGACCTCCGTGGCCCGTTGGCTGCGGGGACAGCAGCCCCGGGGCCGGGCTCCGGGGATCATCGCCGAGGCGCTGGGCCGCAAGCTGGGCCGTACGGTCACGATCGACGAGATCGGCATGGCCAACGGCAAGAACCTCTCCTCGGGCGTCGGCCTCCAGTACGCGCCGACCGTCGCCGGGGCCGTCGAGCAGGTCTGCGAGCTGTGGCGCGGCGACGTGGGCCGCCGGGATCTGCTCACCGGGTCGTCGGTCGCCGCGTCCGCGCTCGTCGAGCCCAGCCGGGACTGGCTGATCTCGGGCCCGGACGCCCAGGTCGAGCGGACGGCGGGGGCCCGGGTCGGGATGTCCGACGTGGAGGCGGTGCGGGCGATGACCACCGCGCTCACCGACCTCGACCACCGGTTCGGCAGCGGCCATGTCCGGCCGGTCCTCGTGCACTACCTCAACAGCGTGGTCTCCGGGCTGCTTTCGGGGGCGTACCGCGAACAGGTGGGGCGCGAGCTGTTCTCGGCGGTGGCCCGGCTCACCGAGCTCGGTGGCTACATGGCGGTCGACACCGGCCAGCCCGGCCTGGCCCAGCGCTACTACATCCAGGCGCTGCGGCTCGCGCAGGCGGCGGGCGACCGGGCGTACGGCGGCTACGTGCTGGCCGCCTCGATGAGCCATCTCGCCGCCCAGCTCGGCAACCCGCGCGAGATCGCCCAACTAGCCCGCGCCGCCCAGGAAGGGGCCCGGGGGCAGGTCACCCCCCGCGCCCAGGCCATGTTCTACGCGGCGGAGGCCCGGGGCCACGCGCTCCTCGGGGACGCCCGGACCTGCCACGCGGTGGCGGGGCGTGCCGTCGCCGCCCTGGAGCAGGCCGATCCGGACACCGGCGACGACCCGGTCTGGATCCGGCACTTCGACACCGGCTACCTCGCGGACGAACTGGCCCACTGCCACCGGGATCTGGGGCAGCCGCACGAGGCGGCCCGGCGGGCCAAGGAGGCGCTGGCCGCGCTGCCGGAGACCCGGGCCCGGCGTCGGGGCATCGCGCTGGTGCTGCTGGCCTCGGCGCAGGTGCAGCAGCGGGAGGTGGAGCGGGCCTGCCACACGGGGACCCGGGCGATGGAGCTGCTGTCGACGGTGCGCTCCAGCCGGGGCGCCGAGTATCTCGACGACCTCCAGCAGCGGCTGACGCCCTTCGGGGAGGAGCCCGCGGTGCGGGAGTTCGGCGAGCGGCTGGAGCTCCAGGCGGCGTGAGGAAGAGGTGGTCGTCCGGGGCGGTCCGGGCCGCCCGGGAGCCCTGCGCGGCGGTCAGGCCCCATAACAGCGTCGTCGGGCCGCGGGATGTTACCCACCCTGTGAAGGGGTGGTGAGGGGCACCACGCGCTTGGCGGAGGCGGGCGACCACCCGATAGCGTGAGCCGACGATTCCGTAGGTTCACACGTAGGAGTCCCGGTGACGCAGAGCGGACAGGGCGGACAGGGCGGCGAGCATCAGCTCCCCGCCGCACGACCCGCGCACGAGGGTGTCGTGCTGCCCGCCGACGGCGGAGCCCCCTGGACCCCGGGGGCGCCCCCGGCCGGACAGGGCGGGCAGGGCGCTCCCGCGGGCGGTGAGCCGTGGGGGCAGGCCTGGGGGCCGCAGTCCGCCGGGGCGCCGCAGCCGGACCAGCAGGCGCAGGGGGGCTACGGCTACCCGCAGGCGCAGCCCCTGCCGCCCGCGCAGCAGGCGCCGGGCCCGGAGTCGTACCAGCAGCCGGGGGCGTACCAGCAGCCCGGCTCGTATCAGCAGCCGCAGCAGCCCGGGGCGTACCAGCCGCAGTACCAGCCCCAGCACGACCAGCAGCACCAGCGCCAGCCCCCGCCCCAGCCGCTCCCGTACGCGCAGCCGCTGCCGCCGGAGGCCGGGCCGGGTGCGCCGGGCGGGGACGCGGACGCCACGCAGTACATCGCCCCCGTCCCGGGCGGCCCCGGACCCGTCGGGCCGCAGCCGGGCGGCGGGGACGCGGACGCGACCCAGTACATACCCCCGGTGCCGGGCGGAGCCCCGTACGGGATCAGGCCGGGCGCGCCGGGGGACCGGCAGCCGCCCGCGGAGTTCGACAACCTGTTCCGCAGCGAGGAACCGGCGGGCGCCACGCAGCAGATGCCGCAGTTCGACGCGGGGCAGCAGCCCCCGGCCCCGTACCAGCAGCAGGGCTACGGGCCCCAGCAGCCCTCCCAGGGCGGCGCGTTGCCGCCGCAGGGGCCCGGCGGCCACCGGTCGGGCCTCCAGGGCTTCCAGGGCCGCGCGGAGGAGGACGGGCCGGTTCCGCAGCAGAGCGGCGAGGCCCCGCGCCGGCGGTCCGCGCACATTCCGCTGATCGCCGCGGTCGTCGTCGGCTGCGCGGTCATCGGACTCGGCGCGGGCGCGCTGATGAGCGGCGGCGACGACTCCGGCAAAAACGACAAGCAGCCGGTCGCCGCGCAGAGTTCACCGGCCGAGGCGGAGCCCACCGCCAAGGCGGCGGCCGACCCGGCGAAGCCCCAGGCCGAGGCGCTGGACAAGCTGCTGGCCGACAGCAACAACAGCCGGGCCGCGGTGATCAGCGCGGTCGAGAAGATCAAGTCCTGCAAGGACCTGGACCGGGCGGACGCCGACCTCAGGGGCGCCGCCCAGCAGCGCCGCGACCTGGTGACCCGGCTCGACGGCCTGACCGTGGACAAGCTCCCGCAGAACGGGAAGCTGACGGCCGCGCTGAACCGGGCGTGGAAGGCCTCGGCGGCGGCCGACGACCACTACGCCACCTGGGCGCGGCAGGCCAAGAAGAACAAGTCCGTCTGCAAGGGCGGCCAGGCCCGGTCGACGAACGAGACGGCCAAGGCGAACAACCAGAGCGGGGTGGCCACCCAGGCCAAGCGCGAGGCGTCCACCCTCTGGAACGCGATCGCGGTCAAGTACGGCCTGACCAAGCACACGCCCACCGAGCTCTGAGACGGGGCCCCCGACAGGCCCTAGCTGCGCGGGGGGTCCGTGAGGGCGTCCGTGACGTCCACGAAGCCCTTCTTCTGGGCGGTGAGGCGGCCCTCGCGGACCACCTGGAACGTCACCTTCGTGTTGACGATGCGCGGGTAGCCCGACGCGCCGACGAGGTCCTTGGAGCGCCAGCGGAGCGTCGGGGTCAGGCCGCCGGTGTCGACCTCGACGCCCCCGTTGAGCGCGGCCACGACCCGGCTCGGGGTGACGTCCTCGTCGTCGATCGCCCGGACGGCCGCCCGCAGCGCGGTGTACGCGATCCACGTCGTCTGTACGGCGGTGTCGTCCGGGTCGATGCGGTTGTCCCCGAAGGCGTACTTCTCGATCACGTCGCGCATCTGCTGCCAGCGCGCGTTCTTCGCGTCCGGGTACCAGCCGGTGACGTAGGCGCCCTCGAAGGGGCTGTTCCGGCCGCCCGTGCGGTTGATGAGCGGCTGGCTGACGCTGCCCAGCACGGAGGAGATTGTGACCTGCTCGCCGTCCGGCTCCAGCCGGCGGAAGGAGTCGAAGAACGTCTCCGTACGGGCGCCGAGGACCGCCGTCACACAGCCGCCGTCGGACCGCTCCAGTGCCTGCGCGGCCTGCTCGTCGTAGGACGTGGCGTCCAGCGGGGCCAGGATGTCGGTGGAGGCGGGCCGGTCCGCGGCCATCAGCCCGTTGTTGAGGAGAGGCGGCATGCCGTCGCCGCCGATCGAGTCGGGCCGCACCAGCGAGACCCGGGTGCAGCTGCCGCCCAACTGCCGTCCGTGGCCTGCCAACAGGGCGGACTGTCCGCCGTTGACCGGGTAGGAGAGATAGCTGCTGAACTCCTCGGTGGAGGCGCCGTAACCGCCGATGTACGGGACGCCGCCCGCCTCCAGCGCGGGCATGAAGCTCTGCCCGTGGCTGCTGTACGAACCGACGACGGCGGCCACCTTCTTGCCGACGGCCTCCCGCGCGCACCGCTCGGCGCCGATCGTGGTGTCGCCCTCGTCGCAGACGATCACCCGCAGCTCGCGCCCGTCGATGCCCCCGGTGTCGTTGACCCAGCGGGCGTACGTCTGCGCCATCGCGGGCACCCCGGCCATCTTCACCGCGTTGATGTCCTCGGACCGGTCGGGGGCCCAGGTCATCACGGTGACGGGCTCCCTGGATCCCCCCGTGGCCCCAGGGAGCCCGCCGCAGCCGGACAGCAGGACCGCCCCCGCCGCTGCCGCGCTGATGACGCCCGGGAAGGGGCGGGGAAGGGTGGGGCGTCGCCGTCCGGTCATGGAAAGGGACCCTTCCGGGCCCGGGGTAACGGCGCGGTGTGCCGTGCTCAACGCTCGGTGACGTCCAGGTGAATTGCGGGGGCCGGTGCGGAGGTGCGGTGAAGGAACGTACGATCGAGCACCGTGCAGCAAGGTTCGGAGAACTCTTCCCGTCGCGGCCGTCGCTCCTCCACCATGGGCGGCATGCCGCTCACTGACATGCCGTGGTGGCGCTGGCGCACCAACGTGCGCTCGGCGCTGCACATGCTCTCCGACCCCGTCTTCCACCACGAGTGCTGGCTCGCCGGCCGGGAAGGGTACGGGGACGTCACCGACGCCGTGTACCGCCTGGTCGAGGACACCTGGCTCGACAACTGGTCCGCCGAGAAGTACGTCGGCACCATATTCAGGGACTCCGCCGAGGCCGCCGCCGTCGACGCCGCCGCCCTGCGGGTGCTGCGGATCATGCACCAGGTCGGCGCGGACGCCCCCGTCTCCGCCTATCTGGAGCACCACGGCTGGCCCGAGGCCGTCCACGCGGCCCGCGAGGCCCATGTGATGCTCGCCACCAACGACGCGGAGGATCCGGACATACCGCCCCGCTCGCTGGATGCCATCCGCATCATGACCAGGGCCGCCTAGTACCGGCCGGGTGTGGCACGCTACAAGGATGACCGCGCCACAGCCCGCCTCCGCCGCCATCCCGGACGCCGCCGCGACCGAGCAGTACGTCCTCACGCTCTCCTGCCCCGACAAACAGGGCATCGTGCACGCCGTGTCGAGCTATCTCTTCATGACCGGCTGCAACATCGAGGACAGCCAGCAGTTCGGGGACCACGACACGGGTCTGTTCTTCATGCGCGTCCACTTCTCGGCGGACGCCACGGTGACCGTGGACAAGCTGCGCGCCAGCTTCGCCGCGATCGGCGAGGCCTTCCGGATGGAGTGGCAGATCCACCGGTCGGACGAGAAGATGCGGATCGTGCTGATGGTCAGCAAGTTCGGCCACTGTCTCAACGACCTGCTGTTCCGTTCCCGTACGGGCGCGCTGCCGGTCGAGATCGCCGCCGTCGTCTCCAACCACACGGACTTCGCCGAGCTGGTCGCCTCGTACGGCATCCCCTTCCGGCACCTCCCGGTGACCAAGGACAACAAGCCGGAGGCGGAGGCGGCGCTGCTGGAGCTGGTCCGCGAGGAGAACGTCGAGCTGGTCGTCCTGGCCCGCTACATGCAGGTCCTCTCAGACGACCTGTGCAAGCAGCTCAGCGGCCGGATCATCAACATCCACCACTCGTTCCTGCCGAGCTTCAAGGGCGCCAAGCCCTACCACCAGGCGCACGCCCGGGGCGTGAAGCTGATCGGCGCGACCGCGCACTACGTCACCGCCGACCTCGACGAGGGCCCGATCATCGAGCAGGAGGTCGAGCGCGTCGGCCACGACGTCACCCCCGACCAGCTGGTCGCCATCGGCCGGGACGTGGAGTGCCAGGCGCTGGCGCGTGCGGTGAAGTGGCACGCGGAGCGGCGCATCCTGCTCAACGGCCGCCGTACGGTGATCTTCGCGTAGCGGCTCCGCGGGGGCCGTCCGGAGCCGGGCCGGGGCGCCGGGGCCGGTGTCAGAGGCGGCTGAGTGACGCGGCCGCGAACAGCACGTCGCGGATGGCCTCGCGGTCGCCCTCCTGGCCCGCCGCCGCTTCCACCGGTGAGATGTGGCCCGCGACGAGCCGGCAGAACTCGACCCCGTCCAGCGCGACCTGCGCCACCGCGCGCTCGGGCGCGCCGACGGCGGCCGGGGAGTCCAGCGCGATGTACCAGTCGCCTCCGCCGTGGCCCTCGATCTCCAGATGGAGCGAGCGGCCCGGCGCGCCGGCCGTGACGAGGTCCTTCGCCGGTCCCGCCAGCCCGGCGCTGCGGCGGCCCGCGAGGGCGGCCGGAAGCATCCGGGCCGCCAGGTCGATCATCCGGTGCAGATGGGCGGCGGACGGGGCCGGGTAGGGGTAGTCGACGGCGTCGGCGATGTCCCCGCCGTGCACCCAGCACTCGAACGCCCGGTCCAGGGCGGCGTCCTGGAGCGGCAGGGCGAAGGCGCCGTAGGAGACGGACGTCTCGGCGACGTTCCGTCCGGCGAACGAGGCCGTACGGATCAGCTCGTGGGTCTGGGCCCGCCAGGGCTCACGGACGGCCCGGGTGGGCGGCCGGCGCGTCGCCGACCAGTACGTTTCGGTCCGCTCGGTGGGGTCCAGCGGAGCCTTGCCGCCGTCGAGCGGGTCGTCGAGCCCGAGCGCGGCCGACAGCAGCCCGTCGACGGCCGTCAGATGCCCGATCACCCCGGCGACCGTGGTCCGGCGGCTGACCTGGCGCTCCTCCTCGAACCACTGGAGCCGCACCGGGGCGTGCCATTCGGAGTCCCCGATGTCGCGGAGCAGCGCGTCGAGCCGGGCGGTCTCGGCGTCGTACGGGGCGGCCCACTCCGGCACCGGGATCCGGGCCGGGCGGCGGCCGAAGCAGCCGTCCAGCACCCGGGTGCGGAGTGTCGGGTCGAGGTCCAGGGAGCCGTCGGTGTGCAGCAGCCCCACCGCGTCCCGCAGCCGCAGCGCCTCGTCCGCGCACGGGGCGCACCCGGTGAGGTGGTCCTCCACGGCAGCGGTCTCCTGAACCGAGCAGGCGGACAGCGCCCAGGCGCCGAGGAGGGCCTTGAGGACCTGGTGGGGGAGGACGACCGGGGCGGAGCTCATGAGGGGGTCCGGGGGGCCGTCTGCCGCCTCCGGGCCGGCCGGTTCCGGTCCCGGGTC
>NZ_QWFA01000005.1 GCF_003501885.1 Streptomyces globisporus
CACGGACGGCCGGGGCTCGCCCGCGGGCGGCCCGGGACGTCCGTGCGGCGCGGGGCCGGATACGCGTCCGTTCGGCGTGGGGCCGGGCGCCTGGGACGCGACGCCCGTGGATGCCTGGGGCGACGATGGGGCCGCGGATGCCTGGTCCCTGGACGCCGGGGCCCGGGCCGCGGCGCGGGTGGTGCCGTTCTGTGGTGGAGCGGCGGGGCTCCCGGCCTCGACGGGCGGCCGGTGCACGGCGCCGGGGGGCGGTACGGGCACGGCGTCGGCGGACGGCGGCGCGTCGGGATCGGCGCCGAGCAGCGACTGCGGAAGGACCAGCACCGCTTGCGTACCGCCGTAGATGTTGCTCTGGAGGCGGACGGCGATGCCGTGGCGGCGGGCGAGGGCCGAGACGACGAACAGGCCGATCCGGCCGTCCTGGAGCAGATGGGCGACGTTGACCTGGTCGGGGTCGGAGAGCAGGGCGTTCATCCGCTTCTGCTCGTGGTCCGGCATCCCGAGGCCACGGTCCTCCACCTCCAGGGCGAGCCCTGCGGTGACCTGCTGGACGCGCAGCAGCACCTGGGTGTGGGGGGCGGAGAACACCGTGGCGTTCTCGACCAGCTCGGCCAGCAGGTGGATGACGTCGGCGACGGCGTGGCCGCGCAGGGTGCCGTCCATCGGCGGGACCAACTTGACCCGGGGGTACTGCTCGACCTCGGCGATGGCCGAGCGGAGCACCTCGGTCATGGTGACGGGGTTGCTCCACTGGCGCCGGGAGACGGCTCCGCCGAGGACGGCGAGGTTCTCCGCGTGGCGGCGGATCCGGGTGGCGAGGTGGTCGACCTGGAAGAGGCCCTTGAGGAGGTCGGGGTCCTCGACCTCGTGCTCCAGCTCGTCGAGGATCTGGATCTCCCGGTGGACGAGGGATTGCAGCCGTCGCGCGAGGTTGACGAAGACCTCGACCTTCTGCTCGTTGCCGGCGCTGCTGAAGAGCTGGGAGGCCTGGACGACGGCGGCGACGGCGGCTTCCTGGGCCCGGGCCATCTCCTGTCCGAGCAGGTCGAAGGCGTCCGCCCCGGGCGTGGGGGGTGGCGAGGGCCGCCGCGCGGCGACGGGTTCCCCGCTGCGGAGCTGTTCCACCACGCGTTGCAGCTCGGCCTGGCCCTGGGCGCTGGCGCGCCGGAGCGCGAGGGCCCGGTCGAGCACCTGGCCCGCCACGCGGTTGGCGCCGAGGTAGGCGGCCGCGACGGCGGCGACCGCCAGGGCGCCCGATCCGCCGAGCGCCGCCCAGAGGCTGGGCGAGGAGCCGACGCCTCCGGCGCGGACGGTGAAGATGACGGCCGCGGCGCCGCTGAGCACCGCGGCGACGGCCGGGAGCAGCGCGGTCCGCAGCAGCTGGGGGCGGACGCGGGCGTCGGGGGAAGGCCCTGCGGCGCGCGGCCTGCTCGGGGCCGAGTGGCCGCGCGTGCCGGGGCGGCCGTGCCGCCCGCCCTCACGGCGGTCCGGTCGCGCGTCGGGTGCGCGAAGTTGAGACATCAGCGTCCTCGATACAGGGGGCACCGGGGATCGGCGGTCGTGCCGGCGTCCATGCGGTGGCCCCTACGGTGGTCGGTCAGGCGCGGGTCATCGGTCGGGCAGGCCCGAACGTCATGAGCCCACCGTTGATCACCGAGCACACACGGTAGTCGTCAATGACGTATGCGCGACGGGCAGTTGTCGAACTTGCCCGCCATCCGTCCCACTCTGGTATGAGACCTCGCACGCGCGCCCGAATGCGCAGCCTTGGCCCGAGGTTTACCCGCAGGTAGGGCACCCCCCGAAGGGACGGGAAGGCGGCCGGTTACCATATGAGCGCCGCCTAGCTCGAAAGATAAACTTGTGACTGTCAATGACGACTCGTTCACCAACTGGATGCACCGCGAGGAGATCGCGGAGTCGATGATCCCGATCATCGGGAAGCTGCACCGCGAGCAGGACGTGAACGTCCTGCTGCACAGCCGCTCCCTGGTGAACAAGTCGGTGGTCAGCATCCTCAAGACCCACCGCTTCGCCCGGCAGATCGCGGGCGAGGAGCTCTCGGTCACCGAGACGATGCCCTTCCTCAAGGCTCTGACGACGCTCGATCTCGGCCCGTCCCAGATCGACATAGGCATGCTGGCCGCCACCTACCGGGCCGACGAGCGCGGACTCTCCGTCGAGGAGTTCACCGCGGAGGCCGTCGCCGGGGCGACCGGCGAGAACAAGATCGAGCGCCGCGCCTCGCGTGACGTGGTGCTCTACGGCTTCGGCCGCATCGGCCGGCTCATCGCCCGCCTGCTGATCGAGAAGGCCGGCTCGGGCAACGGCCTGCGCCTGCGGGCCATCGTCGTCCGCAAGGGCTCGGGGCAGGACATCGTCAAGCGTGCCTCGCTGCTGCGGCGCGACTCGATCCACGGCCAGTTCCAGGGCACGATCACCGTCGACGAGGCGAACAACAAGATCGTCGCCAATGGCAACGAGATCCAGATGATCTACTCGGACGACCCGACGACGGTCGACTACACGGCGTACGGCATCAAGGACGCCATCCTGATCGACAACACCGGCCGGTGGCGGGACCGCGAGGGCCTCTCCAAGCACCTCCAGCCCGGCATCGCCAAGGTCGTGCTCACCGCGCCGGGCAAGGGCGACGTCCCGAACATCGTGCACGGCGTGAACCACGACACGGTCAAGCCGGACGAGCAGATCCTGTCCTGCGCCTCCTGCACGACCAACGCGATCGTCCCGCCGCTGAAGGCGATGGCGGACGAGTACGGCGTTCTGCGCGGGCACGTGGAGACCGTCCACTCGTACACCAACGACCAGAACCTGCTGGACAACTACCACGGTTCCGACCGTCGTGGCCGTTCGGCGGCGCTCAACATGGTCATCACCGAGACCGGGGCCGCGTCGGCCGTGGCCAAGGCGCTGCCCGAGCTGAAGGCGCCGATCACCGGCAGCTCGATCCGCGTCCCGGTGCCGGACGTCTCGATCGCCATCCTCAGCCTGCGGCTGGAGCGCGAGACCACCCGCGAGGAGGTCCTCGACTACCTCCGCAACGTGTCGCTGGCCTCGCCGCTCAAGCGCCAGATCGACTTCATCAGCGCACCCGACGCGGTCTCCAGCGACTTCATCGGCTCGCGCCACGCCTCGATCGTCGACGCGGGCGCGACCAAGGTCGACGGCGACAACGCGATCCTCTACCTCTGGTACGACAACGAGTTCGGCTACTCGTGCCAGGTCATCCGGGTCGTCCAGCACGTCTCCGGCGTGGAGTACCCGACCTACCCGGCCCCGGCGGTCTGACGCCCCCGGTACGCCTTTCCGTACGACGCCCGGTGCCCGGCAGGTCCGCCTGCCGGGCACCGGGCGTGAGTCCTTCCTGGGGAGGGCCTGGCGTCAGTCCCCGGTACGGGCGTCCGCCGGGGTCAGCCGTTCGGTCGGCCCGGCGAAGTCGAGGAAGAGCTCCCGCACGGCGAGGAGCCACCGTCCCTCGACCTTGCGGAAGGTGTCCTCGTAGCGCCCGACCTGCACGGGGAGGCGCGGCGGCAGCATGCCGCCGGTATGGCCGTCCACACGGAACGTCGTGAAGTACGTGCTCGCGGTCGCGGTCGAGGCGGACGTCAGGGTCACCAGGATGTTGGTGCACAGGCGGCGCGAGAGCCGGTCGGCCGGACGGCCGGCGAAGTAGGCGCGCAGGGCGTCCCGGCCCGCGATCCGCCGGTCCCCCTCGGCCCACCCCCACACCCCGTCCGGTGTGAACAGCTCGGCCACATCGCCGGGTTCGCCCAGATCGAGCCGACGGACGAACTCGACGATCAGCCGCTCGCAGGCACGCTCGGCGATCAGACGGCCCACGGGGTCCAGGAGATCCGGGCGGCCCGGGGGATCCCAGCGGTCCCCGTGGTCCCGGGGATCCAGTGCATCGGTGGTGTCCATCGCCCCTTCCTACCAACGCGCCCCGGGGCGGCACGACTTGTTTCCCGACCCCGCGGCGCGGCCGGGGATCAGACCTGGCCGAGGTCCGAGCTGACCCAGCGTTCGGGGCGCAGGGTGATGACGACCTGCTCGCCGTGATTCTCCCAGGCGAAGTCCACGTAACCGGCGACCTTCTCGGCCGGGAGGTAGCGTGCCGACACGTGCTCCAGGTCGGCGCGCGTCGCGGGGCGGGTGTCGACGACGGGCCCCTCGACCGAGACGTACCGGATGGTCGGCTCCAGCCGGTCGACGAGGAGCGTGAACCGGCCTGCGGCCGCGATCAGTTCGGCCTTGCGCGAGGTGCGGCCGGTGAGGATCCGGACGTCGCCGCCCGCTTCGTACTCGTACCAGATCGGCACGCTGAGCGGGGCCCGGTCACCGTTCCCCGACGCGACGGCCAGTGCGGCGACATGGGGTTCGGCGAGGAACTGTTCGCGCTCTTCACGGGTGAGTGCCACGGGAGGCTCCTTCTCGTACGCGGATGCGGGGCTGCCCCAGTGTGCCCGGCACCCCGGGCCAGGCCCCGGTCCCCGGCGTCGGCGTGTCCTAGGCGGCTCCCTGGGCGCGGGAGACCTCCTCGGTCCGCCGCACGACGGCCGCCCCACGCAGGGCGACGGCACACCAGAGGGCCACGAGCAGCAGTCCGGCGGCCGCGAGACCGGCGACTTCGAGAGGCTCCGGCCGCCAGCCGAGGGACAGCCGCGTACCGATCAGGACGATGCCGATGGCGGCCGTCTCCGGTTCGTAGACGGGCACCTTGGCGGCCACGAAGCGCAGGACTGCGGCCAGGGCCAGACCGATCGCGGTCCAGGCGAGCAGATAGGGCCAGAGCGCTCCCGGAGCGGCGGGCGGCAGGCCGAACTCCTCCGGTCCGATGCGGAAGAGCGCGCCCACCCATCCCAGCACCACACCGGCGGCGGTGACGGCTACGACCCACACCGCATGCCGCCAGAGGGGCCCGGGCCGCACCTCCGCGTCCTCGGAGTCGTCGGAGTCGACGGAGGCGTCAGGGTTCTCAGGAAGATCGTTCATGCTCGGTGAGACGCGTACGGGGCAGCGATCGTTGCGCTTTGGGCGGCAACTAGGCTCCCGGGCATGAGCAAGGACCATGACGACGAGCCGATATTCATCCGCTCGAACTGGGGAACAAGTCGCTATGTCTACAACCCGAGAAATCCGGTCGGGGCGGGCCTCATCATCGGATCCTTGCTGTTCGCCGCCATTTTCATGTACTCCCTGCACGCGAGTAGTTCCTGGAGCGAGGGCGAGTTGCGCGACGCCGTGAACGTGGCCGTCCGGGACCTGGAGGCATCGCCGCAAACGCTGGGCGCATGGACCGGCGATTACGACGGCATGATCCGCGACGCCCTGGAGAAGAGCGGCAAGGGCCCCTCTGCCGGCGGCCTGCACGTCGAAAACGCGGACGACCCCTACGACAAGGACGCGGATCCCGCCGTCGACCTGTTCGAGGTCACGGCGGAGGACGTCGACACCACGTTCTGCCTGAGCGTGTCGCCGCCGGAACCCGAGCCGCGAATGACGAGTGTCGAGGTCAGCCTCTCCATCGCCGTCGAGGAGGGCGGGTGCTGAGCCCGACCGGCGTCGGTCCGGAGCGGATCCGGGCTTGAAGTTGCCGCTGCGGCAGCTTCTACGGTCCTGACCAGGGCCGGAGAGACCGGCCCGGTGAGGCGCTCGTGAGGGAGTGCTCGTGAGGGGAGTGAAGGAATGGCGATGGACTGGCCGATCTCCGAGGTCGCCCGCATGTCGGGGGTGACCGCCCGGACACTGCGGCACTACGACGAGATCGGTCTGCTGCCGCCGGCCCGGATCGGCTCCAACGGCCACCGCTACTACGAGGAGCACCAGCTTCTGCTGCTGCAGCAGATCCTCGTGCTGCGGGAACTGGGTGTCGGGCTGCCGGAGATCGGCAGAGTCCTCGCCGACCAGATCGACACGGTGGAGGCCCTGCGGGGCCACCTCCGACGGCTGCTCGCCGAGCGGGACCGGCTGGATGCACTGGCCGGGACCGTCTCCCGCACGATCGCCGAGCTGGAACAGTCCAGAAAGGACGGCACGCCCATGACCGCCATCAACCGACCGGAGAACCTGTTCGAGGGCATCCAGCCCTCTCAGTACGAGGGCAACCTGCGCGACTTCCCGGCGCTCGCCGAGGAGGCGGGCCGCAGGGCTGCCGCCATGACCCCGGCCGAGATCGAGGCCGGACAGCGCGAGCGCACGGCGCTGATGATCCGGCTGGCCGAGCACATGGCCGAAGGCGCCCCGGCGGACGCGGAGCCCGTGCAGGCCGAGATCGACGCTCAGTACCGGGCGCTCACGTCCCTGCACGCCGTGTCCGCCGACGAGTACCGGGCGGCCGGGCGATCCTGCGTGGAGAACGAGGACTGGCGCGCCGCGTACGAGGCCATCGCCCCGGGGCTTGCGGAGTACCAGCGGGACGCGATCGAGGTTTACGCGGTGTCCAGGCTCGGCTGAGTCGCCCAGAGCCTGGGGGCCGCCGCCGGTCGCACCGGCGGCGGCCCCCAGGCCTCACGTCCTGCGCGCCCTCAGCGCTCCCCCGCGAGGTCGAGGTCGCCCCGAGCCGCCGGTGCGGGACCGCGGCCGGAGCCGGGCTGCTCCCCGGAGAGGCGCCACGGGCGGGCGAGCACGGGCGACAGGGCCCGCCACCAGGGCTCCACGGGGAGGATCCCGGCCGGCTCGAACGGCTCGCCCGGGCGGGGGAATGCCACCGGCTGGTCCGCCTCCTCACCGGCGTCCTTCGTCCACTCGCCCGGCTCCGCCCAGGCGTGCGGCGCCAGGTTGAACGTGCCCCAGTGGATGGGGAGCAGCACGCCGTGCGGGCGGCCGCCCTGGAGGTCCAGGTGGGCGCGCATGCCTTCGGCGGGGGTCATGTGGATGTCCGGCCAGTACTCCGAGTACGCGCCGATCTGGATCATGGTGGCGTCGAAGGGGCCGTGCTCGGCGCCGATGTCTCGGAAGCCGGGGAAATAGCCGGTGTCCCCGCTGTGGTAGATCCGGTGCTCCGGGCCCGCGACGACCCAGGACGCCCAGAGGGTGTGCTGCCCGTTGCGCAGCCCGCGACCGCAGAAGTGGCGTGCGGGGGTGGCGGTGAGGCTGATGCCGGCGACCGTCGCGGTCTCGTTCCAGTTGAGCTCGTGCATTCGGGCGGCGGGCACGCCCCAGCGCTCCAGATGGGCTCCGACACCGAGCGGCACGGCGAAGACCGTGTCGGTGCCGGCCAGGGCGCGGATCGTCGGCAGGTCGAGGTGGTCGTAGTGGTCGTGGGAGATCACGACGACGTCGACGGGTCCGAGCGCGGCCAGCGACAGCGGAGTGGGGTGCAGCCGTTTGGGTCCGGCGAACGGGAACGGGGAACAGCGCTCGCCCCAGACCGGGTCGAACAGGATGCGTCGGCCGTCGATCTCCGCCAGCACGCTGGAATGGCCCATCCAGGTCAGCCGGAGCCCGCTGACGGGCGGTACGGCCAGATCGGCGAGCGTGGTGGGGTGGACGGGCACGGAGCCGTTCGGCGTCCTCAGCGCCCGCTGCTCCTTCCGGAAATAGGTCTTGGCGAATTCGACGGTGGAACCGGAGGGCCTGATCCTGGCCCCCACCGGGTTCTGGAACGCACCGTCGACGAAATGGGGCGAGCGGCGGATGCGCTCCATCCGCGCTCCGGCCGGATCGGCCCCGAAGGACTCGGTGCGCATCGAGCGCAATTTCGTGCGGAGCGGAAGCAGGTAGTCAGCGCCGGTCACAACATCTCCTGAGGGAGTCGGTGTCGTTTCATTATGGTCGGCCTGTACGACAGGGCGACCAGAAGATGCTGAACGGGGCAGCCGATCCGGCCGACGGGGGTGTCAGCCACGCGGCTGCCCGTAGACGTGGTCGATGTGCAGGGTGAGCAGCACCCTGCGGTCCTCGACCATGGCCCGCCGGTAGTCGTCCCAGTCGGGGTGCTCGCCCCGCACGTCCCGGTAGAGCGTGATCAGGGCCTCCACGGTGGCGTCGTCGGGGGCCTCGGCGGGCGGGGTCAGCTCGGCGGTTCCGTCGGCGACGGTCCACGCCCAGCGGTCGTCGCTCGTGACGTGGTAGCTCGCCCGGGGGTCGCGCCGAAGGTTACGGGTCTTGGCCCGGCCCTCGGTGACCGAGACGCGGACCACCTGCTCCTCGGGGTAGAAGGCGTGATTGACGTTGGACAGCTGGGGGCGTCCGTCCTGCTTCAGGGTGACCAGAACACCGCCGTCCTGCTCACCGAGGAGGCGGAGCAGCGCTTCCCGGTCCGGTTCGATTCGCGTCATGCAGAATGCAACGTCCGGGCCGGCCGGAGGATTCCGGTCCCCCTCCCCGTCCTGTCACATCCGTGAGCCCCCGTTACGTCCTCCTGGTGAACGTCCGTTTCCCAGGTCGCCGCCGGTCACCGGCCATCGTCCGTGCCGCCGCTGACCTGGCCCATTCGTTAGGGTGTCCCGGTGGCAAGAGTCCGGTTGAACGTGGCGGAGCGCCGTGAGGAGCTGCTGCGCGCCGCGGTCGAGCAGATCGAGGTCCGCGGGGTCTCGTCCGTGCGGATCGCCGATGTGGCCTCGGTGCTGGGCGTGAGCAACGCGCTCGTCCTCTACCACTTCTCGACCAAGGAGAAGCTGGTCGCGGCGGCGTTCGCGTACGCGGCCGAGGCCGATCTCGCCCACCTCCGCAAGCTGCTGGCCCGCCGCACCACCGCCGTACGCCGGCTGCGGGCGGCGGTGCGGTGGTACGCGCCGACGGGAACGGCCAAGGGGTGGCGGCTGTGGATCGAGGGCTGGGCCGCCTCGCTGCGCGACCCCGCCCTGCGTGAGGTCGCGGGCGACCTCGACCAGCGGTGGAAGACGGAGCTGGCCCAGGTCATCGAGGAGGGCGCCGGCGCCGGAGAGTTCCGGTGCGACGATCCCCGGTCGGCGGCCTGGCGGCTGACCGCCCTGCTGGACGGGATGGCGGTGCAGACGACCTCGTACGCGGGTCCGCTCTCCCGGACCACGATGCTGCGGTGGACCGACGAGGCGCTCGCCCGTGAGCTGGGCATCGACCTCGCCGATCTGACCGGTGCGCCGGTCGCGGGCGCCCCGGCCGACGGGTAACCGCCCGGCCCCTTCCTCTGCCCCTTCATCGCGCCCGACCCCCGGCCGAGGCTGACCGGCCTCCGGGTCAGGTCTGGCGCACCGGTGCGTAGGCCGCCCCCTCCAGCCCGAACGTCCAGGCCACCCCGTCCTTCGCGGTTCGCGTGGTGGGCGGGACGCGCAGCCAGTAGGTGCGGTAGGTGCCGTCCGGCTCGGGGGTGGAGTTGACCACCTCGACCATCGCCACGTCCTCGTCGCCGTCGAGGGCGATGCGCCAGAGGATGCCCGTCTCGTCGCGGTGGACGGGCTCGGCGCCCGACTCGGTGAGATACCGGTCGTAGCCGTAGTACTCCAGCATCACCCGGCGCAGCTCCGCGTTCTCCTCGGCGCGGATCCGCTCGGGGGTGAGGGAGGACAGCTCGTCGAGGAACGCGGCGGGCACGGGCATGCCGCGCCAGGCGTGCAGGGCGAACCCGTCCCCGTACGCGAGTGCCGGCCCCTCCCCGTGGTCGAGCCGGCCCGCCTCGTCGCGGTGGAGGACGTCGGGCCGCTCGGTGATGACCACGGCGTTCTCGTAGGGCCACCACCAGCCGGCGTTGCGGGCCACCTCGGCGAGGCCCGCGAGCCGGTCGCCGTGCCCGTCGAAGGCGGCGAGCCATGCGGCGTCGTGCTGGCCGAGCACCGCGTCCAGGAGCACCAGCCGGACGGCCCCCTCGTCCTGGGGCCGGGGCGCCAGGTCGGCGACGACCCCGGTCCGTATCCGCTCGGCGAGTGCGGCCGTGGTCTCCCACAGCTGGGCTCCGGTGGCGGACCAGAGCGCCGACCAGCCCGCCGGGCCCAGCTCGTCGTACATCCGGCGGCGCTCGTCCGCCCAGGGGCGGGTGCGGACCTCCTCGCGCACCGACCGTCCGGCGTCGGTCAGCTTCTCCACCGCCTCGACGGCGGCCCGGGGCGATGCGGCCCAGATGATCCGGTCCGGCTCGGCCAGCCCGGCGGTGCGGTAGGCGCGCCGCACCCCGGCCTCGGCCGCCGCCCGGTCCGCCCGGCCGGTCGCCGCCGCCACGCTCCGCCAGGAATTCACGTTCTGCATCGGTTGTCCCCGTCCCCTGCTGTGCTCGATCTGTTCTGGAAGGCTGTGCTCGCTCAGTGCGCTCCGGCTGTCCGTGCGTGCTCCGGCACGGCGGAACGGTCAGTCCGCCACGATGCGGACCGCGCCCGGGGCGTACTCCCGCTGGCGCACGACGCGGAACCAGCCCTTGGGCAGCGGGATCACCGCGTGCTCCTCGTGCACCACCCGGCCGCCCTCGGGGAGATGAAGCAGCATCGGGCCGAACTGTCCCGCTTCCCGGATCAGCCGGCCGGGGCCCTGCACGGCGTGCGCGTGTCCGGTGACCTCCCCCAGCGCGAGCACCAGCCGCCCCCGCCCGTCGCGCAGTTCGCCCGGAGCCTCCAGGAAGGGGGCGGGCACCGCCGACTCGTCCAGCTCCATGATCAGTACATCGCCCTGCCGGTACACAGACGTCTCCCCTCGTCGCGGCACCCGCTGTGCCGACCCTGCGAAAAACGCTACGGGCAGGGTCTGACAACGGCCCGCTTCGACGGCCGTGGACGGGCCCCGGTCGCGGTGATGTCAGTGCGGCTTGATAGACCTTGCGGTCAACAGCCGTCCCCAGGATCAGGAGCTCAGGGCCATGTACGGTGCGCAGCATCTGCACGAGTTCGGCGGCCTTCCGGCCGTCGACTTCCAGCACACGACCGACGGCGGCTCCCGGCCCGCCGCGGATGCCGCGGCCTGGCGCGTCTCCGTCGATCCGTACGGCGGCGACGAAGACCGGGACCGGCCCTGGGAGGAGGAGTTCGCCGACTTCCTGGACACCGTCGATCCGGCCGGGGTCCGGGCCCTGATCATCGGTCAGTGGGGCGAGGCGTACGAGGAGAAGTCGTCGGTCCCGATCAGCCTGGTGATCGCCGCCGCCGACCGGCTGACCTCGCTGGAGGCGGTGTTCGTCGGTGATCTGGAGGCGGAGGAGGCCGAGATCACCTGGATCGAGCAGTCGGACGTGACGGCACTGCTGGCCGCCTTCCCCGCGCTGACGGAGCTCGGGGTGCGCGGCGGTACGGATCTGGTGTTCCCGCCGACGAAGCACGAGCGGCTGCGGTCGCTGACGATCCAGGCGGGCGGGCTGCCGGTCGAGGTGGTGCGCGGGGTGCTGGACAGCGAACTGCCCGCGCTGGAGCGGCTGGACCTCTGGCTCGGGGTCTCCGCCTACGAGGGCAACACCGACGTCGCCGACCTCGCTCCGCTGCTCTCCGGGACCCGTTTCCCCCGGCTGCACCACCTGGGCGTGCGCAACAGCGAGATCCAGAACGAGATCGCCGGTGCCATCGCCTCGGCTCCGGTCGTCGCCCGGCTGCGGGTGCTCGACCTGTCGAACGGGACCCTGGGCGACGAGGGGGCGGCCGCCCTGCTGGAAGGCCAGCCGCTGACCCACCTGGAAGTCCTCGATCTCCACCACCACTTCCTCAGCGACGCCATGGAGGAGCGGGTCCGCTCCGCCCTGGAGCCGCACGGAGTCCGGGTCGACCTCTCGGAGAAGTGCGAACCATGGGGCGACCGGGGCGTCGAGGGCCGCTACACCGCGGTGTCGGAGTAAACGCCATGACGTATCTCGGGATTGAGCATCTGGAGCGCTTTCACGGACTGCCGGTCCACACCCCGGAGCCGTCGTCCGGCGCCCTGCCCGCCGCCGACTCGGTGGCCTGGCGGCTGGTGTGCGACTACGGCGAGAACGCGGGCTTCGCCGCTCTGTGGGAGCAGTTCCTGGAGTCGGTGGACACGACCCGGGTCCGAGCCCTCGTCATCGGCTCCTGGTGGAACGACGAGTACACGCCGTTCGAGCCGGTGGTGGAGCTGATCGTCGCCCACGCCGACCGATTCCCGGCCCTGCGTGCGCTCTTCCTCGCCGATGTGGTGGGCGAGGAGTGTGAGGTGTCCTGGCTGAAGATGTGCGACATCACTCCGGTGCTCGAAGCGCTGCCGTCGCTGGAGGAGTTCGGTGTGCGCGGCTGCGGCCAGGAGGGACTCGCGCTGCGGCCGCTGCGCCATGCGGCGCTGAAGTCGCTGCGCTTCGAGTCCGGTGGTCTGCCCGGCGCGCTGGTGCGGGCGGTCGTCGCGAGCGAACTGCCCGCGCTGGAGCGGCTGAACCTGTGGTTCGGCAGTACGTGGTACGGGGGCGACGCCACGGTCGAGGACATTCGGCCGCTCCTGTCGGGCGGTGTGTTCCCCCGGCTGCGCCACCTGGGGTTGCAGAACAGCGAGATCCAGGACGAGATCGCCGCCGCCGTGGGATCCGCTCCCGTCGTCGCCCAGCTGGAGACCCTGGCGCTGTCGATGGGCACGCTGAGCGACACCGGCGGTGAGGCGCTGCTCAACGGTCAGCCCCTGAACCATCTGTCCACGCTCGACCTGCGCCACCACTACCTCACCGAGCCGGTGCTGGACCGCATCAGGACCGCCTGCGCACCCGCCGCCGTCGAGGCCGGCGAGGCCGAGGACGACTACGCCGATCCGGACGACGAGGACGACGAACCGGAACGCTATGTCGCGGTCAGCGAGTAGCGCCGGGGGCGGCCCGGAGCCGCGCTTCGCGGTCGTCGGCAACCCGGACAACCGGCGGGTCGCCTTCTTCGAGGAGGCCGTCCGGTCCGCCGGTCTGCCCGCAACCCGGGTCGTGCCCTGGCTCCAGGTGCTGCGCGGCGAGGCGGCGTTCGCTCCCGGCGAGAGCGTGCGGATCGATTCGCCCGGTGAGGACGCCGAGGTGGATCGGCTGCTCCGCGGGGTCGACGACCCGACCCGGGTGGAGGGCTCGGCCCGGTGGTATGCCCACTTCACCTCGGCGGTGGAGGCGGTGGCGGGTGCGGTGTCCGCAGCGGGTGCCGAGGTGCTGGGCTCCCCCGCTGATATCGCCGTGCTCTTCGACAAGCGGCTGTGCCACGGGCTGCTCGGCCGGGCGGGGGTCCCCGTGCCCGCTTCGCCGACCTCCGGGCCGGCGGGGGCCCCGGTTCGCGGCTGGTCCGACGTACGGGAGTTGCTGCGTGAGCACCGGATGCCCCGGGCGTTCGTGAAGCTCGCGCACGGCTCCTCCGCCTCCGGGGTGCTGGCGGTGGAGACGGCGGGTCCCGGCAGGGTCCGGGCGAGCACCTCGGTGGAACGGGACGCGTCGGGGCGGCTGTTCAATTCGCTGCGCGTCAGGCGCTACACCTCGGAGCGGGAGGTCGGCGCGGTCGTGGACGCGCTGGCCCCGGACGGGCTGCACATCGAGCGCTGGCTCCCGAAGGCGTCCCAGCGGGGCCGGGCCGCGGACCTGCGGATCGTGGTGGTCGGCGGCCGGGCGACGCACGCCGTGGTGCGGACGAGCACGAGCCCCATGACCAATCTGCATCTCGGCGGCGCGCGCGGTGACCTCGACGAGGTCCGGGCCGCCGTGGCGGCGGCGGGCGGCTGCTGGCGTGAGGCGCTGGCGATGTGCGAGCGGGCGGCGGCCTGCTTCCCCGGGACGCCCTGTGTGGGCGTCGACCTTCTGCCCACGGCCGGCTGGCGGCGCTTCGCCGTCGGCGAGGTCAACGCCTTCGGCGATCTGTTGCCCGGACTGACCGGTCTGCCGGGCAGCGGTGCCGAGGGCCTGGACACCTATGCGGCGCAGGTCGCCGCCGTACTGGACCGAGCAAGGAACCACCGTGCCGTCACCGCTTCCTGACCCCGCCTCGCCCCCTGAATCCGGCCGGCCCGACATGGGCGAGGTCGTGGGCAGCCACGATCTGCTGCTGGTCACCCTGGACACCCTGCGCCACGATGTCGCCGTCGAGCTGGCGGCCGCCGGGCGCATCCCCAACCTGGCCCCGCATCTGCCCGGCGGCGGCTGGGAGGAGCGGCACGCCCCGGGCAGCTTCACCTACGCCTCGCACCAGGCGATGTTCGCCGGATTCCTGCCGACGCCCGCCTCCCCCGGGCCGCACCCGCGGCTGTTCGCGGCGCGGTTCGCGGGCAGTGAGACGACGGCCGACGGCACGTTCGTGTTCGACACCCCGGATCTGGTGTCGGGGCTGGCCGCCGAGGGCTATCGCACGGTGTGCATCGGCGGGGTCGGCTTCTTCAACCGTCAGGGGCCGCTCGGTTCGGTGCTGCCCGGAATGTTTCAGGAGAGCCACTGGGAGCCCGGCTTCGGCGTCGCCTCGCCCACCTCGTTCGAGGAGCAGGTGGCGCGGGCGGAGGAGGTCGTCGCGGCGCTCCCCCGGGAACAGCGGCTGTTCCTCTTCGTCAATGTGTCCGCCCTGCACCAGCCGAACTGGTTCCATCTGCCCGGCGCGACCCGCGAGGCCGGCGACTCCCGGACCACGCACGCGGCGGCCCTGGAGTACGTGGACCGGCACATCGGCCGGCTCTTCGCCGCCGCGAGCAGCCGCCGCCGGTGCTTCGCCATCGTCTGCTCGGACCACGGCACCGCCTACGGCGACGACGGCTACACCGGTCACCGGCTCGGCCACCCGGCCGTCTGGACCGTCCCGTACGCCCACTTCTTCCTCGAACCATCCGCAAGCCCGGAGCCGGAGGCCGCCCGATGACGATCACCGCCGGCACCCCCGCACCGCCCGCCGTCCGGCCGTACGAGAGTTACGTCTACGCCTATCCGCACAAGACGGCCTACCGGCCGCTGGAGGACCGCCCCGCCCTGCGGTCGCTCTGGGCGGCGGAGCCGAAGGACGCGCTCTCCCTCTATCTCCACATACCGTTCTGCGAGGTCCGCTGCGGTTTCTGCAATCTCTTCACCCGGATCGGCGCGCCCGAGGAGCTGACGACGCGCTATCTGGACGCGCTGGACCGGCAGGCCCTGGCAGTGCGGGAGGCGCTGGGCGACGAGGAGCCGGTGCGGTTCGCGGCGGCGGCGTTCGGCGGCGGGACGCCGACGTTCCTCACCGCCGGGGAGCTGGAGCGGCTCTGCGACATGGCCGAGAAGCGGATGGGTGCCGAGCTGAGCGCGGTCCCGCTGTCCGTGGAGACCTCACCGTCCACCGCAACCGCCGACCGGCTGTCGGTGCTGGCCGACCGGGGCACGACGAGGATCAGCATCGGTGTGCAGAGCTTCGTGGACGAGGAGGCCCGGGCCGCCGTCCGTCCGCAGCGCCGCGCCGATGTGGAAGCGGCGCTCGGCCGGATCCGTGACGCCCGGATCCCCGTGCTGAACATCGACCTGATCTACGGCATCGACGGGCAGACCGAGCGCAGCTGGCTCGCCTCGCTGGACGCGGCGCTGGCCTGGCGGCCGGAGGAGCTGTATCTCTATCCGCTGTACGTGCGCCCGCTCACCGGCCTGCACCGCCTCGGTCCGGCCGTGACCGGCCCCAAGGCGCAGGCCCTGGAGGACGCCGCCTGGGACGAGCAGCGGCTGCGGCTGTACGCGGTGGGGCGGGACCATCTGCTGGCGCACGGCTACGAGCAGGTGTCGATGCGGATGTTCCGGCGGTCCGACGCCCCGCGTGAACAGGAGGGCCCGGAGGACTACGCCTGCCAGACCGACGGCATGATCGGCCTGGGCTGCGGGGCCCGTTCGTACACCTCCGCCCTCCACTACTCCTTCGACTACGCGGTGGACATGCGGGAGATCCGGTCGATCATCGACCGTTTCACCACCACCGAGGACTTCTCCCGGGCCGAGGTCGGCCGGTACGTCGACGCGGACGAGGCGCGTCGGCGGCATCTGATGCAGTCGCTGCTCCAGGCGGCGGGGCTGCCGGTGGCGGAGTACCGGGCCCGGTTCGGCACGGATCCGGGCGCGGACTTCCCGGCCGAGCTGGCGGGGTTCGCGCGACGGGGCTGGCTGGACACGTCGGCGCCGGACGGTCTGCTCAGGCTGTCCCCGTCGGGCCTCGCCCACTCCGACGCGCTGGGTCCCGCGCTGTTCTCCCCCGGGGTGCGGGCGGCGATGGCCGCGTACGAGCGGAAGTGAGCCGGACATGGACCTGACGATTCTCTACCGGGGACCGCTCGCCTCCTGCGACTACGACTGCCCCTACTGCCCGTTCGCCAAGCGGCGGGACGGCCGCGCGCAGCTCACGGCGGACCGGGAGGCTCTGGAGCGGTTCACCGGCTGGGCGTCGGCGCAGACGGGCGACCGGCTGTCGGTGCTGTTCACGCCGTGGGGCGAGGGGCTGGTGCGCTCCTGGTACCGGCGGGCGCTGACCGAGCTGTCGCGGCTGCCGCACATCGAGCGGGTCGCGATCCAGACGAACCTGAGCGGACGCACCGACTGGCTGGCGGACGCCGATCCGGAGCGGATCGCGCTCTGGTGCACGTACCACCCGGGACAGACCCCGTATGACCGCTTTCTGAGCAAATGCCAGGCACTGTCCGCGCAGGGCATCCGCTACAGCGTCGGGGTGGTGGGGTTCGACGAGCATCTCGACGAGGCGCGGCGACTGCGGGCGGAGTTGCCGGACGCGGTCTATCTCTGGGTGAACGCCGCCGAGGGGCACACGTACACCGACGAGGAGGCGGCGCGCTGGACGGAGCTGGATCCGCTGTTCCCCTACAGCCGTGATCCGCACCGCTCGGCCGGACTGCCCTGCCGGACGGGCGAGTCGGTGATCTCGGTGGACGGGGACGGCACGGTGCGGCGCTGTCACTTCGTCAAGGCGGAGCTGGGCAATCTCTACGACGGCAGCTACCGCCGGGCGCTCGGCCCGCGGGCGTGTCCGCTCGCCGTGTGCGACTGCCACATCGGCTATGTGCATCTGGAGTCGCTGCCGCTGTACGACGTGTTCGCCGGCGGTGTCCTGGAGCGGATACCGGCCGCCTACGGCACGGGCACGCCGCCGGACGGGCTCGTCGTTCCGAACCCGTCCCGGCGCGCGCTTCCCCTGCTGGAGCCCTGAGCCGGTCCCCTGAGGGGCCTGCTACAGCGGCAGCAGGTCCGGGCGCTTGGCCTCGACGTGGTCGCCGGAGGACTCGCCGCGCAGCCGTCGGCCGATCCAGGGCACCAGGTATTCGCGGGCCCACTGGATGTTGTCACGCCGCTCGTCGAAGGGGCTGCGCTGGGCCTGCGGCGGCCAGGGCTGGTCGGGATCGGCGGGCACCTCGTGGCCGAGGACCTGGGCGGCGCGGAGCGCGACGCGGGTGTGGCCCTCGGGCGACAGGTGCAGCCGGTCGGCGTCCCACGCACGGCGGTCCTGGACGGAGCGCAGCGACCACAGGTCCAGCACGGGGCACTGGTAGCGGTCGGCGATGGCCCGCAGATGGACGTTGTACGTGGCGATCTTGCCGCGCATGTGGCGCAGCACCGGAACGCCCCGGGTGTCGAAGCCGGTGGTGACCATGACCGTGCCGACGGCGTTGCTCAGATCGGCGACGGCCCGCTCGAAGCGCTCGGCGAGATCGTCGGGGTCGGCGCCCGGCCGGATGATGTCGTTGCCGCCTGCGCAGAAGCTGACCAGGTCGGGGGCCAGTTCCTTGGCGCGCGGGACCTGTTCCTCGACGATCTGGTCGAGGAGACGTCCTCGTACGGCGAGATTGGCGTAGCGGAAGTCCCCGTGCGGGGAGTCCTCGTACGGGGCGCCCTCGGGGCCGGCCGGGTCGGGGGCCGGGAGCCGGTCGGCGAGGAGCACCGCGAAGCGGTCCGCCCACCCGACGAAGGTCCCGTCGGGACCGGGGTCGCCGACGCCCTCGGTGAAACTGTCGCCGATCGCCGCGTACGACCCGATGGTGTGCTGCTGGTTGTTTCTCGAATCGTCTGCCACAAGGACTTATCCTGCATCGTCCGATGTGACCTACGCGACCGTAATACGGGGTTGACGGGTGGTGAGATAGACCACCCGGTCAGTTTTCGGTAAACCCGGAATAAAGCGAGGGGCGGTGCGTCGCCGCGCACCGCCCCTCGGACACTTCTCGCCGCCGCTCGGTCAGAGGGAGACGCCGTGCTGACGCAGGTAGGCGATCGGGTCGACGTCCGAACCGTAGCTCGGGCCGGTGCGGACCTCGAAGTGCAGGTGCGGGCCGGTGGAGTTGCCGGTGGAGCCGGAGAGGCCGATCTGCTGGCCGCCGGTGACGGTCTGGCCGACCGAGACGTTCAGCGAGGACTGGTGGGCGTACTGGGAGTACATGCCGTCCTCGTGCTTGATGACGACCTCGTTGCCGTACGAGCCGCTGTTGCCGGCCGAGACGACGGTGCCCGGGCCGATGGCGAGGACGGGGGTGCCGGAGGCGGCCTGGAAGTCCGAGCCGGTGTGGTAGCCGCTGGACCAGCTGGCGCCGGAAGCGCGGTACTGGGTGGTGACGTTGGCGTTGGCCAGCGGGGCGGACCAGCCGGAGCCGGTGGCCTCGGAGGAGCCGGTCTGCGCCGAGGTGCCGGAGCCCTCGGAGTCGTCGGCGGAGATGCTGTCGCCCTTCGGGGCCTCTTCCTTCGGCGCGGCCTTCGGGGCCGGTTCGGCCTTCTTCGGGGCGGCCTTGGGAGCGGCGGACTTCTCGGCCGGGGCAGAGCCCTTGGCGCCGAGGGTCAGCTTCATGCCCGGGTGGATCAGGCTGGGGTTGTCGCCGACGGTGGAGCGGTTGTCCTGGTAGAGCTTCTCCCACCCGCCCTTCAGCTGGTGCTCGGCGGCGATCTTCGACAGGTAGTCGCCGGCGACCACGGCGTACGTCTTGGGGGCGGCCTTCGACGCGGCGGGGGCGGCGGCCGGAGCGGTGTGCGCGGCGACCGAGGCGGCGGCCGGCTTGGCGGCCTGGTCCGCGGCGTTCGCGGCGGTGGCGCCGATGAGCGGGAGGGCGAGTGCGGCGCCGCCGGTCCCTGCCGCAAGGACGCCGCGGGAGATCGGGCCGGACTTCGGACGACGGTGCTTACCCTTTGCGGGCATGGGGAAGTTCCTCTCCGGCGCCTGCGAGGTGAGCTGTCGGGTTCGGGCTGGAGATGCCCGGTCGCGTTGCGGCGACTTCACCCCTAGCCGGTCCGGATCACTCCGGATCGGCGGCTTACCTGGTTCCCCCGCTCCTGCCACACGTGAGTGGGTGGGTGCGAATTCCGGGCGGCGGCAGGATTAGGCGATCCGTCCGGATTGACGGTGACCGTAAACCGGTCAGGACGGGCGGAACAAGCCATCGGTTGCGCCGCGGAATCATCGATTCGATATCGCTCCGGATTTCCCGTCACACTCCGTGGATCACGGATCTTGGATTTCCGTACGGGTAACGGGAATGCCCGACGGCGCGGTCACCACGGACCGTCACGGATATGATCCCGCTCACCTCCTGAATCTCATCTCCCCCATTAGCGGGGCATGTTCTGCGAAATGCACCAATACGGACATGCCGCGAGCGGCACGGCTGACGCCGGGTCAGCCCGGCCTCCCCGGCACCCGTCGCCGGGGAGGCAACCGTGATGATTTTCCGTCGATCCGATGTCGTATCGTCACGGGAGCGCCCTCGCCGGAGAGCCGCGCCGACGCCCGAGATCCCAGGAGCCCCCGTGACACAGCAGGTGCCGCAGGTCCCGCCGACAGAGACCGTGCTGACCGGAGTCCGTAACTTCCGCGATGTGGGCGGGCTCCCCACGACGGACGGGCGGCGCACCGCCTTCGGTCGGCTCTACCGCAGCGGCCACCTGGCGCACGCCACCGCCGAGGACGCGGCCTTCCTCGGCGGACTGGGGCTGCACACGATCTTCGACTTCCGCCACTCCGCCGACCACCGGCTCGACGGGTTCGACATCGAGCTGACCGGTGTCCGCAATGTCAGCATTCCGCTCTCGGACCCGGCCGACGGCGCGGAGTTCTGGCGGCTGGTGGGCAGCGGGAACATCGAGCAGCTGCGTTCGGTCCTCTCGGGCGGCAAGGGCGTCGACCGCATGATCCGGATGTACCGCGCGACGATCGAGGACCGCACCGCCGAGCACAGCCGGGTCCTGCACGCCCTGGCCGAGGACAGCATCCCGGCGCTGATGCACTGCGCGGCGGGAAAGGACCGGGCCGGACTCTCGATCGCGGTCGCCCTGCTCGCGGTCGGCGTCCTGCCGGAGGCGATCGAGGAGGACTACCTCAAGTCCAACGACCTCCACCGCCGGTACAAGGTGAAGCGTTCCGATCCCTCCGGGGCCGGCATGTCGCCCGAGGTGCTGGAGCTGCTGGACCCGCTGTTCGGGGCGCGGCCCGCCTATCTCGCGGCGGCCTTCGCGGCCATCGAGGAGAACTGGGGAACGACGGACCGCTATCTGTCCGAGGGGCTGAAGATCTCCCCCGAGACCCGGGAGCGTCTGCGGGAGCGGCTGCTCGACGAGGGCTGACCCCTCCGGCAACCGTTCGCCCCCGGGCGGCGCGTCACTTGCTCCCGGCCACCACGAAGAGCAGGTAGAGGAAGGCCGCGACGACATGGCCCGCCACCAGATAGGCGAAGAGCCGGATGATGACGCCCCGCGGCATCCGCTTCTCCTGCGGGTCCTCGTTCGGCCGGCGTCCGGGGCCCAGCGGGTCGTAGTGCTCGGAATCGGACATGACGGTCCTCTCTGTCGGCCTCGCGGCCGGTGGAGTGAAGGGTGGGGCCGGCGGGAACGGCCGGTCAGCGCGGGTGCAGTCCGCTGCCCAGACAGAGCTCGGCGGCGGGACTCTGCAGCAGGGAGTGGACGAAGAGCAGCTCCGCGCCGCAGCGGTCGACGGCCGCGATCCGGTGCGGGGTGAGCGAGTCGAAGTGGGCGCTGTCGCCGGGTTCGAGGTCGTGGACGGTGTCGCCGAGCCCGACCCGCAGCCGGCCCTCCAGGACGTACAGCCACTCCTCACCGGGGTGGACCCGGACCAGGTCGCCCTGGGCGCCGTACGGGACGCGCACCCGCAGCGCCTGCATCGCGCGGCCGGAGCCGCCCGCCTGCCGGTACATCCAGCCGTCGGCCTCCGTCCCCTCGAAGCCGCCGCCGCGGATGATCGCGTCCCGTTCGGGCGGCTGCTCGCCGAGCAACTCGGAGACCGTCGTACCGTAGATGCGGGCGAGTCCCAGCAGCATGGGCAGCGAGGGCTGCCGCCTGCCGGTCTCCAGCCGGGAGAGATGGGCCGGGGAGAGCCCGGCCCGCTGGGCCGCGGTCTCCAGGGTGAGGCCGCGGGCACGGCGCAGATCGCGCAGTCGGGGTGCGACGCCGGGGAGCTCGTCCGGCGCCCCTTCGTCCGGAGGGTTCATGCCTCTATTGGGCCAGGACTTTTCCTCTGAGGCAAATAACTTGCCTCAGAGGCAAAGCCCGGGGTCAGCGGTTGGCCACAGCCTGCTTGACCAGCGTCCGGCCGAAGTCCCACATCAGCCCGCCGCCGCTGTGCGCGTCCTCCATGACGGAGGTGAACGCCTCCACGAACCGGTCCACCTCCGCGTCCCCGATGACCAGCGGCGGGATCAGCTTGATCACTTCCAGGTGGTCGCCGGAGACCTGGGTGAGGATGCGGTGCTTCTGGAGCAGCGGCACCACGACCATCTGGGCGAAGAGGCCCCTGCGGGCCGCCTGGAGCATGGTCCAGCGGCTGCGGAGCTTCAGCGAGGTGGGCCTGCCGAACTCGATGCCGATCATCAGCCCGCGGCCGCGCACCTCGTGCAGCAGTTCGTAGCGGCCCACCAGGGCGGCCAGCCGCTCGCGCAGCAGATCACCGGTCCGCCGGGCGTTCGCAACGGTCTCCTCGTCCTCCATCACCGTCAGGACGGCGAGCCCGGCCGCCATCGCCTGGGCGTTGGAACCGAAGCTCGCGGAGTGGACGAGGACCCGGTCCATCGAGGAGTAGACCTTGCGGAAGATCCAGTCCTTGCCGATGGTCGCACCGACCGGCACATAGCCGCCGGAGAGGGCCTTGGCCACGCAGACCAGATCGGGCTCCACCCCCTCCTCGTGCTGGTAGGCGTAGAAGTCCCCGGTGCGGCCGAGACCCGTCTGGACCTCGTCGGCGATCAGGAGCGCCTTGTGCCGGTGCAGCAGCTCCTGGGCCTCGCGCAGATAGCCGGGCGGCGCGGCGTGGACGCCCTTGCCCTGGATCGGCTCGACGACCAGGGCCGCGACGTCGCCCCGCTTCAGCTCGCGGCGCAGCGCGTCGAGGTCGCCGAGCGGGACGGCCGTGTCGGGGAGCAGCGGGGCGAAGCCGTCACGGAAGCCGCTCTCCCCGTTGACCGAGAGGGATCCCGTGGTGAGGCCGTGGAAGGCATGGTCGCAGTAGAGGACCCTGGGCTTCCCCGTGGCGTACCGGGCGAACTTGAGCGCCGTCTCGACCGCTTCCGTGCCGCTGTTGCCGAAGAAGACGCGGTCCAGGTGCGGGCTGTGGGTCAGCAGCTTCTCGGCCAGCAGTCCGGGCAGCGGCTGGCAGTCGAAGCGGGTCAGGTCGGCGAGCTGGGCGTCGAGCACGTCATGGAGGGCCTTGCGGACGACCGGGTGGTGCCGGCCGATCCCCATGACGCCGAACCCGGCGAGCATGTCGAGGTAGTCGTTGCCCTCCGCGTCCCAGAAGTACGCGCCCTCGGCCCGCTCGTAGACCTTGTCGAAGCCGATGGTGTGCAGCATGCGCGGCAACTGGTGGTTGAGGTGCCGCGCATGCAGCTCGTACCGTTCGGCCCCGCGCTCGGCCAGGAGCCGTCCCAGGTCGAAGCCGCCCGGCCCGCCGTCCGTCACCGGTTGCCGCCCACGCTCTCCCGTGCCGCGCGCAGGGACTCCTTGAGCGATCCCATGGTGGCGAGCACGGCGGTGGGCTCGTAGCCGCAGTGCGCCATGCAGTTGGCGCAGCGCGGGTCCTTGCCCCGGCCGTACTTCTCCCAGTCGGTCTCCTCGATGAGCTGACGGTACGTCGGTACGTAGCCGTCGCTCATCAGGTAGCAGGGGCGCTGCCAGCCGAAGAGCGAGTAGTTCGGGATCGCCCAGGCGGTGCACGGGAAGTCCGCCTTGCCCTCCAGGAAGTCCAGGAAGAGCGGCGAGTGGTTGAGCCGCCAGCGGGCCCGGTTGCCGCCCGCGAAGGCCTTCTTGAACAGTTCGCGGGTCTGCTCGACGCCGAGGAAGTGCTCCTGGTCGGGGGCCTTCTCGTAGGCGTAGGCGGGCGAGATCATCATTTCGTCGACGTGCAGGTCGTCGTTGAGGTAGTTGAGGACCTCGATGATGGTCTGCGGGGTGTCGGTGTTGAAGAAGGTGGAGTTGGTGGTGACGCGGAAGCCGCGCCGCTTGGCCTCCTTCATCGCGGCGACGGCCTCGTCGAAGACGCCTTCCTTGGCGACCGACTCGTCGTGCCGCTCGCGCAGCCCGTCGATGTGCACGGCGAAGGCGAAGTACGGGGACGGGGTGAACTTGTCGAGCTTCTTCCGCATCAGCATCGCGTTGGTGCAGAGGAAGACGTACTTCTTCCGGGCGACGAGCTGGCGCACGATCTCGTCGATCTGCGGATGCATCAGCGGCTCACCACCGGCGATGGACACCATGGGGGCCCCGGATTCGAGCACCGCGCCCACCGCCTGGGCGACCGGCATGCGCTGCTTCAGGACACCGGCCGGGTGCTGGATCTTGCCGCATCCCTCGCAGGCGAGGTTGCAGGCGAACAACGGCTCCAGCTCGACGATCAGCGGGAACTTCTCACGCTTGCGGAGCTTCTGTTCGAAGAGATACGTCGCAACCTTGATGGTCTGGCGGAGCGGCATGGCCATCTAGCTCACCTCCTGGGGAGCAGTAAAGATCGGTGCCATTCATAGAAAGCCGGAAGGACGGCACGAAGTACGCGGAACGCCGATATTCCACCGCGGACCGTGCCGATACGGACGAGCTCATGCTCAGGAGCGTCCACGACCACCCGGACGGCCGCAACCGGGCGCGGTCCGTGACACAGGGCGGTACGCAGTGTCGCGGCGGACTCCATGTCGACCGCGATGGCCCCGCTCGCCCGCAGCGCGGCCCGCTCGGGCCCCCGTACGACGTGGTCGGAGCCGGTCAGCGGGCCGGTGTGGACCCTGCGGCCGGGGAGGGCGCGGGTGAGGGCGGCGACCAGGACGCCGGTGCCCGTGCAGGGGGTGGTGCCGTCCGCGTCCCGGGTCTCCTCGGCGACGACGAGGTCCCCGGGGTGCATCCCCGGGGCGAGTCCGGCGCAGAAGCCGGAGGCGATCACGGCGGCGTCGGGGAGCCCTCCGGGGCCGAGGAGGCGCGCCACGGCCGCCTCCGCCGCCCGGGGGCCCATTCCGGTGCGCAGCACCCGGACCGGGCCCGGGGCGCCCCTGCCGCTGCGCAGGGCCACCTGCTCGATGCCGAGGGCGCAGGCGACCAGCAGCGGCGTCACGGGGCTCCCGGGCCCCCGCGGACCGCTCATCAGGCCTCCTCGGCGGCGTCCGGGCGGTCCGCGAACGGGTCGCCGTACACATAGCGCCCGAGTGCGGTGAGGGGGAAGACCTGGCGGTAGAGGTGGTAGTTGATCGAGAAGTCCCAGGGGAATCCGGTGCCGGTGAAATACGGCTCGTCCCAGGAGCCGTCGGCCTGCTGCGCCTCGGTCAGCCAGGTGACGCCCCGGGTGACGGAGGCGGTGTCCCGGCGTCCCGCGGCGAGGAGGGCGAGCAGCGCCCAGGCGGTCTGGGAGGCGGTGGACTCACCGTGCCCGATCCACTTCTCCTCCTGGTAGGAGCGCAGGTCCTCGCCCCAGCCGCCGTCGTCGTTCTGGACGGACTCCAGCCAGTCGACGGCGCGGCGGATCGCGGGGTGTCCCGCGGGCAGTCCGGCGGTGATCAGGGCGGGCACCACGGACCCGGTGCCGTAGACGTAGTTGACGCCCCAGCGGCCGAACCAGGCGCCGCACGCCTCCTGTTCGGCGAGCAGCCACTCGATGCCCTCGCGGGTACGGGGGTGGTTGGCGAGCCCCTCGACGGCGAGCATCTCCACGACATGGCCGGTGACGTCGGCCGACGGGGGGTCGATGACCTCGCCGAAGTCGCAGAAGGGCAGCCGGTTGGGGAAGGGGCTGGTGTTGTCGGCGTCGAACGCTCCCCAGGCTCCGTTGCGGGACTGCATTCCGAGGTTCCAGCGGACCCCGCGGGCGATGGCGGACTCCAGCCGGGCGGGGTCGGGGTGGCGCACCCGGCGCAGCGCCAGGACGACTTCGGCGGTGTCGTCGATGTCCGGGTAGTTGTCGTTGTGGAACTCGAACGCCCAGCCGCCCGGGGGCAGTTCGGGTTTGCGGACCGACCAGTCGCCGGGTCTGGTGATCTCCTCGGCGAGCATCCAGTCGGCCGCCTTCACCAGGGCGGGGTGGTCGGGTCTGAGCCCGGCGTCGGCCAGCGCGATGGTGGCCAGGCAGGTGTCCCAGACGGGCGACTGGCAGGCCTCGATCATGCGGGCGCCGTCCTCGCGGTGGACGGCGAACCGGTCGAGGGAGGCCAGGCCGGCCTTCATCACCGGGTGGTCGAGATCGTAGCCGAGGAGGTGCAGAGCGATGACCGAGTAGACGGCCGGCGGCTGGATCCCGCCCCAGCAGCCGTCGTTCTCCTGGCGTTCGATGATCCAGCGGGCGGCCACGTTCATCGCGATACGGCGCAGCGGGCGCGGGGCGACCTTGTGGTAGAGGTGCAGCCCTTTGTCGAGGCGCTGGAAGAGTCCGTCCCAACTGGTGGGCGGGGCAAGCTTCCTGGGCGGGTTGGGGTGGTCCGGGTCGGTGTGCAGCTCGTCCAGGGCGAAGGGCGCGGGGCGTACGGGGCGCTTCGCGGAGACGATGGTGAGCGGCACGATGGTCTGCCGGGCCCAGCAGCCGAAGTCGTAGATGTTGAGCGGGACCCACTTGGGGAAGAACATCAGCTCGGGCGGGAGTTCGGGGAGGTCGTCCCACTTCCACCAGCCGAACAGAGCCAGCCAGATGCGGGTGAAGACGCGGGCGGCGGCGATGCCGCCCTGGTCCCGGATCCAGCCGGAGGCGCGGGCCATGTGCGGCTCGTCGGGTCGGTCCCCGGCCAGCCGCAGGGCGACGTACGCCTCGATCGTGGCGGAGAGGTCGCCGGGTCCGCCGTAGAAGGTGTTCCAGGTGCCGTCACCGAGCTGTTCGCCGCGGATGAAAAGGGCCGCGGCCCGGGTGGTCCCGGGGTCCTGGATACCGAGGAACTGACGCAGGAGCAGGTCCTCGGCGTCCATCGTGACGTTGGTGGCGAGGTCGCCCTTCCACCAGCCCTGCTCGTCCTGTCTGCCGAGGAGGTGCTTCACGGAGCGTTCCGCGGCCTGCCGCGCGACGTCGGTGACATCCTCGGCGGCGGTTCTCGTGTCGGTCGGATCGTCGGCGGGGGACCCGGTGATGTTCGCGGCCCCGGTCGATCCGTCGGTCGTCGCTGTCATGAGCTTCCCCTTACGTGCAGTCGGTTCTCTGCTGTGCTGGGGTCTCCGTCGGCCGGCGCCCTGGTGAGGGCGCCGGCCGGCGACTGCGAGTCATATGGAGAAAGTGATCATCTCTTTCGTACCACCACGAAGTCGGCGAGCTCGGTGAGCTGCTCCCGCACCCGGTGGGGCATGTCGACGGCGTGCAGCGCCTCGATGGCGATCGCGTGCTGACGGCGGGCCTCCTGGGCGGTCCACTCGCGGCCGCCCGCCTCCTCGATGAGCGCCGCGCGGGCGGCGAACTCCTCTTCGGAGAAGCTGTCGAAGTCGTTGCTCTTGGCGTCGGCGGCGAGCAGTTCGCCCAGGCGCTCGGAGGCCTCGCCGCCCGCGGCGAGCGCGGCGACGACCGGCAGGGACTTCTTGCGCTGGCGCAGGTCGCTCCAGGTCTGCTTGCCGGTGGACTCCGGGTCGCCCCAGATGCCGAGCAGGTCGTCGACGGCCTGGAAGGCGAGGCCGAGGTGGTAGCCGTACGCCTCCAGGGTGTCGGCGGTGCGGTCGTCGGCGCCGCCGAGCACCGCGCCGATGGAGACGGCGCAGGCCAGCAGGGCGCCGGTCTTGTTTCCCTCCATCTCCAGGCATTCCTCGACGGTGACCCGCTCGCGGTGCTCGTAGGAGATGTCCTGGGCCTGCCCGTCGATGAGCTTGCGGGAGGCGGTGGTCAGTCGGCGGGCCGCGCGGCCCGCCTCGACCGTGCCGAGCTCCAGCAGCAGGTCGTAGGCGAGGGCGAAGAGCGCGTCGCCGACCAGGATCGCCTGGGCGGGGCCGTGCACCTTCCATACGGTGTCGCGGTGGCGGCGCTGTTCGTCGCCGTCCATCAGGTCGTCATGCAGCAGCGAGAAGTTGTGCACGAGTTCGACGGCCACGGCGCCGGGGATACCGGCCTCGGCCGGGGCGCCCGCCGCCTCGGCGGACAGCAGGGCGAGCGCGGGGCGTACGGCCTTGCCGCCGTCGCCGTCCGAGGGCCTGCCCTCGGCGTCGATCCAGCCGAAGTGGTACGCGGCGACGGTGTCCATGGGCGGCGCGAGCCGGTCCACGGCAGCCCGCAGGACCGGCGCTGACAGGGCTCGTCCGCGCTCCAGAAGCGCGGTGACGTCCGCGGTGTCAGCCACGGTGTCGTAAGCCGGATTCGCCGGGGTCACAGACTCTCCTCTTGTTCCGGTGGTACTGCTCATGCCGCCTCCTGCAGCGGATGTCCTGGGGGGCGGCCGAGGTCATGGAGGGCCGCGTCGGCGGCGGCGCCGCCGCTGCGCACGGCACCCTCCATCGTCGCGGGCCAGCCGGTGTCGGTCCAGGCCCCGGCCAGCTGGAGGCCGGGCAGCCGGGTGCGGGGGCCGGGGCGCAGCCGCCCGACGCCCGGGGCGGGCGCGAAGGTGGCGGTGCGCTCCCGGGTGACGAAGAAGTCGCGGATGCCCGCGCCGCGGGCGGCGGGCAGCAGCCGCTCCAGCTCGGGCAGGTAGCGGGAGCGCAGTTCGGCGACGGGAAGGTCGATCTCGGCCTGTGCGGCCGACTGCGAGACCGCCAGATACTGCCCGGGGCCCTTGAGGCCCGAGGAGTGGGTGCGGTCGAAGACCCACTGGACCGGGGAGCCGATCGCGGCGAAGAACGGCCTGCGGAGCACCTTGCGGTCGTAGATGACGTGCACGTTGAGGATCGGCGCGTTGTCGATGTCGAGCAGCAGCTCCGGCTCGTCCAGCGCGCCCGGGGGCAGCAGGTCGTGGGTCTCGGTCTGCGGCACGGCCAGCACGACGGTGTCGGCGGTGATCCGCTCCCCCGCCCTCTCGACACTCCAGCGGCCGTCCTCGGTGCGGGTGAGGGAGCCGACCTTGGCGCGCAGTTCGGTGCGGACGCCCGCGGTGTCCAGGGCCTTGCGGGCGAGGGTGTCGTGCAGGTCGCCGAGGGGGACGGTCGCCCAGCCGATGTCGGCGGCGCCGGGGTCGGAGAGCAGGCCGGTCTTGAAGACCTTCGCCGCGAGCGCCATGGAGGCGTCCGGGGCGGTGGCGTTCAGGGTGGCGACGCCGACGAGGTCCCAGAGCGCCTCGATGGCGCGCTCGGACTGGCCGTGCCGGCGCAGCCAGCCGGCGAAGTCGATCCGGTCCAGCTCGGGGTCGGCGGGGTCGAGCCGGCCGAGCGCCAGGGCGGCCCGTCCCACGGCGGCCTTCTCGGCGAGCGAGAGGTGCGGATAGGCGGCGAGGCCCCCTGCCAGGTGCAGCGGTACGGGCAGGGCGGTGCGGCGGATCCGTCCCAGGCGCGGCCCGGCGGCCCGGCCGACGTCCAGCACGGGCACGTCCAGACGGTCCTGGAGCGGGGCCAGGTGCGCGGCGTCGATGCGGTCGAGGAACCAGCGGTAGCCGGTGCAGCAGCGCAGGTAGACGTGCTGGCCGTTGTCGACGGTGAGGTCGCCGCGCTGGAAGGAGAAGGCGAGGCCGCCCAGGCGGGGCCGGCCTTCCAGGAGGGTCACGTCGAGTCCGGCATCGGCGAGGCGGAGGGCCGCCGTCACCCCGGCGAGGCCACCGCCGACGACGACGCCGACGGGGCGCTCGCTCTCGTCGCTCATGCCTGCCCCTCCCGCCGGGTCGTGGCTGTCTGCCGGGTCCTGACCCTGCAGATCGTCGCAGTCGGTGACGCGTCGGGCCACCGGAGGGTTGCCCCGGGGCCGGAGCCGCACAGCCGCATCAGGCTCGCCCCCTGGCGGTGAGTCGCGAGATGTGGCGGGCGTCGAGGCCGGACAGGCCACGCACCGCAACGTAGGCCTTCTCGTGGCCGGGCAGGGAGACCCGGCCGCGCAGGACGGCCTCGGGGTCGCGCTCGATCCGGTCGAGAAGGCGGCGGTAGATCCCGGCCATCGCGGCGACGCAGGCGCCGCTGCGGCGGTCGAGCATCGGCAGCAGCCGGTAGCCCTCGGCGAACAGGGCGCGGGCGCGGCGGACCTCGAAGTGGATGAGACCGGCGAAGTCGGACCCGGGGGGCGGGGTGGCCCGGTGGAACCCTGCCGAGCAGCCGAATTTGGCCAGGTCGTCCGCGGGCAGGTAGGTGCGCCCGTTGCCCGCGTCCTCGCGGACGTCGCGCAGGATGTTGGTGAGCTGGAGGGCGAGGCCGAGGGTGTCGGCGTACTCCGCGGCGCACTCGGCCCCGCGGGCGCCCGGAGCGGTGCCGAAGACGCCGAGGCTGAGGCGTCCGATGGCTCCGGCGACGCACCGGCAGTAGGCCTTGAGGTCGTCCCAGGTCTCGTAGGTCGCCCCGCGTACGTCCATCAGGACGCCGTCGATGAGCTCGTCGAGGCCGCCGAGCGGGAGCGGGAAGCGGCGGGCGGCGTCGGCGAGCGCGACGGCCACCGGGTCGGTGTCGTCCTCCTCGACCTTGCCGTGCCGGACCCGGTCGAGCAGCTCGCGGGTGCTCTCCAGCCGGGTCCGCTTGGTCCCCGCGTCCAGCTCCCCGTCGCCGATGTCGTCGACCCGACGGGAGAAGGCGTACAGCGCCGACATGGCCTGCCGCTTCTCGTACGGCAGCAGCCTGATGCCGTAGGCGAAGTTACGGGCCTGCTGTCCGGTGACGGCTTCGCAGTAACTGTATGCGGCCTGCACCGGCGGCGACATGTACGTCGTCTGTCCCTCCACGGTCCGGCTCACCTCTCTCCACGCGCTCTTCGCAAGACGGTTCCCACTTCACGCAGCAGGCTGGGCTTGGTGGCCTTGGGCGGTCCGGGCAGGACGTCGAACCCGGCGGCCGAGATCGCCGTGAGCGCGCTGCGGCCGCCCCCGACGAATCCGGCGAGGAGCAGTTTCAGCCTGCCGTCGACGCTGCCCACCAGCGGGGGGCCCTCGTCCAACAGGTCGCTCGCGCGCTGCGCCTCGTACGCGATCAGGGCGCGGACGGAGGCTCCGGCGGAGGGCGCGGCCAGGTCGGATTCGGTGACCCGGAAGCGCTCCATGTCCTCGGCGGGCAGATAGATCCGGTCGCGTTCCAGGTCCTCGGCGACGTCCTGGAGGTGCTCGACGATCTGGAGTGCGGTGCAGACCGCGTCGGAGCGGCGGACGCGTTCGGGGCTGGTGGTGCCGGTGAGGGCGAGGACCAGGCGGCCGACGGGGTTCGCGGAGAGCTCGCAGTAGGCGGCGAGCTCGGCGTAGGTGCCGTAGCGGCGTACCTTCTGGTCCTGGCGGTTCGCCTCGATCAGACCGAGGAAGGGGTCGGGGGTGAGCGCGCGGCGCCGCGCGGTGGGGCGCAGGTTGCGCAGCAGGGGGTGGTGCGGCTCCTCGCCGGTGGCGGCGAAGACCCGGCGTAGGTCGGTCTCCAGGGCGTCGAGCATGGCGAGGCGGTCCTCGCTCTGCTCCGGCTCCAGGCCGAGGTGGCGGGCGTCCGCGCCGCCGGGGACGAGGTCGCCGTCGCCGATGTCGTCGACGAGCCGGGCGAATCCGTAGACCGCCATCAGGTCGCCGCGCCAGGCGCGGGGCAGGAAGAAGGGCGCCACGGGGAAGTTCTCGTCCGCGGCCTTGCCGAGGGTGGCGTCGCCGGTGCGCGCCGCGGGGGTCGAGGTCACTGCGGACCACCCGGCGCGGGGACGGCGAAACCACGTCGGAGCTGGAGATCTTCCGTCATTGCCGTCACATCTCCCGTTCTACACTGCTGACCCAAAACAACCCTTTTCGGACACGCCGCCCAGCCTTCCGAGTGCACTGCGGCAGAGCGTCGGTGGAGCGGCGTATCGCCCTACTTGCCATGAATCAGCACCGCTCCAGCTTACGTCGTACAGCTCACAGGGGGTCGGCGGGGTGGAGCGCCCGCGACCGCGTCCCGGCGGTACCTGTCAACCTTCCCCGCGCACGGCTGACTTGACGTCATCCGCCGGGAGGAGATCGGCCCCGGGCCCCTACTGCGGGGGGCCTGCCCGGCAACGGGCACCGCACGGCCCCCCGCCGGACCGGTCCGGCGGGGGGCCACGGAAGGGGCTCGGGCTACTTGCCCGTCTCGCGCTCGTACGCCTTGAGGACTTCCTCGGTGGGGCCGTCCATCAGCAGCTCGCCCTTTTCCAGCCAGAGCGCACGGTCGCAGGTGTCCCTGATCGACTTGTTGTTGTGGCTGACCAGGAAGACCGTGCCCGCCTCCTTGCGCAGCTCGCGGATCCGCTCCTCGGAGCGGATCCGGAACTTGCGGTCACCGGTGGCCAGCGCCTCGTCGATCATGAGGACGTCGTGGTTCTTGGCCGCGGCGATGGAGAAGCGCAGCCGCGCCGCCATGCCGGAGGAGTACGTCCGCATCGGCAGTGTGATGAAGTCGCCCTTCTCGTTGATGCCGGAGAAGTCGACGATCTCCTGGTAGCGGGAGCGGATCTCGGCCTGGGTCATCCCCATGGCCAGACCGCCCAGCACAACGTTGCGCTCGCCGGTGAGGTCGCTCATCAGGGCCGCGTTCACGCCGAGCAGCGAGGGCTGGCCGTCGGTGTACACATGGCCGGATTCGGTCGGCAGCAGACCGGCGATGGCCCGCAGCAGCGTCGACTTTCCGGAGCCGTTGGTGCCGATGAGGCCGATGGCCTCGCCGCGGTAGGCGGTGAAGGAGACACCGCGCACGGCGTGCACCTTGCGGACGCCGCGCGGCTCGCCCTTGCCGCGCCGCACCATGCGGCTCAGCGCGGCGGTGGCGCTGCCCCGGCCGCCGCCCGCGCCGTTGACCCGGTACACGATGTGCACGTCGTCGGCGATCACCGTGGGGATGCGCCCCTGCGCGTTGTCGTCAGCCACGGCCGTACCGCTCCTCCGCCTTCCAGAAGTACACGAATCCCACGACCCCCAGCAGCACCGCCCAGCCCAGGCCGACGGCCCAGACGTGGTCCGGCAGGTTCTCGGAGCCGTACCCGTCGATCATGGCGAAGCGGACCAGGTCCATGTAGATCGCCGCCGGGTTGTACTGGAGCACGTCCGCGATCCACTGCGGCTTGTCCTTCAGCATCACCGGGATGGAGAACATGACGCCCGAGGCGTACATCCAGGTGCGCATGATGAACGGCATCAGCTGCGCGAGGTCGGGGGTCTTGGAGCCGAGCCGCGCCATGACGAGGGCCAGGCCCGTGTTGAAGACGAACTGGAGAAGCAGGGCGGGGATCACCAGGAGCCACGACAGCGAGGGGTAGCTGCCGAAGATCACGGCGACCGCGACCAGCACGATCATCGAGAAGAGCAGTTGCTGGAGCTGCTGGAGCGAGAAGGAGATGGGCAGCGAGGCCCGGGGGAAGTGGAGAGCCCGGACCAGGCCGAGGTTGCCGGAGATCGACCGGACACCCGCCATCACCGAGCTCTGGGTGAAGGTGAAGACGAAGACGCCGGTGACCAGGAACGGCACGAAGACGTCGTGGGGGATCCCCTCCCTGGTCCCCAGGATCAGGCCGAAGATCAGGTAATAGACACAGGCGTTCAGCAGGGGTGTGACCACTTGCCACAGCTGGCCCAGTTTGGCCTGGCTGTACTGGGCGGTCAGTTTCGCCCGGGAGAAGGCCAGGATGAAGTGGCGTCGGCCCCAGAGCTGTCGCATGTACGCGAACAGCCCCGGCCGGGCGCCGCTCACGGTCAGGCCGTACTTGGCGGCCAGCTGGGCCGCGTCGAGGCTCTCGTCGGCGGACGGCGGGGTCCCGAGGGCTACCCCACCGTCGTGGGTCGTGTCACTCACAAGTTGAAACTCTCGTCTTCACGCGCAGCCAGTCGCGGGCGCGGCTCAGGCGGACAGGTTCCGGAAAGAAAATACGCCTCATGCTCTCAGAGGAAAGCGTCTCAGATGACCGGAGGTCGGCCCAGCCTCGTCAGCCGCCACACCGTACGCCACTTCATCGGGCGCCGGGTTCCGCAAGGGGCCGTCCAGCCTTCCCGGAATCCGCCGAACCATGCCTTGAGCGCCGGCCGGGACGGGCGCCTGACCAGGGTCAGCAGCAGCCAGACCCCCGTGTAGAGGGGGACCAGCGGGGCGGGCAGGTTCCGGCGGGCGAGCCAGACCCGGTTGCGGGCGACCATGCGGTGGTAGACCGCGTGCCGGGACGGGGCGGTGGTGGGGTGGTTCAGGACCATGTCGGCCCGGTAGTCGATCATCCAGCCCGCGTCCAGCGCCCGCCAGGCGAGGTCCGTCTCCTCGTGGGCGTAGAAGAAGTCCTCGGGCAGCGGGCCGACCTCGGCGATGACCTTGGTGCGTACGGCGTTGGCGCCGCCGAGGAACGTCGTGACGCGCGAGGAGCGCATCGGGTCCGCGGCCCGCAGCCGGGGCACGTGCCGCCGCTGGGTGGCGCCGGTCTCCGGGTCGGCGATGCGGAAGGTGACGATCCCGAGCTGCGGGTCCGCCTCGAAGGCCTGCCGGCACAGCTCCGCGGTGTCCCGGTTCGGGAGCAGCCCGTCGTCGTCCAGGAAGAGCAGCGCGTCCACGTCCGCCCCGCAGGGGCCGAACGCCTCGATGCCGACGTTGCGGCCGCCGGGGATGCCCAGGTTCTCGGGCAGCTCCACCGTGCGCACCCCGGCGGGCACGTCGGGGACCGGGGCGCCGTTGCCGACCACCACGACCTCGATTCGGTCACCGTGCTGGGCGGTGACCGAATCGAGGAGGGCGCGGAGCTCGTCCGGGCGGTTGCCCATGGTGATGATCACCGCGCCCAGTTTCATGGGAAGGGTCACTTCAGCCTGCTGGACGCCAGGACGGACACCAGGTGCAGCAGGGTCTGCAGCAGCGCGATGCCGGCCATGACCGCCACGGTCAGGCGGGTGTAGAAGAGGTCGCCCGCGATCGCGTCCACGACGGCCACCACGAGGATCACCAGGGATGCCTCGATGCCGAGGATCAGCCGGTGGAACTTGAGCGCGGCGGCGGCCTTGCGGGCCAGCGCCATCCCGGAGGAGCGCGGCTCGGAGGCCGCTTCCTTCACCGGCGGCAGCCCGCCCTGGTGACGAGCCACGCCCACCAGGTCCGTCTCGGCCTTGATCAGGATCGCGCCGAGCGCGGCGAGCGTCCCGAGGAACGCCCAGAGCCAGTCGATCCGGCCCTCGCCCCAGATGTCGGCGGCCCGCAGGCCGAGGCCCACCAGCACCGCCGCGTCGCACAGATAGGCGGCGACCCGGTCCAGGTAGACCCCGCTGAGCGAGTACTGCTTCTTCCAGCGGGCCAGCTCGCCGTCCACGCAGTCGAAGAGCAGGTAGAGCTGGACCATCACCACGCCGAGCACGGCGCCCCAGATGCCCGGCACCAGCAGCGCCGGGGCGGCCAGGGCTCCGGCCAGCGTCATGACGTACGTGACCTGGTTCGGCGTGACGCGGGTGTTGACCAGGTAGCGGTCCACGCGCAGCGAGACCTCGCGCATGTACATGCGCCCGGCCCAGTGCTCGCCGCTGCGCCGGTCCTTCACCCCCGGAGGGTGCACGACCGGACGGAGTTCAGCTACTGATGGTCGTCGCATAGTCGGCGTACGCGTCCCTGATCTGGTCGGTGGACAGGTTGAGGTGCTCCAGGACCGTGAAGCGTCCCGGACGCGTCTGCGGCGCGTAGTCGACGGCCTTGACGAACTCGTCGACGCTGAAACCGATCTCTTCCGGCAGGACCGGCAGGCCGTGGCGCCGCAGTATCGATGCCATCAGGAGGGACTCCTGGCGGGCACCGCGCAGATGCATGGCGAAGCAGGCGCCGAGGCCGACCTGTTCGCCGTGGCTGGCCGCGCGCTGGGGGTAGAGCAGGTCGAAGGCGTGGTTGATCTCGTGGCAGGCGCCGGACGCCGGACGCGAGTCGCCCGCGACCGACATCGAGATGCCCGTCAGCACGAGCCCTTCGGCCAGCACCTTCAGGAAGGCGTCGTCGCCGACGCCGCCCGGGTGGCGCAGCACGGCCTCGCCGGCCTGGCGGGCCATCGCGGCCGCGAGCCCGTCGATCTCCTCGCCGTTGACCTCGTGGGCCAGCTCCCAGTCGGCGACGCAGGAGATGTTCGAGATCGCGTCGCCGATGCCGGAGCGCACGTAGCGGGCGGGCGCCTCACGGATCACGTCGAGGTCGATGACCACGGCGATCGGAGTGGGAACCCCGTAGGAGCCGCGCCCGTTGTCGTTGTCCAGCGTGGCGACCGGCGAGCACAGGCCGTCGTGCGAGAGGTTCGTCGCGACGGCGACCATGGGCAGCCCGACCCGCGCCGCGGCGTACTTCGCCACGTCGATGATCTTGCCGCCGCCGAGGCCCACCACGGCGTCGTACCGGTTGCCCTTGATGCCGTCGGCGAGCTTCACCGCGGAGTCGATCGTGCCGTCGGCGACCGGATACCAGTCGGCACCGGGCAGGACCGGGGCGAGCCTCTCCTTCAGGGCGCGCCCGGAGCCGTCGCTGATCGCGATGGCGAGCTTGCCCGAGGAGGAGATCCGCTGATCGGCCAGGAGACCCGCCAGATCGTCCATGGCGCCGCGTCGGATGTCGACGACGACCGGGGACGGAATGAGCCGGGTCAGTACTGGCACGCGATCTCCCGGCCCTTCTTGAGGTCGTCGTGGTTGTCGATCTCGACCCAGGTCACGGTGCCGATGGGGGCCACGTCGACGGTGAAGCCGCGGTTCACGAGCTCCTGGTAGCCGTCCTCGTAGTAGAGGTCGGGGTCGCGCTCGAAGGTGGTCTTCAGCGCGTCCGCCAGCTCCTCGGCGGCCTCGGCCTCGATGAGGGTGACGCCGATGTACTCACCGGTGGCGGTGGCCGGGTCCATGAGCTTGGTGATGCGCTGTACGCCCTTGCCCTCCTCGGTGATGACCTTCATCTCCTCGTCGGCGAGCACCTTCTCGGTGTCCAGGGCGAGGATGATCTTCTGGCCCTTGCCGCGGGCGTCCAGGAGGGTCTTCTCGACGGAGACCGGGTGCACGGTGTCGCCGTTGGCGAGGATCACGCCGCGCCCCAGGACGTCACGGGCGCACCACAGGGAGTAGGCGTTGTTCCATTCCTCGGCCTTGTCGTTGTCGATCAGCGTGAGGCTGAGGCCGTAGGTGGCCTCCAGCTCGGCCTTGCGGGCGTAGACGGCCTCCTTGCGGTAGCCGACGACGATCGCGACCTCGGTGAGTCCGACCTCGGCGAAGTTGGCCAGCGTGAGGTCGAGGACCGTCTTGTCGCCGTCGACAGGGACGAGCGCCTTGGGGAGCGTGTCCGTGTAGGGGCGCAGACGTCGTCCTGCACCGGCTGCCAGTACGAGGCCGATCATGCGAGTTCTCCTTCGTCGTGTACGGCGGGCGCCGAGGAGGACACCCAGAAGCGGATGGACTCCACGAGCACCACCAGAGCCACGGCGACCGCGAGCGCGGTCAGGGCCGTGGTGAAACCTGCGGCATGGGTGAGTACGGCGGCGAGGACGGCCACCAGCGCGGTGCGGCCCTCGTGTCCACCGATCGTCCGCACCAGCCACTGGGGCGGCGCGCCGGTGCCTCCGCGGATGCGGTACACCGTGTCGTAGTGATGGTAGGCGACGGCCGAGACGAGCCCGAAGGCCGCCGGGACGGCGTGCGGGGCGTCGCTGCGGGCCGCGAGCACCAGGATCGTGACGTACTCCGCCGCCCGGAAGAACGGCGGCACCAGCCAGTCGAGCGCACCCTTGAGCGGGCGGGCGACGGCGAGGCCGGAGAGGACCACGTACACCGCAGCGGCGGCGACGGTGAGCCAGCTGCCGTACGGGAGGAAGAGCGCCCCGCCGATCATGACCAGGGTGCCGAGCAGCGCGACGGCCGGAGCCGTGAACGCGCCCCGGAGCCCCGGGGCGACCGCCGCGACACCCTGGGCCAGCGGGCCGGAGTCGGCCAGGTCCGCCAAGGCCTGGGCGGCGCGGTCGGTGCGGCTGGCCCGGCGGGTCAGCGAGCGCAGCAGACGGCCCGCGGTGGTGTAGCAGGCGGCGAGCGCGCAGCCGACGAGCAGCGCGTAGAAGACGATGCGGGGGGTGGTGAGCGCGGTGAGGACCGCGATCATGGCCCAGCGCTCACCGATCGGCAGCACGATCATCCGGCGCGCCCAGACCGTCCAACCGACGCTGTCGAGCTTGTCGGAGAGAGCGGCGGTGGGGCTGGTGTTGGCGACCGCGTCGTGGTTGGCCTCGTTGAACGAGAAGTCCACGACATGGCGGCAGGCCTGGAGGACCATCGCGCCGAGCGCCAGGCCCCAGACGTCGTCACCGCCGCGTACGGCGCCGATGGCGAGGCCCGCGTAGTACGCGTACTCCTTGGCCCGGTCGAAGGTGGCGTCCAGCCAGGCGCCCATCGTGGAGTACTGCAGCGAGTAGCGGGCGAGCTGCCCGTCGGTGCAGTCCAGCACGAAGGAGACCAGGAGCAGGATGCCGGCGGCTACGTAGCCGCCGCGCGTGCCGGTGGCCGCCGCGCCCGCCGCGATGAGCGCGGTGATCAGGGACGCGGTGGTGACCTGGTTCGGGGTGAGGCCCCGGCGAGCGCACCAGCGGGCGATGTAGCGGGAGTACGGGCTGATGGCGAAGGTGGTGAAGAAGCCGTCGTGGGCCTTCACCGCGCTGCGCAGCCGGACCGCCTCGTCGTCGACCGCGTCGCGGGCGCTCTCGGCCGTCGCCCGCGCTCCGGTGTCGGTGGGGACGGTGGCGGTGAGCGATCCCAGCTCGGGGCGCTTGACGGGGGTGCCCTCGGCCTCCAGTGCCACGGCGATCCGGCCGGGGACGGTGCGGTCCTCGGGCGCCGGGTCGGTGTCCGGGGCGACGACGGGGGCGCCCGCGCCGACGGCGGCCGTGGTGCGCCGGAGCGCGCGCAGCAGGGCGCCGCGCGCCTCGGGCTGGGCGGTGAGCGCACCGGGCACGGTGGCGGCGGCGAAGCGGGGGTCGGTCAGGCCGAGCCGCAGCGCGTGGACGTGGCCGACGAAACGCGGATCGACGAGGGCGACCCGGTGGCCGGCCGGGACGGCGGCGAGGAGGGTTGCGGCGTCACCGGCGTCGGCGGCGGTCTGCACGTCGAAGCCCAGGGACCGCAGATCGTCCGCGAGCGACGACCCGGGTACCGGCGTACCGGTGAGGATGGCGGTCGACAGACGAACTCACTCCTTGGCACTGACGTGGACGACACACGGCGGCGCGGCCACATGGCGGGCCGGCGGCGTGTCGGCTGAGGCTATCGGATGAACGGAAGACCGAGTTCACCACCCGTTTGTGCGCTGTTCGGGTGGACCTGCGCAGTCGGGCGCCGTTCGCGATCATCATCATCGATCGGGGGCCCGGCCCACAAACCCGTGGGGCGGGCCCCCTGAGCGAGGCCCTTAGGCTGACGGTCATGACATGGCTGATCACAGGCGGGGCGGGTTACATCGGGGCACACGTGGCGCGGGCCATGGTCGCGGCGGGCGAGCGGGTCGTGGTGCTCGACGACCGCTCCAGCGGCATCGCCGAGCGGCTGCCGGACGCCGTCACGCTGGTGGAGGGCTCCGCCTCCGACCGGGCCCTTCTGGACCGGGTGCTGGCCGGTCACGCGGTGAGCGGTGTGGTGCATCTCGCGGCGAAGAAGCAGGTCGGCGAGTCCGTGGAGAAGCCGCTGCTGTACTACCGGGAGAACGTCGCGGGACTGGCCGTCCTGCTGGAGGCCGTGGTCGCAGCGGGGGTGCGGCGCTTCCTCTTCTCGTCCTCGGCGGCCGTTTACGGCGTACCGGACGTGGACCTCATCACGGAGGAGACGCCCTGCCTCCCCATCAACCCGTACGGCGAGACGAAGCTCACCGGTGAGTGGCTGGTGCGTGCCGCCGGCAAGGCGCACGGACTCTCGACCGCCTGCCTGCGGTACTTCAACGTGGCGGGCGCGGCCGCGCCGGAGCTCGCGGACACCGGGGTCTTCAACATCGTGCCGATGATGTTCGAGCGGCTGACGCACGGCGAGGCCCCCCGGATCTTCGGCGACGACTACCCGACACCGGACGGCACCTGCATCCGCGACTACATCCACGTCTCCGATCTGGCCGAGGCGCACCTCGTGGTCGCGCGGCGGCTGGACGAGACGGGCGCGGGCGATCTGACGCTGAACGTCGGCCGGGGCGAGGGCGTCTCGGTACGCGAGCTGGCGGACGTGATCGGCGAGGTGACGGGAAGCGATCTGAAGCCGGTGGTCGAGCCGCGCCGGGCCGGTGACGCGCCGAAGGCGGTGGCGTCGGCCGCGCGGATCACCGGGGAGCTGGGCTGGACGGCACGGCGGGGTGTGCGTGAGATGGTCGAGTCGGCCTGGGAGGGCTGGTGCCTCCACCACCCCGAGGCCCGTCCGTGATCGGTTCCAGGTGGCGCCCTTGATCGTGTCAACGCTCTGACCTGCGGAACGTTTCCGCAGGTCAGAGCAGATGACAACGGTGTTCAGTCCCGTGTTGCCCGATACCCCCCACCCGTAGTTCACTGGGCCTCGTCGGGGCGATTCCGCCCCGGCATGTCCTACGGACCTGGAGGCGCTTCACATGGGGGCTGGCCACGATCACGGGCACACGCACGGCGGGCCGCCCCCGACGGGAACGGCGGCCGCCGCGTACCGGGGAAGGCTTCGGGTCGCCCTGGCGATCACCCTGAGCGTGATGGTCATGGAGATCGTCGGCGGGGTGCTCTCCGACTCGCTCGCGCTGATCGCGGACGCCGCCCACATGGCCACCGACGCCCTGGGGCTCGGGATGGCGCTGCTCGCCATCCACTTCGCCAACCGCCCGGCCGCCCCGAACCGCACCTTCGGCTTCGCCCGCGCGGAGATCCTGGCCGCGCTCGCCAACTGCCTGCTGCTGCTCGGCGTCGGCGCCTATCTGATCTTCGAGGCGGTGGAGCGGTTCATCACCCCGGCCGAGACGAAGGGCGGGCTCGCCATCGCGTTCGCCGCGGTCGGCCTGGTGGCCAACGTCGTCTCCCTCTCGCTGCTGATGCGCGGGCAGAAGGAGAGCCTGAACGTACGGGGCGCCTATCTGGAGGTGATGGCCGACACTCTGGGCTCGCTCGCCGTGATCGTCTCGGCGGGGATCATCATGGCGACCGGCTGGCAGGCCGCCGACCCGATCGCCTCGCTGGTGATCGGCCTGATGATCGTCCCCCGGACGGTGAAGCTGCTGCGGGAGACCCTGAACGTGCTGCTGGAGGCCGCGCCCAGGGGGGTGGACATGGCGGAGGTACGGGCCCACATCACGGCGCTGCCCGGGGTGCTGGACGTCCACGACCTGCACGCCTGGACGATCACCTCGGGGATGCCGGTGCTCTCCGCCCATGTGGTGGTGCGCCAGGAAATGCTCGACTCGATAGGGCACGAGAAGGTGCTGCACGAGCTGCAGGGCTGCCTGGGCGACCACTTCGACGTGGAACACTGCACCTTCCAGCTGGAGCCGAGCGGTCACGCGGAGCACGAGGCGCACCTCTGCCACTGAGCGAGGAGGCGGCGGGTGCCGCATCCACCGGTTCCTTCACCGTCTCCCCGGGTCCCGGGCCAGGTCCGTGCTCCCCGGACCGGGTCCGGCCCCCTCTCACGCAAGGGTTTCCCCGTTGACCGACCACACCGACCTCCGGTGGACCATCCGCCCGGAGACCCCGGCGGACCGTGCGGCCGTGCACGGCGTCAACACGGCCGCGTTCCCCACCCGGGACGAGGCGGACCTCGTGGACGCCCTGCGGGCCGACCCCGAGGCGTGGCTGCCGGAGCTGAGTTACGTCGCCGAGGCCCCGGACGGGTCCCTCGCGGCGTACGCGCTGCTGACCCGCTGCCGGGTCGACGACGCCCCGGCGCTCGCCCTGGCCCCGGTGGCCACGGTCCCCGCGTACCAGCGGCAGGGTGCGGGGCAGGCCGTCGTGCGGGCGGTGCTGGACGCCGCCCGGGTGCGCGGTGAGGCGCTGGCGCTGGTGCTGGGTCATCCCGAGTACTACCCGCGCTTCGGTTTCGGACCGGCCTCGCGCTACGGGATCCGGCCAGGTTTCGAGGTTCCGGACGAGGCGATGATGGCCCTGGCACTGGACGATTCGGTTCCTGTTCCAGCGGGCCTGATCCGTTATCCGGCGGCCTTCGGCGTCTGACGGCCCGTCCGTCCCGCCGCGTTCGCCGGGCGTGGCAGGCCGGACATGCCCGGCCCCGGAGTGCGGACAAGCGGCTTTTGTACGGCAGACTTGACCGGACTCCAGGGGCCCGGCGCACGAGGCCGGGGACCAAAGCGAAGGATGGGTATGCCGACCACACCAGCCACCGCGACGCACAGCTCGTCGAACGGCACCGCAGAAGCGATCATGCTCGAACTGGTCGACGAGAACGGCACCACCATCGGCACCGCGGAGAAGCTGGCGGCCCACCAGGCCCCCGGGCAGCTGCACCGCGCGTTCTCCGTGTTCCTCTTCGACGAGCAGGGGCGGCTGCTGCTCCAGCGCCGGGCACTCGGCAAGTACCACTCCCCCGGCGTCTGGTCGAACACCTGCTGCGGGCACCCCTACCCGGGTGAGTCCCCGTTCGCGGCCGCCGCCCGGCGTACGTACGAGGAGCTGGGCATCTCGCCGTCGCTGCTGGCCGAGGCGGGCACCGTGCGCTACAACCACCCGGACCCGGCGTCGGGCCTGGTGGAGCAGGAGTTCAACCATCTGTTCGTGGGAATGGCGCAGGAGGCGCTGAAGGCGGACCCCGAGGAGGTCGGCGAGACCGCCTTCGTGACGGCGGCCGAGCTGGAGAAGCGGCACGCCGACGGGCCGTTCTCGGCGTGGTTCATGACGGTGCTGGACGCGGCGCGGCCGGCGATCCGTGAGCTGACGGGGCCCTCGGCGGGCTGGTGACCCCTCGCCCGGTCGCGTACGGGGGCGGCCGGACAGTCGTGTACGGGGCGGTCAGAGCTGCGTCTTCAACGGCAGCGCCGCCCAGATGATCTTCCCGCCGCTCGCGGTGTGCTCGACGTCGCAGGTGCCGCCCGCCTCCGCGGTGACCACCTTGACCAGCAGCAGGCCCCGGCCGCCGGTCTGCGCGTAGTCCGTCTCGAGGGCGGTGGGGCGGTAGGGGTGGTTGTCCTCCACCGACACTCTGACCCAGTCGGAGCCGATGGCCACCTCGACGGCCAGCTCGGGCGAGAGCAGGGCCGCGTGCTTGACCGCGTTGGTGACCAGCTCCGAGACGATCAGCAGAAGCCCCTGGAGGATGTCGTCCTCGATCGGCACGCCCTGCCGGCCGAGAAGGTCGCGTACGGCGTGCCGGGCGCTGGGCACGGAGGCCTCCACGGCGGGGGCGGTGAAGCGCCACACCCCCTCGTACGACACGGGTTCGGCAGGGGCACTCCCGAGGCTCTCCATCGTCCGGCACCAGCTCTCACTCGCACTGCACTGACCGTCGAGTAAAGAGTGTGGGAATGGCTTGGTCCGGACCGTGCCACTGAACGGAAGTAGCCAGGTATCGGCGCTATTTGACCAAACCTGTAGGCCGCTGGCGACCGGGTGACTACTTCTGCTCGTCTTCTGGTGCCGTGATCGGCTCGTCCGCCGTCGGGACCGTCTCATCGAGCCGCTCCGAGACCATACTGACGATACGTCGGCCGCCGATGCCGATGGCGATCAGGCCGAGTCCGTCGAACAGGAGGGCCAGCGAGAAGAAGCAGCCGAGCACGTACAGGCTGCTGTCCGGCCAGTCGAACAGCACCAGCAGGCCCAGCAACAGGCCGAAGGCTCCCTGGAGCAGCGTCCACCCCATCTGCGGGCCGCGCACCACGACGCTGCCGACGAGCCGGAAGACCCCGCCGGTCAGGAAGAGCAGGGCGGCGAACATGGTCAGCGCCTCGGCCGTGCCCTCGGGGTGCTTGATGACGACGACGCCCGCGGCGATGTTGAGGGCCGCGACCACCACGCCCAGCCAGAAGTAGCTCGTGCCGCGCGACTCGATCGCGTGCAGCAGCCCGACCAGACCGCCGACGAGCAGCAGCCAGCCGAAGAGCAGCATCGAGGTGAGGGTGGCCACACCGGTGTAGATGAGCCCGATGATGCCCGCGATCACCAGCAGCGTGCCGAGCAGCGCCAGCCAGCCGAAACCGCGGCTGAGCTTCCTGCTCTCGGCGGTGGGTTCGTTCATCGACAGCTCCTCACACGGTGCGTGCCCGTCTCGCGACCCCTTCTTGATCATAGGTTCGAACCGGAGGGATAGCATCCGGCGCATGGACCGTACGGAACCCCGCCTGATCACGTCCGTCGAGCGCGGCGTCGCCACCGTCGTGATCGCCAACCCCGCCAAGCGGAACGCGATGACCACCGCGATGTGGCGGATCCTGCCGGAGCTGCTGGAGCGGCTGGCGGCCGATCCGGAGGTCCGGGTGCTGGTACTGACCGGGGCCGGGGACACCTTCTGCGCCGGAGCCGACATCTCCACGCTGCGGGAGAGCGCGGGCACCGCCCAGGGCCTCGCGGTGGAGGCCGAGGAGGCGCTCGCCGCGTTCCCCCGGCCGACGCTGGCAGCGGTGCGCGGCTACTGCGTGGGCGGCGGCGGTCAGCTCGCGGCCGCCTGCGATCTGCGGTTCGCGGAGGAGGGAGCCTCCTTCGGGGTCACCCCGGCCAAGCTCGGCATCGTCTACCCGGCGTCCTCGACCCGGCGTCTGGTCGCCCTCGTCGGCCCGGGCACAGCAAAGCATCTGCTGTTCTCCGGCGAGCTGATCGGCACGGAACGGGCGCTGCGCACCGGCCTGGTCGACGAGGTGCTGCCGCCGGGCGGCCTGGACAAGCGGGTCGAGGAGTACGTCCAGGTGCTGGCGTCCCGGTCGCAGCTGACCCAGGCCTCGGCGAAGGAGTTCGCCGCGGGCCGGACGGACCGGGACGCCCACTGGGCCGCCGAGGCGCGCGGCAGTACGGACACGGCGGAGGGCGTCGCCGCCTTCCTGGAGCGGCGCGCCCCGCGCTTCACCTACACCACCGCGCCCGCGCGCTGAGGCCCTTACCGGGTGATGTGGCGGCTCCTGGCCCGCCACTCCTCGACGAGGGCGGCCGGGGCCTTCTCCGGCGAGCCGCAGTCGTAGGGCGGCTGCGGGTCGTACTCCGTGAGCAGCTGAACCGATCGCGCCGCGTCGTCACCCGCGATCCGGCCGAGCAGGGTCAGCCCCATGTCGATGCCGGAGGAGACCCCGGCGGCGGTGACGTACTTGCCGTCGAGGACGACGCGCTCCCCCGTGGGCTCGGCGCCGAATCCCTTCAGCAGCTCCAGCGCCAGCCAGTGGGAGGTGGCCCGCCGCCCCTTCAGGAGTCCGGCCGCCGCCAGCAGGAGCGAGCCCGTGCAGACCGAGGTGGTCCAGGTGGTGGTGGCGTCGACCGCGCGCAGCCAGCCGAGGAGGGACTCGTTCTCCATCTGGTCGCTCTGGCCGGGGCCGCCCGGCACGATCACCAGGTCGGGCGAGGTCACCTCGGCGAGCGTCTTCTCCGCGACGAGCCCGAGGCTCCCGGTGTCGTTGCGGACGGGTCCGGTCCGCTCGGCGACGAAGACGGTCTCGGCGCCGGGCGCCCGGCTGAGGATCTCGTAGGGGCCCACCGCGTCCAGGGCGGTGAAGCGGTCGAAGAGCACGATGGCGATCTGCACGGGAGCTGCCTCTCGGTTCGGTCGGACGGACTGGATGCCGGCGGTCGTTCAGGTGCCGGCTGCGGGTGTACGGAAGCGGCGGCGGTATTCGGACGGTGCCGTCGCGAGGGTCTTCACGAAGGCGCGGCGCATGGCCTCCGGGGTGCCGTAGCCGCTGGCGCGGGCGACCTGCTCGACACCGTCGGCGGTGTCCTCCAGCAGCCGGCGGGCGTGCTCCAGGCGGACCCGCTCGACGTACCGCCCGGGGGTCATCCCGGTCTCCGCCCGGAACGCGCGGGCGAAGTGCCGGGGCGAGAGCCGGGCGCGGGCCGCGAGGGCGTCGACCCCGAGGTCGGCGCCCGGGTGCTGGGTGATCCAGTGCTGGACCTCGCGCAGCGGTTCGCGCCGGGCGGTCTGGGCGCTGAGCTGGGCGCTGAACTGGGCCTGGTTGCCAGGCCGCCGAAGGAAGACCACGAGATGGCGGGCGATGCTCAGCGCGAGATCCCGCCCATGGTCCTCCTCTACGAGCGCGAGGGCCAGGTCGATGCCCGCGGTGACGCCCGCCGAGGTGGCCAGCCTCCCGTCCCGTACGAAGATCGGCTCCGGGTCGACCCGGACGGCCGGGTGGTCACGGGCGAGCCGGTCGCAGTAGTTCCAGTGGGTGGTGACCCGGTGCCCGTCCAGCAGGCCCGCCTCGGCCAGGAGCAGCGCCCCGGTGCACACGGAGACCAGCCGCTCCGCGCGTGGCGCGTGCTCGCGCAACCAGCCGGTCAGCTCGGGGTGGGAGCCCCGGGTGCCGTGCCCGCCGGGTACCAGCAGGGTGTGCGGGGCGGGCGCGTCGGCCAGGCTGCTGTCGGGCATCAGGACGAGCCCGCTGGTCGACCGGACGGGGCCGCCGTCGAGCGAGGCGGTCCGCAGGTCGTAGGAGACCCCGGGCGACCGGGAGGCGCCCGCGAAGACCTCCATCGGGCCGGTCACGTCGAGGCCCTGGACGCCGTCGAAGAGAACGACGAGGACGGTTCGCTGCTTCACGTCTGCCATCCTGGGCGGCGGGCGGCGATGGCTGCAATGACGAGTACCCCTCCTTTCCTGCCATCGGTCCGCCGTGGGACTGCCATGGGCCGGTCATGGGCCTGCTGTCGGCTCAGTTCGGAGGGCGATGGGCCTCCCCCGGGGTTCCACGCCGTACCGACCAGTCGGTAACGTGCGGGCATGAGTACTCTCCCGGCCCGCGCGGAGCGCCGCTGCCACAACGCCGTCAACCCGCTGCACTCCAGCCTCTTCTTCTCCCCCGACCTGGGTGCGGAGATGGCCAAGATCGGCATCGAGGACCCCTCCGCCGCCTACTTCGCCACCCGTGCCGCCGCGTTCGGCGCCGTGGGCGCGGGAACCGTCAGCGCCACCTTCTACAACTTCAACCCCGTCCTGGTGGCCCGCCATGTGCCGGCCGTCTGGGAGACCGCCTCCCCCGAGGTGGTCCTCGAAGCCCGGCTGCGGGCGGCGGACTCGACGCTGCGGCGGCTGCTCGGCGAGGAGATCATCGCCTCCGAGAAGATGGCGGAGGCCGCCCGGCTCGCGCTGCGCGCCACCGAGGCCTGCACCCCGCACGCCCGCCCGCTGTACGCCGCGCACGCGGATCTGCCGGTGCCCGAGGAGCCGCACCTGGCGTTCTGGCACGCCGCAACCCTGCTCCGCGAGCACCGGGGCGACGCCCATCTGGCCGCCCTGCTCGCGGCCGGCCTCGACCCGCTGGAGTCGCTCGTCAGCCACACGGCCACCGGCAAGGGCATGGCGATCCGCTGGATCCTGTCCTCCCGGGGCTGGCGCCGCACCGACTGGGAGGCGGCGTCCGAGCGGCTCCGGGAGCGTGGGCTGCTGGTGGCGGGCGAGGAACTGGGGCTGACCGAGGCCGGCACCGCGCTGCGCGCCGAGGTCGAGGAGGCGACGGACCGGATGGACATCGCCCCGTACGAACACCTGGGCGCGGAAGGCGTGGAGCGGCTCACCGAACTCGCCCGCGGCTTCCTCTTCACCGCCGCCGCGGCGGGCGCGTTCCCGGCCTCGGCGACCGGCCGCGGCTGACCCGGGACGGACCCCGGCACCGCCCGGGGCCCCCGCGCACCGCGCCGGGGCTCCCGGGCGTGTTGCCCGAGGTCACGCGACACGGCCCCCGGCCACGCGGCACAATGCATGCCCGGGGGATGCCCCCCGGCAAGCAGATACGTGCTCATCACGACCCGAGCACGGCCAGCACAGCCAGTACGAGAAGGCGAGTCGGGAAAACCGTGACGACGTCCATCGAAGGCAGGATCGCCGAGGAGCTCGGCGTACGTGAGCGACAGGTCAGGGCGGCGGTCGAGCTGCTCGACGGCGGATCGACCGTGCCGTTCATCGCGCGCTACCGCAAGGAGGCGACCGAATCCCTCGACGATGCGCAGCTGCGCACGCTGGAGGAACGGCTGCGCTATCTGAGGGAGCTGGAGGAGCGGCGTACGGCGATCCTCGACTCCGTACGCGAACAGGGCAAGCTCGACGCGGCGTTGGAGGCGAGCATCCGGGCCGCCGAGACCAAGGCGCGCCTGGAGGACATCTACCTGCCGTTCAAGCCCAAGCGGCGCACCAAGGCGCAGATCGCCCGGGAGGCGGGGCTGGAGCCGCTGGCGGACGGCCTGCTCGGGGACCCGTCGGTCGATCCGCCGGCCGCTGCCGCCGCGTTCGTGGACGGCGACAAGGGTGTGGCGGACGCGGCTGCCGCTCTGGAGGGTGCACGCGCGATCCTCACCGAGCGGTTCTCCGAGGACGCCGACCTGACCGGCGAGCTGCGTGAGCGGATGTGGACGCGCGGCCGGCTGGCGGCGAAGGTGCGCGACGGCCAGGAGGAGGCGGGCGCGAAGTTCGCCGACTACTTCGACTTCGCGGAGCCGTTCACCGCGCTGCCCTCGCACCGGGTGCTCGCGATGCTGCGCGGCGAGAAGGAGAACGTGCTCGACCTGGTCCTGGAGCCGGAGGAGCCGGAGACGGCCGAGAAGCCTGGCCCGTCCGCGTACGAGAACATGATCGCCCGCCGCTTCGGGATCGCCGACCGGGGCCGCCCGGGCGACAAGTGGCTGGGCGACACCGTGCGTTGGGCCTGGCGGACCCGGATCCAGGTGCACCTGGGCATCGATCTGCGGCTCCGGCTGCGTACGGCGGCGGAGGACGAGGCGGTCCGGGTCTTCGCCTCGAACCTGCGTGATCTGCTGCTCGCCGCCCCGGCCGGGACGCGGGCCACGCTGGGCCTGGACCCCGGTTTCCGTACGGGGGTGAAGGTCGCGGTCGTCGACGCCACCGGCAAGGTGGTGGCCACCGATGTGATCCACCCGCACGTGCCCGCCAACAAGTGGGACCAGGCACTGGCGAAGCTCGCGCATCTCGCGAAGGAGCACGCGGTCGACCTGATCGCGATCGGCAACGGCACCGCGTCCCGCGAGACGGACAAGCTCGCCGGTGAACTGATCGACAAGCACCCGGAGTTGAAGCTCACGAAGGTGATGGTCTCGGAGGCGGGCGCCTCGGTGTACTCCGCCTCCGCGTTCGCCTCGCAGGAACTGCCCGACATGGACGTGTCGTTGCGCGGCGCGGTCTCCATCGCACGGCGGCTCCAGGACCCGCTGGCGGAGCTGGTGAAGATCGACCCGAAGTCGATCGGCGTCGGCCAGTACCAGCACGACCTGTCCGAGGTGAAGCTCTCGCGGTCCCTGGACGCGGTCGTCGAGGACTGTGTGAACGGCGTCGGCGTGGACGTCAACACCGCGTCCGCGCCGCTGCTTTCACGGGTGTCCGGGATCAGCTCGGGGCTGGCGGAGAACATCGTGGCGCACCGGGACGCCAACGGCCCGTTCCGGTCCCGCAAGGCGCTCAAGGACGTGGCCCGCCTCGGCCCGAAGGCGTACGAACAGTGCGCGGGCTTCCTGCGGATCCGGGGCGGCGACGACCCGCTGGACGGCTCCAGTGTGCACCCCGAGGCCTACCCGGTGGTGCGGCGGATGGGCAGGAGCGCGGGCGGCGAGGTCGCCTCGCTGATCGGCAACACGGACGTCCTGCGGGCGCTGCGCGCGGCTGACTTCGTGGACGACATGTTCGGGCTGCCGACCGTGACGGACATCCTCAAGGAGCTGGAGAAGCCGGGGCGCGACCCGCGTCCGGCGTTCCGCACGGCGACCTTCAAGGAGGGCGTCGAGAAGCTCGGCGACCTGGAGCCGGGCATGGTGCTGGAGGGCGTCGTGACGAACGTGGCCGCGTTCGGCGCGTTCGTCGACGTCGGCGTCCACCAGGACGGTCTGGTCCATGTGTCGGCGCTGTCGAAGACGTTCGTGAAGGACCCGCGCGACGTGGTGAAGCCCGGGGACATCGTGAAGGTCAAGGTCATGGACGTCGACGTGCCGCGCAAGCGGATCTCGCTGACGCTGCGCCTCGACGACGAGCCCGGCGCGGGCGGCGGCTCCGGCGGCGGGCAGCAGGGCCGCGGCGAGCGGGGCGGCCGTCCGCCGAAGCAGCGCCAGGGGCAGGGCTCCGGTGGCGGCCAGGGCCGTCAGGGCGGCGGCGGCCGGGACCGGCGCGGTGGCGGCGGCGGGTCGCGGCAGGGCGGCCAGAGCGCTCCGGCTCCGGCCAACAGCGCGATGGCGGACGCTCTGCGGCGGGCCGGCCTGGCCGACCCGAAGCGGGGCGGCGGCCGGGGACGCTGAGCCCGTCGCTCTCCCCACCCGGGGACCATCGGTAGGGCTCTCGGCGCTGGGACGGGCCGCGCTCCGGTCATGGTCCGGTCGTGGGTGTGGTGACGCGGTGTCCGTACGCGCGGCGGTCCTTGCCCTGGGCAAGGGCCGCCGTGGCTGCCCGGGCGCCGGCGCCCTATGGCTCGTGGCGTCGGCGCGCGAGATGGAGCGTGATGTCGGCCTCCATCTCGACCACGTCGGGCAGCACCCGTCCGATACGCCCGAACGGCTCTTCGCGTTGCGCGGGGGCCGGCACGAGATGGGCGGAGATCGTGGAGAGGTGGCCGAGGTAGTCGCTCGGGCTCAGCGCATAGCGTCGTTCGACGACCGACTGCCTCTCCAGAGCGGTGTGAACCGGGTGTCCCGCGTGGGCCATCAGCCTGTCGTGGAGTACCGGAGGACAGTCGGGCCGAAACCGTTCGTACGCTTGTGCCGTTGCTCCGAAACTCACTGCGCGGTGGGACAAACCGGCAAGCCTGACACCGGCTCCCTGATTCCGCTCAGACTTCCTTGATCCGGCCGTCCGCCACTTCGACGCGGCGCGTGGTGCGGACCGCCTCCAGCATCCGGCGGTCGTGCGTGACCAGCAGCAGGGTGCCCGTGTACGTCTCCAAGGCCGCCTCCAACTGCTCGATGGCGGGCAGGTCCAGGTGGTTCGTCGGCTCGTCGAGCACCAGGAGGTTCACGCCCCGACCCTGGAGCAGGGCGAGGGCGGCGCGGGTGCGCTCTCCGGGGGACAGGCTGGTGGCCGGGCGCATCACATGGTCGGCACGCAGGCCGAACTTGGCGAGCAGGGTGCGGACTTCGGCCGGTTCCGTGTCGGGTACGGCCGCGCAGAACGCGTCCAGCAGCGACTGCGCCCCGAGGAACAGCTTGCGAGCCTGGTCCACCTCGCCGACCACGACCCCCGAACCGAGCGTGGCGTTCCCGGAGTCCAGTGGCAGCCGCTCCAACAGGGCGGCCAGCAGCGTGGACTTGCCCGCGCCGTTCGCGCCGGTGATGGCGACCCGGTCCGCCCAGTCGATCTGGAGCGAGGCGGGGCCGAAGGTGAAGTCGCCGCGCACGACACGGGCTTCTCGCAGGGTGGCGACGACGGATCCGGAGCGCGGGGCGGAGGCGATCTCCATCCGCAGCTCCCACTCCTTGCGGGGCTCCTCGACCACGTCGAGGCGTTCGATCATGCGCTGGGTCTGGCGGGCCTTCGCGGCCTGCTTCTCGCTGGCCTCGCTGCGGGCGTTGCGGCCGAGCTTGTCGCCGTCGGTTGCCTTGCGGCGGGCGTTCTTGACACCCTTGTCCATCCAGGAGCGCTGCATGTGGCCGCGGGCTTCGAGGGAGGTCTTCTTGTCGGCGTACTCCTCGTAGTCCTCGCGGGCGTGCCGGCGGGCGGTCTCGCGCTCCTCCAGGTAGGCCGCGTAGCCCCCGCCGTACAGGTTGATCTGCTGCTGGGCGAGGTCCAGCTCCAGCACCTTGGTGACCGTGCGCATCAGGAACTCGCGGTCGTGGCTGATGACGACGGTGCCCGCGCGCAGGCCGGACACGAAGCGCTCCAGACGCTCCAGGCCGTCCAGGTCGAGGTCGTTGGTGGGCTCGTCGAGCAGGAACACGTCGTAGCGGGAGAGCAGGAGCGACGCGAGTCCGGCGCGGGCCGCCTGTCCGCCGGAGAGCGCGGTCATGGGCCGGTCGAGGCCCACGGTCAGACCCAGCTCGGCGGCGACCTGCTCGGCCCGCTCCTCCAGGTCCGCGCCGCCGAGGGCGAGCCAGCGCTCCAGGGCGTCGGAGTACGCGTCGTCCGCGCCCGGGGCTCCCGCGACCAGGGCCTCGGTCGCCTCGTCCATGGTGCGCTGGGCGTCGGCGACGCCGGTGCGGCGGGCCAGGAAGGCGGCCACGGTCTCGCCGTCGCGACGCTCGGGCTCCTGCGGGAGGTGGCCGACGGTCGCGGTGGGCGGGGAGAGCCGCAGCTCCCCCTCCTCCGGCCGGTCGAGCCCGGCGAGCAGACGGAGCAGGGAGGACTTGCCCGCCCCGTTGACTCCGACGAGACCGATCACGTCACCGGGGGCGACGACGAGGTCGAGCCCGGCGAAGAGCGTGCGGTCGCCGTGTCCGGCGGCGAGGTCCTTGGCGACGAGGGTGGCAGTCATCAGGGTGCCGATCCTAGTCGCCGGTGCGCGATGCCCTTGCCGGGCGATGGCACAGGCCCGGCGGGGCGCTGGGGAGCGCGTGCCGCCGGGCCTCAGAGCAAGCCGGTCAGCTGAAGCCGTCGAGCGTGATCAGCGCCTCCTGGGGGTTGCCGTCGTGGACGAGCGACTCGTGGGCGCCCACGTCGTCGAAGGCGAAGCCGTACGCCTTGCCGTCGACCATCTGCGCGTGGACGAGGCGGGAGTAGTGGTTGGTCACGGCGTCCTTGTAGAAGTTGGCCGCGTTGTTGTCGGGGTGGTTCGTACCGTTCAGCAGGGTGGAGCGGTTGAAGCCCGCGCACAGGGTGCGGGAGATCGGTCCGCGCACCAGGTCGTTGGGCGCGTCCAGGTGCTTGTAGCAGCCGAAGACGCTGTCGGAGTCCGGCTTCTGGAACGAGGTCACGACGGCGCCCGAGCCGTTGGTGAAGTTCATGACGTTGCCGGAGACCCGGCCGTAGAACTTGGTGTTCGGCTCGTGCGCGAACGGCGTCACCGTCAGCACGGAGCCGCTGTAGCGGCTCCAGACCCGGTTGATGTAGTCGTTCATGATCCCGGACGGCAGACTGCCGTTCCCGACGCCGTGCCCCGGGGACAGGGCGCGCAGCACCGTTCCGTCGGACCGGGTCTGGATGAGGCCGGACCAGCCGCCGGACTGGTTCCTGAGGTTGTTGAACACCGCGTTGTAGCCGCCCGGCTTGAGCTTGCCGGTGCTCTTGACGGCCCCGCCCGGCGCTTTGACGCCGACGGAGTAGGGGGCGGAGAACATGTCGACCTGGGTGCTGTTGATCCACAGACCCGCGTCGTTGAGCGTGTACTCGGTCCAGTTGAACAGGATGTTCCTGTTCGGGTCGCTCGGGTTCTGCACGGCGGGCTGCACGAGGCCGCCGGTGGTGACCTTGAAGACGAGCTTCTGACCGTACGAGAAGTAGACGCGGCCGGAGAACTTCGGCATCCGGATCGTCACCGACTGCCCGTTCCGCGGTCCGGCGATCGACGCGTCGGGGGCCGGGGTGGGCGGGTTGCCTCCGGCCGGCCAGGGGCGGAAGGTGCCGTTCGCGTCCGCCCAGCCCTGGCGGCCGGTGGAGAGCTCCGTTCCGAGGTTGTAGACGTAGATCTGGTCGGCGCGTCCCGAGTCGTTCTTGATGGTCAGCGGGATGGTGGCGGGCACCGCCGCCTCGGCCGGCACCTGGCCGACGCCGGTGGTCAGCCCTAGGGCGAGGGCCAGGGCGGCGGTCAGCGCGCCGAGACTTCTCCGTAAAGCGGGCATGCTCGTTCTCCTCATCGGGCGGATGCGTGGATGGAGCGCGGGGGGCACATCACCTGAGCGTGAGAGCGCTCTCAGAATCCTGCCGGGGGCGACCGCTGTCAACGCGCCTGTCTCAACTTGTTGAACCTGCGGGGCGCTGCGCCTGCGCCGCGCGGGCTGCCCCTCGCCCTCGTGGTCCGGGGATTCCGGTTGCCCTGGCCCAGGGATTCCGCTTTCGGTTAGCGTCCGGGCAGCGGCGGGCCGGAGCCGAGGGAATCCGAGGGAAGGGGAAGGACCGTGGTGGCGGATGTGATCGTGGTGGGCGGCGGGGTCGTCGGGCTCACCACCGCCGTGACGCTGGCGAAGCGCGGGCTGCGGGTGCGGGTCTGGTCGCGCGATCCGGCCGGGGCCACCACGTCTGCGGTGGCGGGAGCCCTGTGGTGGCCGTACCGGATCGAGCCGGCCGAGCGGGTGGGCGACTGGTCGCTGGAGACGCTGGCGGTGTACGAGGAGCTGGCCGGCGACCCGGAGGAGACCGGCGTACGGCGGGTGGTGGGGCTGCACGGCGGGGAGCGGTTCGCGGCGCTGGGCGACTGGGCGGCGGGGCTGAAGGACGCCGTGGAGGTGCCCGAAGGACTGCGGGTGACGCTGCCGCTGCTGGACATGCCGGTCCATCTGGGCTGGCTGGAGCGGCGGCTCGTGGCGGCGGGCGGTGCGGTGGAGCGACGGGCCGTGACGGGGTTCGGCGAGGCGGCGGCGGTGAGTCCGGTGGTGGTGAACTGCACGGGGCTCGGGGCGCGCGAGCTGGTGCCCGACGCCGGGGTGCGGCCGGTGCGGGGGCAGCTGGTCGCGGTGGAGAACCCGGGCGTCGAGGAGTGGTACACGGAGGCGGACCCGGCGTCGGCCGCGACGACGTACTTCTTCCCGCAGCCGGGACGGCTGGTGCTGGGCGGTACGGCGGAGGCGGACGACCCGCGTACGGAGCCCGACCCGGACACGGCACGGGAGATCGTGGCGCGGTGCGCGCGCGTCCGCCCGGAGATCGCGGATGCCCGGGTGCTCGGCCACCGGGTGGGGCTGCGCCCGGCGCGGGACGCGGGGGTCCGGATCGAGGCGGAGCCCCTGCCGGGCGGCGGCCTGCTGGTGCACAACTACGGACACGGCGGCGCGGGCGTGACGGTGGCGTGGGGCTGCGCACGCGCGGCGGCGGCGCTGGTGGGGTAAGGGGGCACAGGCACGCCCCTGGGGCCCGCGTCGCAGGGGCCACCCGTCGGGTTGCGGACACGGCCGGCCCTCCAGCCCGGACACGGCCGGACGTTGCCCGGGGGAGGGTCGGACACGGGCCCGCCCACCGGTGCACCGCCCCGGTCGGTGCACGGCCCCCGGCCGCCCGGCCGGGCTCGGCGCGCACACGCCGGAGCCCGCGACCGGCGTGCGGTCGCGGGGTCCGGGCGGCTGTACGTCACGCGGTCACGCTGCTCAGCGCCGCGCGGCCGGCGGTCAGCCGGAGGGCCGCTACTCCGTCGGGTCCGAGGGCCTCTTCTCCGTCGAGACCGACGTGGTCGTCGAACCCGATCCGCCGGACTCGTGCATGTGGCGCTCGTCAGTGACCGGCGTGGTCCCGGGGCCGATCCGGATCTCGAAGTCGCCGTCGTACTTGGCGTGGCCCTCGATCACCGCGGACTCGACCGCTTCCACGCCGAACTCCTGGCGGACGATCTGCGGGTCCTTGCGCAGGTCCCGCATCAGGGCCACGCACATGCCGATCATCACGATGGTGAAGGGCGCCGCCACCAGGATGGTGAGGTTCTGGAGCCCTTGGAGGGCGTTCTCCTTGCCCTCGCCGATGAGCAGCATGATCGCGGCCACGGCGCCCGTCACGACACCCCAGAAGATGACGACCCACTTGCCGGGTTCGAGGACGCCCTTCTGCGAGAGGGTGCCCATGACGATCGAGGCGGCGTCGGCTCCGGAGACGAAGAAGATGCCGACCAGGATCATCACGAGGATGCAGGTGACCGTGGCGATCGGGAACTCCTGGAGGACGCCGAACAGCTGCGCCTCGGGGGTGTCCGCGCCCTGGAGCTTGCCGGCCTCGTCCAGCTTCATGGCCGAGCCGCCGAAGACGGCGAACCAGATCAGGCTGACGGTGCTGGGCACCAGGATGACGCCGCCGACGAACTGACGGATCGTACGGCCGCGGCTGATGCGGGCGATGAACATGCCGACGAAGGGCGTCCAGGAGATCCACCAGGCCCAGTAGAAGACCGTCCAGCTGCCGAGCCAGTCCGCGACGCCCTTGCCGCTGGACGCCTCGGTGCGCCCGACGAGCTGTCCGAGGTCACTGAGGTAGGCGCCGAGGGAGGTGGGCAGCAGGTCGAGCACGATGATCGTGGGGCCGGCGATGAAGACGAAGACCACCAGGACCAGGGCCAGCACCATGTTGGTGTTGGACAGCCACTGGATGCCCTTCTCGACACCGGAGACGGCCGAGAGGACGAAGCAGACGGTCAGCACGGCGATGATGGCGACCAGCAGGCCGGTGCCGGTCTTCTCCATCCAGTTCAGTTCCTCGAAACCGCTGCCGATCTGGAGCGCGCCGAGGCCCAGCGAGGCGGCCGAGCCGAACAGGGTGGCGAAGATGGCCAGGATGTCGATGAAGCGGCCGAAGCCGCCGTAGGCGTGCCGCTTGCCGATCAGCGGCTCGAAGACCGCGCTGATCGTCTGCCGCCTGCGCATCCGGTACGCGCTGTAGGCGATGGCGAGGCCGACCACCGCGTAGATCGCCCAGGGGTGCAGCGTCCAGTGGAAGAGGGTCGTGGCCATCGCCGTCCCCATGGCGTCGGCCGCGTCCGCCGGGTCGGTGCCGGGCGGCGGGGTACGGAAGTGGGCGAGCGGTTCGCTCACGCCGTAGAACATCAGCCCGATGCCCATACCGGCACTGAACATCATGGCGACCCAGGAGACGGTCCGGAACTCCGGCTCCTCGCCCTCCTGGCCGAGGCAGATCTTTCCGTACCGGCTGACGGCCAGCCACAGCGCGAAGACGACGAAACCGGAGGCGGCCAGCATGAAGGCCCAGCCGCCGTTGTGGATCAGTCCTTCGAGCAGCGTGCTGGAAACGCTCTCCAGGGAATCGGTCGCGGTCGCCCCCCACACGACGAAGGCGAGGGTGAGGACCGCCGTGACACCGAACACCACTCGGTCGGTGGTGGGAGTCCTGGTACTGACCGGTTCGGGGGGAAGGTCCGCCGTGACCGCCAGCCCCTCCCGCCCCTCCGCTGTCTGGTCGTCCTGGGACACAAATGGCACCTTTCACCGAGTCTGAAAAACGCTCTCCGTAGGCAGTACCACACCTGCCCCGGATCTCGAAGGATCAACAAGCGGTTCCGGCTTGACCGTTTGTGAGGTGATATGTCGCTCGCTGATCGAGGAGCAGGGGAATCAGGCTCCGAGCCGACTGTCGCAACGGCACGAATGCGCCATCTCGCTCCGGCCGGGCCCGGACCCCGTGCAGGGCCAGCTCGTCCTTCACCGCCGTGTACTGGGCGGCGTCCAGCCGGTAGCCGCACGGCGGGTCGACCAGGACCTCGGGCGGTTCGGCCGGGTCGTTGTCGGCGCCGCCCAGATAGACGGGCCCCTGGTCGGCGAGACCGGCCAGCCGGGAGAGGGCGGTGGCCGTCCGGAGCCGGGCGCGCTGCTCGTCGGTGAAGTCGAAGAGGCCGCCGAGCGCGGTCTTCTGGGAGTCGACCCTGCGCCGGTGGTTGAGCGCCGGGTCGGCCTTCTCGGCATCGCTCAGCGCGTCGACCCGGGACTCGATGAGCAGGCCGACGGCGTGCTTGAGCCCGGAGGTGTTGCGCAGGATGCGTTCCTGGCCGTCCCCGGCGACCTGCTTGATCGGCTCCCCGGTGGCCGGGTCGGTCCAGATGCCGTAGTGACCGCTGCTGTAGCCGTCCGCCGTCGCGGCGGGGCGGACGTAGCGCTCGGAGAGGGTGCGTGAGGCGTCGTGGACCCCGTCGTGGACGTTCAGGTTCCGCGGCCACAGGGTGAACAGGTCCTTGTCGTAGTACGGCGGGGTCGCACCGTACTCGTGCAAGTCGTAGATCACCTCCGGCCGTTCGTCCCGGACCACGGCGGCGATCGTCCGCGCCTCGGCGGTCTCCAGGGCGATGTGGTCGCGGTTGATGTCGACGCCGTCGGCGTTGCCGCGGGTGTCGGCGGCGCGGCCGTCGGGGTTGGCCGTGGGCAGCACCAGCAGGGTCGTACGGGCCAGGAACGCGCGGGTCGCCCGGTCCTCGGCGAACGCCAGGTCGCGGATGGTGGTCAGACAGGCCTCGCGCCCGGCGGGTTCGTCCCCGTGCTGACTGCAGATCAGCAGGACAGCCGTGGCGCCGGGCCGCTCCTGGCCGACGCGTACGAGCCGCAGGGCGCGGCCCTGACCGGTCGTACCTACGCGGTCCACGGAGACCCGGTCGCTCTCCCGGTCCACAGCGGCGAGGAAGTCCCGCTCCTCCGCCTCACCGGTCCAGCGGGCGCCCTCACTCGTCTCGAACCCGGTGCGGGGCGGGCGGTGCGCGGCCTCGGCGGGTGCGATGGCGAACGGCAGGGCGAGCGCGGCGAGCGTCGCCGCCACGGCCGTCCGGCGCATCGTCCGCGCCGCGCGGCGCGGGGCGGCGGGCTCCGGCCGGGCGGGTCCTGCGACCGGTGCGAGCCACGGATGCGGGCTGAGCAGGTGGAGTGCGCGAGCGACGCGACGGGTCATCAGCTGCTGCCTCCGGAACGGGTGGGGGCGGGCGCCGTGACGCCCGTCGGTCTGTCGGCGATGTGCGGACGTTACCCCGGTCAACTCCTGTGCAACAGGGGGCGATCACCCCATCCGTACGTCCCCACGCACTGCCGCCCGTGACGACGGAATGGCGATCGTGTGACAGAAGCACCCGGAATGCCCCGCCCTGCCCCGACGGCTGCATAGCCTCGTGACGACCGGTCGGAAGATCATCCGTCCCGACTATGTGGAGCTTGCTGTGCACCGCAGATTCATCGTCCCCAGCGCACTGGCGGCCACCCTTCTGCTGGCGATCCCGGCAGCGGCCGCACCGGGCACCGTGGGCGCCCCGGGTATCGGCGATCCCTACTACCCGGCCAGCGGAAACGGTGGCTACGACGTCTCCCACTACGACCTGCGGCTGAAGTACCGGCCCACGACCGACCTGCTGGAGGGCACGGCGACGATCCTCGCCACCACCACGCAGGAGCTGTCCCGCTTCAACCTCGACTTCGGTCTCGACGTCTCCGAGGTGCGGGTGAACGGCAGGAAGGCCCGCTTCGCCACGAGCGGCGACCACGAGCTGGAGGTCACCCCGGCGGAGCCCCTGGCGAAGGACAAGGCCGTCTCCGTCGTCGTCCGGTACGCCGGGAAGCCCTCGGAGCTGAAGATCAACGGCTGGACCGCCTGGGCGCGGACCCCGGACGGCGGTGTCGCCGCGCAGGAGCCGGAGTCGGCGGTGTGGTGGTACCCGAGCAACGACCACCCGCTGGACAAGGCCACCTACGACATCTCGGTCTCGGTGCCCGACGGCACCCAGGCGATCAGCAACGGGGTGCTCCAGTCGCAGAGCTCGAAGCTCGGCTGGACGCGCTTCAACTGGCGCTCCGACAAGCCGCAGGCGACCTATCTGACGACGCTCGCCGTCGGCAAGTTCGACGTCACGACCGACAGGACCGCCGACGGTCTGCCGGTGCTGAACGCCTACAGCAAGGACCTCGGCGCCAACGCCGGCGCGGCCCGCGCGAGCATCGAGCGGACCACCGAGGTCGCCGAGTGGCTGACCGAGGTGTTCGGCCCGTACCCGTACAACGCGCTGGGCGGATACGTGCCCAACGTGACGAGCGGCTTCGCCCTGGAGACCCAGACCCGGCCCTTCTACAGCCCGAAGCAGTTCGCGAACGGCGCGAACGTCTCGGTCGTCGTCCACGAGATCGCGCACCAGTGGTACGGCAACAGCGTGTCGGTCGACGGCTGGAAGGACATCTGGGTCAACGAGGGCTTCGCCCGCTACAGCCAGTGGCTCTGGTCGGAGAAGGAGGGCGAGGGCACCGCGCAGGAACTGGCGGACCACACGTACGCCCAGCACCCGGCCGAGGACCCGTTCTGGAAGGTGAAGCCGGGCGATCCGGGCCCGGACAACCAGTTCGACATCGCCGTCTACGACCGGGGCGCGCTGGCGCTCCAGGCGTTGCGCAACGAGGTCGGCGACGACACGTTCTTCGCGCTGCTGAAGGGCTGGCCGGCCGAGCACGCGTACGGCAACGCGAGTGTGGGCGACTTCGTCCGGTACGCGGAGCAGGTCTCGGGCAAGCCGCTCGCGGCGCTGTTCGACACCTGGCTGTACCAGCCGTCGCGGCCGGCGGCCCCGGCCGCGGCCGATGCAGGTCTCGCCGAGGCGGCCCTGTCGGCACGGTCGGCGGCGCGGGTCGAGCGGCCCGCGTCCTGGAAGAAGATCGCGGCGACGAACACCGTGCACGACCACGGCGACAACACGGACCAGGGGCACGCGGGTCACCAGCACCGCTGACGGTCGTACGCCCAGGAGCCGAGTGATCGGGGCTGTCGGAGCGGCGGGAGTTCAGCCGCTCCGACGGCCCCTCGGCCTCCCCGCACGGCCGTACGCCGGGGGCGGGCGTCCGCTCAGTCGTTGGGTGGAGCCGTACGGCGGGCCGCACGGGCCACCCGTGCCCGGGGCAGATAGCGCAGCCTCTCCGGCAGGACGGGGACGACGACCCGCAGGACCGCGCACATCCGGCGCAGCCGCTTCTCCTGCTCAGCGCTCCACGGCAGGCCGACGGCCGCGCGGGCGTCGGGCGGCATGAGCCCGATGGTGACGAACCGCCGGAAGCGGGCCAGCGGCGGCAGCAGCACCGGCCACAGCGCGCGCAGGACCATCCGCAGCGGCCACGGACCCCGGTCCGGCGGGGGCACGGGCCGGCCGACGTCGACCAGTTCCCGCACGACGGGGGTCGCCTCGATCTCCTCGGCGAGCATCTTCTTCCAGTACGGCCAGAACTCCTCGAGGGTCTGCGGCATGTCCCGGTCGTGGATGCCGAGGATCCGGCCGACCTGGAGCCACTCCGCGTACAGGGCACGCTCCTGGGCCGGGGTCATGGGCCGGATCAGATAGCGGGCCGCGTGCTGGTGGACGGGAAAGCCGGTGGCGTGCACCCAGGCGTAGTTGGCGGGCGTCAGGGCGTGGTAGCGGCGGCCCCGGGTGTCGGTGCCTTGGATGGTGCGGTGCAGCACGCGCAGCCTGCGGCCCTCCTCGGCCGCCTCCGCACCGCCGTACACCCAGAGCTGGAGCGAGCGCAGCGAGCGTTCGCCGCGCCCCCACGGGTCCGTACGGAAGACGGAGTGCTCGTCGACTCCGGCGCCGACAGCCGGATGGGCGACCTGGAGGGTGAGGGCGGCGGGCAGCATCAGCAGGGCGCGGATGTCACCGGACAGGCTCCAGAGCACCCCGCCGGGCGGCGGCGGCTCAGGGTCCGCACCCCGGCCGCGCGCGGGCGGCTCGGGGCCCGAGCCCAAAGCTGCCTCCGGTCCGCGGGCCCGGGGGCCCTGCACGTCCTTCGCGCTGCTCATCCGGTGCTCCCGCGATCCCGGCGGGCCTGCCCGTGCGCTGCCCGTCCCCTTCCCCTCCATGATCCCTCGCGGACGGCGGAGCCGTGATGGCGGGGCCCGGTCCCCGGCGGCCGGGTCAGTCGTGGTCGTACACCGTCACCGGCACGCCGGCGGATATCAGGCGTCGCTCGATCAGCGGCTCGACGCGGGACCACGTGCCACCCGCGAGCCCGCAGCCGATCCGGGGCATATGGACGGAGGCCCCCAGCTCGCCCGCCTTGGCGGCCACCGCGCCGAGCGCCGTGTCGATGGCCTCGTACCGCACGGGCACCCCCTTGCTCCCGGTCCGCATGCCGCGCTGGCCGACCAGGTTGGCCACCCAGAGATAGGGCCCCACCTGCACGAACTGCGCCGCACCCAGGGCGAAGTCGTTGCCCGCGCGCTCCCGGTGCCAGCGGCGGTAGGCGGCCTCGGGCTCGCGCCAGCGGCGGGAGAGGGCGAGCACGAAGCCCTTGCCCCAGCCGCCGAGGTCGTTGCAGACGTGGACGATCAGCTTGACGCCCTTGCCCTGCGGGGCGGTGGCGTCCCCCCGTACGTAGGTGATCTCCGACATGACCTCACCGTACGGGCCGACACTGACAACCGGCCCGGGGTGGACGGCGGCGCGATGGTGCCGGAGACTTTGGCAGAAGTGGTGAGACAGCAGAACTGTCCGATACCGGGATTCGACTGCGGGGAGCAGAGATGGCGACGGGGACCGACGAGCCGACGCTCACGGTGGACGAGCTGGCGGCCCGTGCCGGGGTCACCGTGCGTACCGTGCGGTTCTACAGCACCCGGGGCCTGCTGCCGCCTCCGGTCATCGGGCCGCGCCGGGTCGGCCACTACGGGCCCGACCATCTCTCGCGGCTCGCGCTGATCGAGGAGCTCCAGCACCAGGGCATGACGCTCGCCGCGATCGAACGGTATCTGGGGCAGCTGCCGCCCGACCTCAGCGCCCACGATCTGGCCATCCACCGGGCCCTGGTGGCGTCCTGGGCGCCGGACAAGACCGAGGACTTCTCCCGGGCCGAGCTGGAGCGGCGGGCCGGGCGGGCGCTGTCGGAGGCGGATGTGGAGCGGCTGGCGGCGATGGGGGTGCTGGTCCGGCCCGAGGGGGAGGGCACGACGTACCGGGTGGATCTCGGGCTGCTGCGGCTCGGCGTCGAGCTGCTGGACGTGCCGATCGCCCACGAGACGATCCTCGCCGCGCGGACCGTCCTGTTGGAGCACACCCGGTCGGCGGCGCAGGAGATGACCCGGCTCTTCCGGGACGAGGTGTGGAATCCGTACCGGGAGCGGGAGGGCGATCCGGAGCATGTGGCCGCGATGAAGTCGCTGTCGGCCCATATGCAACCAATCGTCGTGCAGGCGCTGGTGACGGCGTTTCAGCGGTCGCTGAAGGAGGAGCTGCGCGCCGCGTTCACCGCCGAGTGACGGGGAACGCGGCGCGCCACGGCCTCAGTCGTGGAAGGTCTCGCCCTTCTCCGCCTTCTCCACCAGCAGGGCGGGCGGCAGGAAGCGGTCGCCGTAGCGCTCGGCGAGCTCCCGGGCGCGGGCCACGAAGCCGGGCAGGCCGCCCTCGTACCCGTTGATGTACTGGAGGACGCCGCCGGTCCACGGCGGGAAGCCGATGCCCATGATGGAGCCGATGTTGGCGTCGGCGACGGAGATGAGGACGTTCTCCTCCAGGCAGCGGACGCTGTCCAGCGCCTCGGAGAAGAGCATCCGCTCCTTCATGTCCTCGAAGGGGACGTCCCCGTCGGCCTTGGTGGTGAAGTGCTCACGCAGGCCCGGCCAGAGAGCGGCGCGCTTGCCGTCCTCGTCGTAGTCGTAGAAGCCCGCTCCCCCGCTGCGTCCCGTGCGGCCGAACTCGTCGACCATGCGGTCGATGACCTCGTCGGAGGGGTGGCCGGGCCAGGTGCCGCCGGCCTCCTCGACCGCGCGCTTGGTCTCGTTGCGGATCTTGCGGGGCAGGGTCAGGGTCAGCTCGTCCATCAGGGAGAGGACCTTGGCCGGGTAGCCGGACTGGGCGGCCGCCTGCTCGATGGAGGCGGGCTCGACGCCCTCGCCGACCATCGCCACGCCCTCGTTGATGAACTGGCCGATGACGCGCGAGGTGAAGAAGCCGCGCGAGTCGTTGACGACGATCGGCGTCTTCTTGATCCGGCGCACCAGGTCGAAGGCGCGGGCCAGCGCCTCGTCGCCGGTCCGCTCGCCCTTGATGATCTCGACCAGCGGCATCTTGTCGACCGGCGAGAAGAAGTGCAGGCCGATGAAGTCGACGGGGCGCGAGACGCCCTCGGCGAGGACCGTGATGGGGAGGGTGGAGGTGTTGGAGCAGAGCAGGGCGTCGGGCTCGATGACGTCCTGGATCTCCTGGAACACCTTGTGCTTGAGGGCGGTGTCCTCGAAGACGGCCTCGATCACCGCGTCGCAGCCCGCGAGGTCGGCCACGTCACCGGTGGGGGTGATCCGGGCCAGCAGTTCGTCGCGCTTGGCCTCGGTCGTACGGCCCCGGGAGAGCGCCTTGGCGAGCAGCTTCTCGCTGTACGCCTTGCCCTTGGCGGCCGCCTCGGTGGAGACGTCCTTGAGGACGACGTCGATCCCGGCCCTGGCGCAGGAGTAGGCGATGCCCGCGCCCATCATCCCGGCGCCGAGCACGGCGACCTTGCGGACCGGGCGCTCCGGGACGTCCTTGGGGCGGTTGGCACCGGAGTTGACGGCCTGGAGGTCGAAGAAGAACGCCTGGATCATGTTCTTGGAGACCTGGCCGGTGACCAGCTCGGTGAAGTAGCGGGCCTCGATGGTCAGCGCGGTCTCGAAGTCGACCTGGGAGCCCTCGACGGCCGCCGCGAGGATGTTGCGCGGCGCGGGCATGGGAGCGCCGGCGAGCTGCTTCTTCAAGTTTGCCGGGAAGGCGGGGAGGTTGGCGGCGAACTTGGGGTTCGACGGGGTGCCGCCGGGGATCTTGTAGCCCTTGACGTCCCAGGGCTGCTGGGACTCGGGGTTGGCGTCGATGAAGGCGCGAGCCTTCTCGATCATCTCCTCGCGGGTGGCGGCGACTTCGTGGACGAGACCGTTCTCCAGCGCCCGCTGCGGGGTGTACTGGGTGCCCTGGAGGAGCACCTTGAGCAGGGCGTCCGCGATGCCCATGAGGCGTACGGTCCGGGTGACGCCGCCGCCCGCCGGGAGCAGCCCGAGGGTGACCTCGGGCAGGCCGATGCGGGAGCCGGGGGCGTCGAGGGCGACGCGGTGGTGGGAGGCGAGCGCGATCTCGTAACCGCCGCCGAGGGCCGCGCCGTTGATGGCGGCGACGACGGGCTTGCCGAGGGTCTCGATGCGGCGCAGCGAGTTCTTGATGGCGGTGCCGGTGTCGAAGGCGGCCTCGGCGTTCTCCGGGCCGACCTTGATCATGTCCTTGAGGTCGCCGCCCGCGAAGAAGGTCTTCTTGGCGGAGGTGTAGATGATGCCGCGGATGGAGTCCTTCTCGGCCTCGGCGCGGTCCGCGATGGCCGCGATGGAGTCCTTGAAGGCCTGGTTCATCGTGTTCGCGGACTGGTCGGGGTCGTCGAGGACGAGGGTGACGACGCCGGTCTCGTCCTGTTCCCAGCGGATGGTGGTGCTCTCGGTCATGTCGGTGTCTTCTCCGTAAGCAGGTGGGGCCGGGAACAAGTCAGATGCGTTCGACGATGGTCGCGACGCCCATGCCGCCGCCGACGCAGAGGGTGACCAGGCCGAACCGCTGGTCGCGGCGCTCCAGTTCGTCGATGACGGTGCCGAGGATCATCGCGCCGGTCGCGCCGAGCGGGTGGCCGAGCGCGATCGCGCCGCCGTTGACGTTGACCTTGTCCAGGGATAGACCCATGTCCTTGACGAAGCGCAGGACGACCCCGGCGAAGGCCTCGTTGATCTCGACGAGGTCGATGTCGTCGATGGTGAGGCCGGCCTTGGCGAGCGCCTTGCGGGTGGCGGGGGCGGGGCCGGTGAGCATGATGGTGGGCTCGGAGCCGGAGACGGCGGCGGAGACGATCCGGGCGCGCGGGGTGAGGCCGTAGCGCTCGCCGACCTCCTTCGAGCCGATGGCGACGAGGGCGGCGCCGTCGACGATGCCGGAGGAGTTGCCCGCGTGGTGGACGTGGTCGATCTTCTCGACCCAGTGGTACTTCTGCAGCGCCACCGCGTCGAAGCCGCCCATGTCGCCGATGGCGGCGAAGGAGGGCTTGAGGCCGGCGAGGGAGTCGGCGGTGGTGCCGGGGCGCATGTGCTCGTCGTGGTCGAGGACGAGGAGGCCGTTGCGGTCCTTGACGGGGACGACGGAGCGGGCGAAGCGGCCGTCCTTCCAGGCCGCGGCGGCGCGTTCCTGGGAGAGGGCGGCGTACTCGTCGACGTCGCGGCGGCTGAACCCCTCGACGGTCGCGATGAGGTCGGCGCCGATGCCTTGTGGGGCGAAGCCGGTCTCGAAGCTGGTCATGGGGTCCATCGCCCAGGCTCCGCCGTCGGAGCCCATCGGCACGCGGGACATCGACTCGACGCCCCCGGCCAGGACGAGGTCCTCCCAGCCCGAACGGACCTTGGCGGCGGCCAGGTTGACCGCTTCCAGGCCCGAGGCACAGAAGCGGTTCTCCTGGACGCCCGCGACCGAGTCGGGCAGACCGGCCGCGATGGCGGCGATCCGGGCGATGTCGGAGCCCTGGTCCCCGAGCGGGCTGACCACGCCGAGGACGATGTCGTCGATGGCGGCCGGGTCCAGGTCAGGGAAGCGGCCCTGGATCTCGTGGATGAGGCCGACGACCAGGTCGATCGGCTTGGTGCCGTGCAGGGCGCCGTTGGCCTTGCCGCGGCCGCGCGGGGTGCGGATCGCGTCGTAGACGAATGCTTCGGTACTCAAGACAGCTGCCTTTCGAGGGTGGTGGAGAGGGAGGAAGCAGGGGGGGCTCAGGCGAGCAACGAGCGGCCGATGATCTCCTTCATGATCTCGGTCGTGCCGCCGTAGATGGTCTGGATACGGCCGTCGGTGAACGCCTTGGCGACCTTGTACTCGCTCATGTAGCCGTATCCGCCGTGGAGTTGGAGACAGCGGTCGGCGACGCGCTTCTGCAGTTCGGTGGCCCACCACTTGGCCATGGAGGCGTGGACGGCGTCGAGGACGCCGTCGGAGTGGTCGACGATGCACCGGTCGAGGAAAGTCCGGGTGACGGCGCACTCGGTGGCCATCTCGGCGATTTCGAAGCGGATGTGCTGGAGCTTGGCCAGCGGACGTCCGAAGGCCTCGCGCTCCTTGACGTACTGGGTGGTGATCTCCAGCAGGTGTTCGGCGGCGGCGATCCCGGCGACCGCTATGCCCATGCGCTCCTGGGCCAGGTTGGTCATCAGATGGATGAAGGCGCCGTCGAGTTCCCCGAGGAGGTTCTCCTTGGGGACGCGCACGTCGTTGAAGAACAACTCGGCGGTGTCCTGGGACTTCTGGCCGATCTTGTCGAGGTTGCGGCCGCGCTCGAAGCCCTCCGCGCCGCGCTCGACGACGATGAGGGAGAGTCCCTTGGCCCCGCCCTCGGGGGTGGTCTTCGCGACGACGATGACCAGGTCGGCGAGGATGCCGTTGGAGATGAAGGTCTTGGAGCCGTTGAGCAGCCAGTGGTCGCCCTTGTCCTCGGCGGTGGTGCGGATGCCCTGGAGGTCGGAGCCCGCGCCCGGCTCGGTCATGGCGATGGCGGTGATGGTCTCGCCGGAGCAGAAGCCGGGGAGCCAGCGGCGCTTCTGCTCGTCGGTGGCCAGACCCGTGAGGTAGGGGCCGATGATGTCGTTGTGCAGGCCGATCGCGAGCCCGGCGGCCCCGGCGCGGGTGAACTCCTCGGCGAGGACGGCGCTGTAGCGAAAGTCGTCGCTGCCGCCGCCCCCGTACTTCTCCGGGACGGCCAGGCCCAGCAGTCCGGCCCGCCCGGCGGCGAGCCACGCCTCGCGGGAGACGATGCCGTCCTGCTCCCACTGCTCGTAGTGCGGGAGGACCTCCTTGGCCAGGAAGGCCCGGACGGTGTCGCGGAACGCGTCGTGCTCCTCGGTGAAGATCTGCCGTTGCACGGGGTCTCCTAGTCTCGGGGGGTGGGCCACAGCCCCGGTACGTCCCAGTCGGCCGCCACGGTCTCCGTGTCCGCGCCGGGCATCGCGGGCCCGGTGCGGACGGAGACGGGGGTGGCCGAGAAGCGCGGGGCGGGGG
>NZ_QWFA01000050.1 GCF_003501885.1 Streptomyces globisporus
CGGTGTGCGTTGCCCCGGCCCTCCGGGGCAACGCACACCGCCCCCACCCCCGCCGTGAGGCGGCGGAAAACACTGGTGACCCCCACGCAACGGTCCGGCAACCTCCGCCCGGCACCATCGGTCCATGACGGAGCCGGCCCCGGAACAGCCCCAGCAGTCACCCCCGCTGACCGACAGCACCGCGCACCTTCTCGCCCGCATCACCGACCAGCTCGGCGCACAGCTCAGCCTCGTCTCCCGGAACGGAACCCGCAGATCCATGCACCGCACCCGGCACCCCGACCGCCCCGCAGCGGACGGCGGCACCTCCGCCCCGGCGCTGGTCGCCGTGGCGCACGGCAGCCGCGACCCGCAGGCCCTGCGCACCGTGCTCACCCTCCTGGACCGGGTCCGCGACCTGCGCCCCGGCCTCGACGTCCGGCTCGGCCACATCGAGCTGAACGCGCCGCTGCTCCCGGACACCCTGGACAGCCTGTGCGGGGCCGAAGCCGTCCTGGTACCGCTGCTCCTGGGGCGCGGCCACCACGTCAAGCGCGACCTGCCCGCGGCGACGGCCGCCGCCCCCGGCGTACGGACCCGGATCGCCGCGCCCCTCGGCCCGCACCCCCTGCTGGCGGAGGCGCTGTACGGGCGGCTCGTCGAGGCCGGCTGGGACGTCGCCGACCACGGTGGCCGCCACGCCGCCGTGGTCCTCGCCGCCGCCGGGTCCCGCGATCCCGACTCCGCCCAGGACACCCGTCGCACCGCCCGCCTGCTCGCCGAACGCCTCGGTGTGCCCGTCGTCCCCGCGTACGCCTCCGCCGCCACGCCCACCGTCCCGGCCGCCCTGCGCGCCCTCGCCGCCCGAGGACGCCACCGGACCTTCGTCGCCTCGTACTTCACCGCCCCCGGCCGCTTCGCGAGCGCCTGCGCCGACGCCGTACCGCACCGGGCCGCCGCCCCGCTCGGCGCCCACCCGGCGATGGCCCGCCTCGTCCTGCACCGCTACGACCGGGCAAGGACGGCCTCAGGGGGCGTCCGCCCCCTGAGGCCTGTCGTCACACTGTCGTCGTCGCCCGGAGCGCGGCAGGCGGCGGTTTGAGGACAGGCCCGAGCCCTCGCCGACGCGGAGAGCTTGCTCGCTTGCGCCTGACATCCCGGCCCGCTCACGCCCGTTGTCCGTCCCGGTCGCTACTGTCGGGAGCATGGACGGCACACAGGGCGCACACGGGGCAGAACCGGCACACGGCAGGCGAAGCGCACAGAGCGGTACGGCGAGCCCCTACGGCCCCGCCGACACCGAGCGCTTCGACACCGAGGAGGACAAGCGGCCCGGCCGCACCGCCTTCCAGCGCGACCGCGCCCGGGTCCTGCACTCCGCCGCCCTGCGCCGGCTCGCCGGGAAGACCCAGGTCGTCACCCCCGGCACCCGCTCCCACCAGTGGGACGCCAGCCCCCGCACCCGGCTCACCCACTCCCTGGAGTGCGCCCAGGTCGGCCGTGAGCTCGGCGCGGTCCTCGGCTGCGACCCCGACCTGGTGGAGACGGCCTGCCTCTCGCACGACATGGGCCACCCGCCGTTCGGCCACAACGGCGAACAGGCGCTCAACGACTTCGCCTCCGACTGCGGAGGCTTCGAGGGCAACGCCCAGTCGCTGCGCCTGCTGACCCGCCTGGAGCCCAAGCGCTTCGTCCACGACCCGCGCACCGGAGAGCTGGTCAGCGTCGGCCTCAACCTCACCCGGGCCGCCCTGGACGCCGCCACCAAGTACCCCTGGCCGCGCGGCGCGCACCCCACCGACCCGCACTCGGTGAAGTTCGGGGTGTACGCCGACGACCTCCCGGTCTTCGCCTGGGCCCGCGAAGGCGCCCCCGAGGACCGCACCTGCTTCGAGGCCCAGGTCATGGACTGGTCCGACGACGTCGCGTACAGCGTCCACGACTTCGAGGACGGGCTGCACGCCGGGCACATCGACCCCAACTGCCTCTACGCCGAACCGGAGCGCGAGGAGATCTGGGCCGTCGCCATCGGCCGCTACGTCCCCGCCGGCACCGACCCGCAGGAGCTGGCCGAGGCCCTGGACCGGCTGATCGACCAGGACTGGTGGCCGCACGGCTACGACGGCTCCGCCGTGGCCCAGGCCCGCCTGAAGGACGCCACCAGCCAGCTCATCGGCCGCTTCTGCACCGAGGCCGAGACCGCCACCCGCGCGGTGTACGGCCCCGGCCGCCTCGGCCGGTACGGCGCGGAGCTCGTCGTCCCGCGCACCGTCCGCAACGAGTGCGCCGTCCTCAAGGCGGTCGCCGACCGTTACGTGATGCAGCGCGCCGAGCAGGAGACCCTCCGCGCCGACCAGCGCATCGTCATCGCCGAGCTGGCCGCCGCCCTCACCGCCCGCGCCCCCGAGGGCCTGGAGCCGCACTTCCGCGCCCTGTTCGACCAGGCCCCCGACGACCACGCCCGCAAGCGGGTCCTGATCGACCAGATCGCCGCCCTCACCGACGCCTCCGCACGATCCCTGCACGCCGCACTCACCGCCCGTCGCGGCTGACCGGCAGACTGGAAGGGGCCGGACTTCTGACCACTGGGTGTGACCTGTCCGGGGCACACCCTCTTTCGCCATCACGCTGCGTGCGGGACGCTCGCAGCCGTGGGGGCGCCGCGCAGCACAGCACTGAGGAGGCATCAAGTGGTCGACGCACACCAGACGTTCGTCATCGTCGGAGCAGGACTCGCAGGGGCGAAGGCGGCCGAGACACTGCGGGCCGAAGGGTTCACCGGCCGGGTGATCCTCATCGGCGACGAGCGCGACCACCCCTACGAACGCCCGCCGCTCTCCAAGGGATACCTGGACGGCAAGGCCGACCGGGACAGCGTCTTCACCCACGAACGCCCCTGGTACGCGGGCGCCGACGTCGAGCTGCACCTCGGCCAGCCGGTCACCGCGCTCGACCGGTACGCGAAGACCGTGCAGCTCGGCGACAACACCGTCATCCACTACGACAAGCTGCTGCTGGCCACCGGCTCCGAACCGCGCCGCCTCGACATCCCCGGCACCGACCTGGCCGGCGTCCACCATCTGCGCCGCCTCGCCCACGCCGACCGGCTGCGCAACGTGCTCGCCGCCCTCGGCCGCGACAACGGCCACCTGGTCATCGCCGGAGCCGGCTGGATCGGCCTGGAGGTCGCCGCCGCCGCCCGCGGATACGGTGCCGAGGTGACCGTCGTCGAGGCCGAGCCCACCCCGCTGCACCAGGTCATCGGCCCCGAGCTGGGCCAGATCTTCACCGAGCTGCACAGCTCGCACGGCGTCCGCTTCCACTTCGGCGCCCGCCTCACCGAGATCACCGGCCAGGACGGCATGGTGCTCGCCGCCCGCACCGACGACGGCGAGGAGCACCCCGCCCACGACGTGCTCGCCGCGATCGGCGCCGCCCCGCGTTCCGCCCTCGCCGAGGCCGCGGGCCTGGAGCTGGCCGAGCGCGCCCACGGCGGCGGCATCGCCGTGGACGCCTCGCTGCGCACCTCCGACCCGCACATCTACGCCGCCGGGGACGTCGCCGCGGCCGCCCACCCGCTGCTCGGCACCCGGCTGCGCGTCGAGCACTGGGCCAACGCCCTCAACGGCGGCCCTGCCGCCGCCCGCGCCATGCTCGGCCAGGACGTGACGTACGACCGGATCCCGTACTTCTTCTCCGACCAGTACGACCTGGGCCTCGAATACTCCGGCTGGGCCCCGCCCGGCTCCTACGACGAGGTGATCATCCGGGGCGACGCCGGAAAGCGGGAGTTCATCGCGTTCTGGCTGAAGGACCGCCGCGTCCTCGCCGGGATGAACGTCAACGTGTGGGATGTCACCGAGACGATCCAGGAGCTGATCCGGGCCCGTCAGCAGCACGACCCGGAGGCCCTCGCCGACCCGTCGGTCCCGCTGGACTCCCTGCTCTGAGACGCACGGCCGGGGCGCGGGCCACGCCGCCCGCGCCCCGGCCGGCCGGCCGCCGGGACCCGGGCTGTCCTAGGGGGCGTCTTGCCCACCCGTAGACTTCATGCGTGGCTGGCAGGATCAATGACGACGACGTGAAGGCGGTACGGGACGCGGTCCCGATCGACGCCGTCGTGTCCGAGTACCTCCAGCTGCGCAACGCGGGCGGCGGGAATCTCAAAGGCCTCTGCCCCTTCCACGACGAGAAGTCCCCCTCCTTCCAGGTCAGCCCCTCCAAGGGCCTGTTCCACTGCTTCGGCTGCCAGGAGGGCGGCGACACGATCGCCTTCGTGATGAAGATCGACCATCTCTCCTTCTCGGAGACGGTCGAGCGCCTCGCCGCCAAGGCGGGCATCACCCTGCGGTACGAGGAGGGCGGCTACAACCCCTCCCACCAGCGCGGCGAACGCATCCGGCTGATCGAGGCCCACCAGGCCGCCGCCGAGTTCTACGTCCGCGCGCTGGAGAGCCCCGAGGCCGAGATCGGCCGGACGTTCCTCGCCGAGCGCGGCTTCGACCAGGAGGCCGCCACCCACTTCCGGGTCGGCTACAGCCCGGCCGGCTGGGACCACCTCACCCGCTATCTCCGCGGCAAGGGCTTCAGCGACAAGGAGCTGATCACCTCCGGCCTCTCCCAGGACGGCCGGCGCGGCCCCATCGACCGCTTCCGCGGCCGGCTCATGTGGCCGATCAGCGACACCGCGGGCGACATCGTCGGCTTCGGCGCCCGCAAGCTCCGCGACGACGACAACGGCCCGAAGTACCTGAACACCCCCGAGACCCCGATCTACAAGAAGTCCCAGGTGCTGTACGGCATCGACCTGGCGAAGAAGGACATCGCCAAGGCCAGCCGCGCCGTCGTCGTCGAGGGCTACACCGACGTCATGGCCTGCCACCTCGCCGGGGTCACCACCGCCATCGCCACCTGCGGCACCGCCTTCGGCAACGACCACATCAAGATCCTGCGCCGCCTCCTCATGGACAACGGCAGCGCCCGCGTGATCTTCACCTTCGACGGCGACTCGGCCGGTCAGAAGGCCGCCCTGCGCGCTTTCGAGGACGACCAGAAGTTCGCCGCGGAGACCTACATCGCCATCGCCCCGGACGGCATGGACCCCTGCGACCTGCGCCTCGTCAAGGGCGACGACGCGGTGCGCGACCTCGTCGAGCCGCGCACCCCGCTCTTCGAGTTCGCGCTGCGCCAGATCGTCGGCCGCTACGACCTGGAGACCCCGGCCGGCCGCGCCGCCGCCCTCGACGAGGCCGCCGCCGTCGTCGCCAAGATCAAGACGAGCAGCGTCCAGCGCGAGGTCGCCGTCCAGCTCGCCGGTCTCGTCGGCATCCTCGACCAGGAGTTCGTCGTCCACCGCGTCGCCCAGCTCGCCCGCTGGGCCCGCGACAAGGGCGGCGACCACGGGGACCGGGATGGCCGGGGCGGACCCCGGGGCCGGGGCCCGCGCGGCGGCGCCCCGCAGCAGACCGCTCCCGCAGCGGCCCCCGCCTTCTCCGGCCCGGCGCTCAACCTCCGCAGCCCCGCCCACCGCACCGAGCGCGAACTGCTCAAGCTCGCCCTCCAGAAGCCCGCCCTGGTCTCCCCGGCCTTCGACGCCTACGGCGTGGACGAGTTCACCGCCCCGCCCTACGCCGCCGTGCGCCGCTGCATCGAGGAGGCGGGCGGCGCCGAGCAGGGCATCGCCGACGACCGGGCCTATCTGGGCGCGGTCCTGGACGCCGCCCCCGACAACACCGTCCGCAACCTCGTCACCGAGCTGGCCGTCGAGGTCTTCCACGGCCGCACCATCGACGAGACCTACGCCGGCATGCACCTCGTCCACGTCCGGCTGCGCGCGGTGGACCGCCGCATCGCCGACGTACAGAGCAGTCTCGCCCGCCTCGGCAACCACGTCGCCCCCCAGGACCTGGCCGCCGCGCAGAACGAGGTCTGGGTCCTCCAGCAGTACGCCCAGACCCTGCGCGCCCACGGCGCCGCCGCGCTCTGAGCCCGTTCACCGCCCGGGTGGGCCGGTAACCGCCCGGTGACGGACCGGAATCAGAAAGTCCCCGCACGCCCCTCGTGACAGCCGTGTGTCGTACCCCACACTGGGGAATGTCTGAGTCATCGGAGCACACCGGTCCGCAGGGGAACACCCGGGCCCGGACAGGCCTCCGCCCCCGTCAACCGGCAGCGATCACCTGGAGGTCGCCCCCGTGCAGACCCGGACCGTGACGACCACGACCGCGCCCATGGCGGCCATCCCCGCGCAGAACAGGGCCCTGCACCACCCGGAGACCGCAGCCGGCCCGCCCGGACACGCACCCGAGGCAGTCATGGTGGAAGCGACGCACCTTCCCGAACCGCCGGACCCCAGGAACCGGGCGGACTCCGGGGGCCCCACCTCCGACCTGTTCCGCCAGTATCTCCGCGAGATCGGCCGCATCCCGCTGCTCACCGCCGCCGAGGAGGTCGAGCTCGCCCGCTGCGTCGAGGCCGGGCTCTTCGCCGAGGAACGCCTCGCGGGCACCCCGGACCTCGACTCCCGCCTCGCCGTGGACCTGGACCGGCTGGTGGTGATGGGCCGCACCGCCAAACGCCGCCTCATCGAGGCCAACCTCCGCCTCGTCGTCTCCGTCGCCAAGCGGTATGTGGGGCGCGGGCTGACCATGCTCGACCTCGTCCAGGAGGGGAACCTCGGCCTGATCCGGGCGGTGGAGAAGTTCGACTACGCCCGGGGCTACAAGTTCTCCACGTACGCCACCTGGTGGATCCGCCAGGCCATGTCCCGCGCCCTGGCCGACCAGGCCCGCACCATCCGCGTCCCCGTCCACGTCGTGGAGCTGATCAACCGCGTGGTCCGCGTCCAGCGCCGCCTCCTCCAGGAGCGCGGCGTCGAGCCGACCGCCGACGACATCGCCGTCGAGCTGGACCTGACGCCCGAGCGGGTCACCGAAGTCCTCCGCCTGGCCCAGGAACCGGTCTCCCTGCACGCCCCCGTCGGCGAGGAGGACGACGTCTCCTTCGGCGACCTCATCGAGGACGGCGACGCCGCATCGCCCGTCGAGTCGGCCGCCTTCCTGCTGCTGCGCCAGCACCTGGAGGCGGTGCTCTCCACCCTCGGCGAGCGCGAACGCAAGGTCGTGCAGCTGCGTTACGGCCTGGACGACGGGCGGCCCCGCACCCTGGAGGAGATAGGACGCATCTTCGGCGTGACACGCGAACGTATCCGCCAGATCGAGTCCAAGACCCTCAGCAGGCTGCGGGACCACGCCTTCGCCGACCAACTCCGCGGCTACCTCGACTGATCCGCGCGAGACGAATCAGTCCACCTCGGCCAGCGCCTGAGCGAACTGGGCCGCGTACAGCCGGGCATAGGCGCCACCGGCCGCCAACAGCTCTTCGTGCGTGCCCTGTTCGACGATCGACCCGCTCTCCATCACCAGGATCACGTCCGCGTCCCGGATCGTGGAGAGCCGGTGCGCGATCACGAACGACGTACGCCCGTGGGCCAGGCGCGCCATCGCCTTCTGGATCAGCACCTCGGTCCGGGTGTCCACCGAACTCGTCGCCTCGTCGAGCACCAGGATCACAGGGTCGGACAGGAACGCACGCGCGATGGTGATCAGCTGCTTCTCGCCCGCGCTGACCCCGGTCCCCTCGTCGTCGATCACCGAGTCGTACCCGTCGGGCAGCGTCCGGATGAACCGGTCCGCGTGCGCCGCCTTCGCCGCCTCCTCGATCTCCTCCCGGGTGACCTCGCGCGAAGCGCCGTACGCGATGTTCTCCGCGATCGTCCCGCCGAACAGCCAGGTGTCCTGGAGCACCATGCCGATCGAGGACCGCAGGTCGTCCCGGGACATCTTCGCCACGTCGACCCCGTCGAGCGCGATCCGCCCGCCGGTCACCTCGTAGAACCGCATCAGCAGATTGACCAGCGTCGTCTTGCCCGCACCGGTCGGACCGACGATCGCGACGGTCTGCCCCGGCTCCACGCTCAGCGACAGGCCCTCGATCAGCGGCTTGTCCGGCTCGTAGCGGAAGGACACCTTCTCCAGCGAGACCCGGCCGTCCAGCCGCTCCGGGCGTTCCCCGTGCTCCGGGTCCGCGTCCTGCTCCTCGGCGTCCAGCAGCTCGAAGACCCGCTCCGCCGACGCGATACCCGACTGCACCAGGTTCGCCATCGAGGCGACCTGCGTCAGCGGCATCGAGAACTGCCGCGAGTACTGGATGAACGCCTGGACGTCACCGATCGACAGCGCGCCCGAGGCGACCCGCAGCCCGCCGACCACCGCGACCAGCACATAGTTGATGTTCGAGATGAAGAACATCAGCGGCTGCATGATCCCGCTGGCGAACTGGGCCTTGAAGCCCGCCTCGTACAGCGCCTCGTTCTGCTCGGCGAAGTCCCGCGCGGACTCCTCCTGCCGGCCGAAGACCTTCACCAGGGTGTGCCCGGTGTACATCTCCTCGATATGGGCGTTGAGCGTGCCCGTCACCCGCCACTGCTGCACGAACTGCGGCTGCGACCGCTTGCCGACCCGCGTCGCCACGACCACCGACAGCGGGATCGTCACCAGCGCGACCAGCGCCAGCAGCGGCGAGATCCAGAACATCATGATCAGCACGCCGACGATCGTCAGCAGGGAGTTGATGAGCTGGCCCATCGTCTGCTGGAGCGTCTGCGAGATGTTGTCGATGTCGTTCGTCGCCCGGCTCAGCACCTCACCGCGCTTGGCCCGGTCGAAGTACGACAGCGGCAGCCGCGCCAGCTTCGTCTGCAGGTCCTCACGCAGCTGGAACACGATCCGGTTGATCACCCGGATCGACAGGCGGGTCGCCACCAGCATCAGCAGCCCGGCCCCGACGTAGACCACCAGGGCCATCAGCAGGACGTTCCCCACCGCGCCGAAGTCGATGCCCTCGCCGGGGGTGAAGTCCACGCCCGACAGCATGTCGGCCATCGACCCGCGGCCGTCCTCCCGCAGCCCATCGAGCGCCTGCGCCTTCGTCGTGCCCTCGGCCATCTCCCGCCCGACGACACCGGCGAAGATCAGGTCGGTCGCCTTGCCCAGGATCTTCGGCCCGGCCACCGACAGCGCGACACTCACCGCCACCGCGCCCAGCATCAGCCAGAGCGAGGCCTTCTCCCGCCCGAACCGCTTCAGCAGCCGCTTGCTCGACCCCTTGAAATCCATCGACCGGTCGGTGGGCGCGCCCCCGGCCATCATCCGTCCGCCCGGACCGGCCATTACGCGGCCTCCGCTTCCGTCAGCTGGGAGAGCACGATCTCCCGGTACGTTTCATTGCCGTCCATCAGCTCGTGATGGGTGCCGGTGCCCACGAGCCGGCCCTCGTCCAGCACCAGGATCCGGTCCGCGTCACGGATGGTGGACACCCGCTGCGCCACGATCACCACGGTCGCCCCGGCCGTCTCCCGGCCCAGCGCCGCCCGCAGCGCGGCGTCGGTCGCGTAGTCCAGCGCGGAGAACGAGTCGTCGAAGAGATAGATCTCCGGGCGCTGCACCAGCGTCCGCGCGATCGCGAGCCGCTGCCGCTGACCGCCGGAGACATTGGTGCCGCCCTGCGCGATCGGCGCGTCGAGCCCGTGCTCCAGCGCCTCCACGAACTCCTTGGCCTGCGCCACCTCCAACGCGTGCCACAGCTCCTCGTCGGTGGCGTCCGGATTCCCGTACCGCAGGTTCGTCGCCACGGTCCCTGAGAAGAGGTACGGCTTCTGCGGCACCAGGGACACCGTCTTCGCCAGCAGCGCCGGATCCAGCGTCCTTACGTCCTCGCCGTCGACCAGCACCTCGCCGTCCGTCACGTCGAACAGCCGGGGTACGAGCCCGAGCAGCGTGGACTTCCCGCTGCCCGTCGACCCGATGACCGCGGTGGTCTCCCCGGGCCGGGCCACCAGATCGACGTTCCGCAGCACCGGCTCCTCCGCACCCGGGTACCGGAACTCCGCGCCCCGCACCTCCAGATGCCCGTGCCGGCGCAGTTCGGTGACGGGCGAGACGGGCGGCACGACACTCGACCCGGTCCCGAGGACCTCCTCGATGCGCTCCGCGCACACCTCGGCGCGCGGCACCATCATGAACATGAAGGTGGCCATCATCACGGCCATGACGATCTGCATCAGATAGGCGAGGAACGCGGTCAGCGCACCGATCTGCATCCCGCCGCTGTCGATCCGGTGCGCGCCGAACCACACCACCGCGATCGACGACAGGTTCACCACCGTCATCACGGTCGGGAACATCAGCGCCATCAGCCGCCCGGTCGCCACCGACACATCGGTCAGCTCGGTGTTCGCCCGCCGGAAGCGCTTCTCCTCGTACCCGTCCCGGACGAACGCCCGGATCACCCGGTTGCCGGTGATCTGCTCGCGCAGTACCCGGTTCACACCGTCCAGCCGCTCCTGCATGGTGCGGAACAGCGGTCCCATCTTCCGCACGATGAGGCCGACCGAGACCCCGAGCACCGGCACGACCGCCAGCAGCACGGCGGAGAGCGGCACATCGAGGCCGAGCGCCATGATGATCCCGCCGACGCACATGATCGGGGCCGACACCATCAGCGTGAACGCCAGCAGCACCAGCATCTGGACCTGCTGGACGTCGTTGGTGGTCCGGGTGATCAGCGAGGGCGCCCCGAAGCGCCCCAGCTCCCGGGCCGAGAAGGACTGGACCCGGTCGAAGACGGCGGCCCGCACATCACGCCCGAGGGCGGAGGCGGTGCGCGCCCCGTAATACACGGCACCCACATTGCACAGGACCTGGAGAACGCTGACGGCGATCATGAGACCGCCGAACTCCAGGATGTAGCCGGTGTCGCCCGTGACGACACCGTTGTCAATGATGTCGGCGTTCAGGCTGGGCAGATACAGGGTGGCGCAGGTCTGGAGCAGCTGGAGGAGCACCAGCAGCACGATGGGTTTCTTGTACGGGCCCAGATGGGCCCGCAGGAGTTTTATGAGCACGCGGGTCTCTCGGAATCGGCGGCAGGCAGAGGCCGACCCAGTTTCGCGTACGCCGTACTCCACGGGCGAACCGTTTTCCCCAAGCCCGGGTCAAACCTGGAGCGCGGGGGAGGCCCCCACGCTCGGGCTCACGCTGTCGCCCGGCCTGCGCCGGGCGTGCGCCGCTGAGGGAGATACGGGCCCTAAGCCTGGTGCCGACCGCCGAAGGCCCCGGGGTGGATCTGATCCCGGGTCGCCGCGTACTGCTGCCGCACCGCCCCGCCCACCGCCAGCTCGTCGCCGGGCTCCAGCACCTGGGCGGCCGCGCCCTGCCAGGGCGGGGGAGTGCGCGGGTCGAGGGAACCCTGCGAGACCCCGAGCGCCCAGGCCGCCTGTCGGGCCGCGCCGATCGCCGCGTACTGGGCGGGCTGCGGCACCACGACCTGGGTGCCGAACAGCGCCGGGGCCAGCGCCTGGACGGCGGGGAGCTCGGCGGCAGCCCCCAGCAGGAACACCCGCCGCACCTCCACGCCCCGCCCGCGCAGTACGTCCAGGGCGTCGGCGAGCGAGCACAGCATGCCCTCGAACGAGGCGCGCGCCAGGTGCTCCGGCTTCATCGACTCACGCCGCAGCCCGCAGAGGGTGCCGGCGGTGTGGGGAAGCCGAGGAGTGCGCTCGCCTTCCAGATACGGCAGCAGGACGAGCCCAGAGGCGCCGGGCGTCGACTTCAGGGCGAGCGAGGACAGCTCCTCCAGCCCGTCCAGACCCAGCATCTCGGCGGTGCCGCGCAGGGCACGTACGGCGTTGGAGAGGTGGACGACCGGCAGATGCATGCCGGTGGCGTCGGCGAACGAGGTGATCATCCCGCTCGAATCGGCGAGCGCCTCGTGGTGGACGGCCATCACGGACCCGGAGGCGCCCAGCGACACGACCGCGTCGCCCACGGCGACCCCGAGCCCGAAGGCGGCGGCCATGGTCTCGCCGGTGCCCGCGGAGATCAGCAGCCCTTCCGGGGTCATCCCGGCGGAGTCGGCGGGCCCGAGCACCTCGGGCAGCGCGGCGGAGTGCCCGAGAGCCAGCTCGACCAGATCGGGCCGGTAGGAGGCGGTCCCGGCCGACCAGTACCCCGTGCCCGAGGCCGCGCCCCGGTCCGTGGTCCGGCGGGCGGGCCGGCCCAGCAACTGCCACACGAGCCAGTCGTGCGGCTGGAGCACGGCGGCCACCCGCTGGGCGTTCTCCGGCTCGGTCCGCGCCAGCCAGCGCAGCTTCGCCACCGGTTGCGCGGCGCTCGGCACGGCCCCGACGGCTTCGGCCCAGGCCTGCCGCCCGCCCAGCCCGTCGACGAGATCGGCCGCGGCGACCTGCGCCCGCCGGTCGTTGCCGAGCAGGGCGGGGCGTACGAGATTGCCCTGCTGGTCCAGGGGGACGAGCCCGTGCTGCTGCGCGGAGACCCCGATGGCCTGCACACCTTCGAGCAGTCCACCGGAGGCCGCCTCACCGAGCGAGAGCAGCCAGGCCTGCGGATCGACCTCGGCGGCCTTGGCCTCGACCGGATGGGTGGCGTACCCCTCCCGGAGCACGGCGCCCGAATCCGTATCGCAGACGACGATGTGAGTGAAGGCGGAAGAACTGTCCAGCCCCGCGACTATGCCCATACGAAGATTCTGCCGCACCGCGGGACCATCCCGGAACTCACACCACAGTCACCGCACCCAGGGAGCGGCTACGTATTGGTGGTCCCCCAGTCGTCCTCGAAGCCGTTCTGGCTGCTGCGGTCCCGCAGCGACCGGACCCGCTCGGCGACCGACGCGGGCACCTTGTCCCCGACCTTGTCGCTGACCGAGTGGTACGCCTTGCCGGCGATGTCCCGCCCGCTGTGGGCGGCGCTTTCGGCGGCGTTGCGCACGGCGGGGTTCTCCGCGAACCGCTGGGCCGACTTCTTCAACTGCTCGTAACGCTCGCGCCCGGCTCGCGTGCCGAGCACGTAACCGAGGGCCACTCCGGCGATGAACGTGAGCCGGTACCGCATGGCTGCCACCCTTCCTACGCTTGGTGCGACGTGTGCAGCCCGCCTACCCGCGAGCACCCGAGATCACCCCGGGCGATACCGATTGGCGGAGCACCCCCCTGCTTGCGCTAATGTATGTGTCGCAGCGAACGCGCGCCGCCCGGCAGCCGCCAGGCAGGTACGATTTCGAAGCAACGCAGCAATCCCCTGTAGCTCAATTGGCAGAGCAGCCGGCTGTTAACCGGCAGGTTACTGGTTCGAGTCCAGTCGGGGGAGCGCGATCCCCTGTAGCTCAATTGGCAGAGCATTCGGCTGTTAACCGGAGGGTTACTGGTTCGAGTCCAGTCGGGGGAGCGGAACGCGAGAGGGCCCTTCGGGGTCCTCTTTCGCGTGCGCGCCCCATCGCCCTCCGGGCCTTGGCCGGGCCCTCGGGGTGACTCTTTCGGGTCTCCCCGATCTTCCCTGCAACCGGGCAGCACGCAGCGACGTCCTCAAGATCAGCTGAAGTCGGTCAACCGAAGCGAGAGATCGTATGACCGGCTATGCTGCGGCAGACGGTGCGCACACTTGTACGCGCCACGCCGAAACGGGGCGGTAGCTCAGCCGGTTAGAGCAGCGGACTCATAATCCGTCGGCCGTGGGTTCGAGTCCCACCCGCCCCACCGAGTGTCCCCAGGCAGAATCGTTCTTGCCTGGGGATACGTGTTTCCCGGGACGGTCTGTGGGGCGTGCACGCCGACGGCCGATCCCGGTGTGGGTAGGTGGAGCAGGTCCGTGTGCTGTCCTGCGGGCGAGCGCGTACCTCGTCGCCAGCGAGTCGACGGGCGCACCTCGGCGGTTGCTCGCGATGCGCCGGAGTCGTGGGTGCCTCACCCGGAGCGGCAGAGGCGGCCCCGGCCGGTGTCCGGGGCCGCCTCTGCCGCTCCGGAAAGCGATTCGAGCGAGTCTACGTATGTGGCGGGGCGCTGCCATGGATGCGCCGTGTGCGCCCCTGCCCGAGGTGCTGGGGAACTACGGCGGACACGGTGCCCGCTGTTGGCGTCGGGTGGAGCGGTCAGATCAGCGGCTCGTACCGGAGGGAGGGGAAGTAGTCCTGCCTGTCGCCGTCACGGTGGATGTCCCACGTGGCGCAGTGGAGGGAGCCGCCGTACTCGAAGACGTTGCGGAACGGAATCGGGAAGACCTCGAAACCGTGCGAGGAAAGAAGGTCCTGGAGGGGCTTCTCCTGCTCCTCGCAGATGACTTTGGTCGGCGAGATGCTCAGCACGTTCATCGAGAGCCACTTCGACGACTGGCAGTACATCGGCATCTCGTCGTTGGTCAGGACGGGCTGGGGCACATCGACCAGTTGCCAGTCGTTATCGAGGAACATCTTCTCCTCGCCCTCGCGCAGCGGCCGTTCCGGGTTGGTGAGGATCAGGCCGGGGCGCAGCGGTACGAAGGTGCAGTCGATGTGGGAGGGGAAGAAGTCCAGCGGGAAGTGCACGGGGTGGACGCGGAAGCCGCGGGGTTCCAGGTGGCGCTTGAGCCAGTGGATGCCGGCCCGGTTGGTGGTCATCGACTCCTGGACCAGGATGTCGCGGCCCAGCCGGCTCATGTCGGCTGCGTCGAAGACCACCTCGTCCTGGTTGATGCAGAACTCGAACGAGTGCATCTTCGCGTGGCGCTTTTCCAGCGGCCACTCCCAGAAGTCCTCGCGATACATGCCGTCCTTCATCGACGGCTTGGGCGCGGTCGTCCACCCCACCCGCGGGTCGGCGTTCCAGTACTCGTAGACCAGCTTCCGGTAGGGCTGGTACTCGAAGTAGCGGGCGCGGCGCGACATGGTCGCCTCGATGATCTCGTTGCCCATGGTGATCATCACGTCGCGTGGGCAGACGGCGCAGTACTGGTTCTCGACCTCGAAGTCGGGGGTGGTGACCGGGGCGGAGAAGTCGTGCGTCTCGGGGCGGCGTACGGTCACGCCCTGGGATTCCAGGAGCCGGGCGAGACCGGCGAGTTCCTCATTGGCCAGATCGATGGCCTCTTTGGACTTCGGGCCCGTCGGGAACGGCTGGTCGGGAGCGTTGCGTATCGCGGGCCGGCTGCCTGGTTCAGCCGGTTCGAAGCAGGCGTTGTCGGCGGAGCCGACCACCATTTCCCGGAGGGTGTCCCACTCGTTCCACGAGTTGACGATGGGTGGGAAGTTGTTCGGCATGTGCAGCCACCTGTCTCTGCCGGAGCGTTCGATGAGGGAAACGGGTCAGGCCGCGTCGGTCGCGGCGAGCGAGGCGGGCCGGAGGTCGGTCCAGTTCTCCTCGATGTAGTCGAGGCAGGTCTGCCGGGTGCTGTCCGACACCACCGCGCTCCAGCCGGCCGGGACCTCGACGAACGCCGGCCACAGGGAGTGCTGACCCTCGTCGTTGACGAGCACGTGGAAGACGCCGTCTTCGTTGTCGAAGGGGTTTGTCATGGTTTCAGTCTTTCTGTTCTCGGAGTTCGGCCTGGGCTGATTCCAGGCCTCGCGTGGCCCTCAGGTGAGTGCGGTGCCGAGGGCGCGGGCGGTACGGCAGCGGAAGACGCTCTCCACGTCGACGGGCCGTCCCAGTTCCGTCTCGATCCGGCCCGCCAGGCGCAGGGCCGTCAGGGAGTCGCAGCCGAGCTCGAACACGTCTTCGTCCGCGCTGACGAAGTCGCGTCCCAGTACCTCCGCGATCAGCTCGCACATCATCTGCTGCCCTGGTTCGGCAGGTGGTGCGGGAGTGTGTTCCAGGAACCGGCCCGTCGGGAGGGCCAGCGCTCCGGGCAGCTCGATCAGCAGTTCCCGTAGACGATCGGCCACCTGCTGCCCGAGCGGTGCGTCGAACAGGTCCGGGCGGTAGCTGATCTCCAGCTCCAGCTGCCGGCCGGGTGCGGCCATCAGCTTGAGCGGATAGTGATAGGCGTCGTGGCCGACGACATCCGTCAGCCGCAAGCCGTTGTCCGGACCGCTCGGCAGGGTCTCGGCGGTCGGGAAGTTCTCGAAGACGACGCAACTGTCGAACAGGGTCCCCAGTCCCACCGTCCGCTGGATGTCGCTCAGCGGGAGGTAGTGGTACTCGAGAAGTTCGGCGTGCTCGCCCTGGAGGCGTTCGAGCAGTTCGGCCACCGGCTCGGACGGGTCGAGACGCACCCGTACCGGCACCGTGTTGATGAACACCCCCACCATCTCCTCGACGCCGGGGAGCTCGGCCTCCCTGCCCGAGACCGTGGCCCCGAAGGTGATGTCCAGCTGCCCGGTCCGCCGGTGCAGGCACAGCGCCCAGGCGACCCGGACCAGGGTGTTGAGCGTGACACCGTGGCGGCGCGAGATGTCGAGCAGCGCGGAGGTGTCCGCCTCGGAGAGGGCGATGACGATCCGCTCCGGAAGGACGCGTATCCGCGCGGTGTCCGTGCCGGGGCAGACCAGCGTGGGCTCCTTCAGACCCGCCAGCGCCTCCAGCCAGGCCGTACGCGCCTTCTCGCGGTCCTGTTCGGCCAGCCACCGCAGATAGTCGGGGTAGTGGCCGGGCGCGGGCAGCCCGCTCGCGGTGCCGTGGTCGTAGAGAGCGAGCAGGTCGCGCAGCAGCAGCGAAGTGGTCCAGCCGTCCACCAGCAGGTGGTGCATGGTCAGGACGATTCTCTGCCTGTCCTCGTCCAGGCCGACCACGGTGCAGCGCATCAGCGGCGGGTCGGCGGGGTCGAAGCGCCGGCGCCGGTCGGCCGCCAGCACCGCCGCCAGCCTGTCGGCCTGTTCGCGCGGGTCGAGGCCGGCCAGGTCATGGACGTACCACGGCATGGCCGTCCGCTCCGGAATCACCTGCACCGGCTCCCCGGACCGCTTCTGCACGAAGGCTGCCCGCAGCATCGGGTGCCGTTCCAGGAGAGCGTCGCAGGCGCTCCGGAACCGCTCGGCGTGGAGCCGGCCCTCAACCTCCAACGAGATCTGCACGTTGTAGACATCGAGGTCCCGGCTGTCGTACCGGGCGTGGAAGAGCAGCCCCTCCTGGAGCGGCGTCATCGGCAGGGCCTCGACGACGGGCAGGCCGATACGGGCGCCGAGACCGGCGAGCTCGGTGTCGTGCCGGTCGAGAGGTTCCCCGCCCAGTGGCCCGCCCTCCCGTGGAAGGGCGGGCGGCATCGTCTGCCGCGCGACGATGGCCTCCGTGCTCGTCCCGTGCTCCACCAGCGCGCGCAGAGCCGCGAACCAGAGCCGGCCCAGCTCGGCGACGTCCTGGTCGGACAGGAGCCGACGGGCCCACAGCCAGTTGGTGACCAGGCGTGGCCCGTCCGCGCCGTCGCTGACCGCCGCGGTCAGTTCGACGACGTGCGCCATGGGCATACGGGGGTCGGCCCCGAGGGGCAGCACGTCCGACTCGGGGGCCACGCTCCAGTCGGTGGTCCCCGCGCCGCCCTGTCTCCCGAGGTAGTTGTACCCGATCTGGGGTGCGGGGCGGGCCGCCAGCTCGGCGGCTGTCTCCTGGTTCAGGTAGCGCAGCAGACCGAAGCCGGTGCCACGCCGGGGGATGGCTTCCAACTGGGCCGTGACCCGGCGCACGGCCTCGCCGAGGCGGGCTCCGGCCGGATCGTCGTCCGGCGCCCAGTCGGCGATCCTGGCGTCGACGCGTACCGGGTACAGCGTGGTCAGCCAGCCGACGGTGCCGGACAGGTCGACGTCCTCGGACATCTGTTCGCGGCCGTGGCCCTCGACGTCGACCAGTACGGCCGTGCTGTCGCCCTCATCGGGCGACCGGTCACGACGCCAGGCGGCGACGGCCACCGCGAGAGCGGTGAGCAGTACCTCGTTCGTGTGGGTGCCGAAGACGGCGGGCACGGTCGTGAGCAGCGGGGCGGTCAGATCCGGCGGCAGGGTGAGGGAGAGTTCACCGGCCGTCGCGTAGACGTCGTGCGACGGGGAGAGCTCCACGTCGGCGAGCCTGCCGTCACCCGGCCCCCGTCCTCTGCTGAGAGTCCTCCGCCAGTGGGGCAGCTCATCCCGCAGAGCGGGTGCTTCCGCTGCGGCGCGGAGCAGCAGGCTCCACTCCCGCATCGAGAACGGCACCGGACCGGTCTCCGGGACGGCACCCGCTGCCAGGTCCTGCCAGATGGCGTACAGGTCGGTCAGCAGGATGTGCCAGGAGACCGCGTCGACGGCCAGGTGGTGGACGGTGACGAGCAACCTCCCCTGGGCACCCTCGCCGGCGTCGAACCAGGACACCCGCAGCATGGCGCCCGCACGTGGGGCGAGGGAGTCGGCGTCCTCGCGGGCGCACGCGGCGATCCGCAGACGGACACCTTCCGGCGCGAGACCCACGACATCCACCCGGCGTACCGAGTTCCGCGACATGACCGGGTCCACCGGGTCCAGCGTCAGCGCCCCGTCCTCCTGGAGACGTGCGCGCAGGGACTGATGCCGTTCGGCGAGAGTCCGTACGGCGGTGGCCAGCAGGTCGGCGTCGAGTGCGGCCGGCACCCGGAGCAGTGTCGACTGGTGGTACGCGTCGGTCGTTCCGCCCTGCTCCCGCAGCCAGAGCATGATCGGCGTCGCGGGGATCACGTCCGCCGGCCACTGTGCCGCCGGGTCGGCCGCGCCCGAGACGCCGTCCGCGGACTCCACCGCGCCGGTCGGGCTCACCACGAGAAAGGCGGCGAGAGCGCCGGCGGTGCGGTGGGTGAAGATGTGCTTCGGGGTCAGGTGGAAGCCTGCGGCGCGGGCGCGGACGACGAGTTGGATGGCGGTGATGGAGTCGCCGCCGAGGGCGAAGAAGTCGTCCGCCGCCACGGCGCTGTCCACACCGAGTACCTGGACGAACAGTTCGACGAGAACGTTCTCGACGCTCTCGTCCCCCGCCTGGTCCGCCCGCTGCCGCTGCCCGGACTCGCGCGCTTCGTCCGGGGCCGGCAGCGCGGCCCGGTCCACCTTGCCGTTCGGGCTCATCGGCAGTGCGGGCAGGGTGACGAACGCCGAGGGAACCATGCTCGCGGGCAGCCGCGCCCCGATCCGGTCCGCCAGCGCGGCAGGGTCCGCGGACGGGTCGGCCGCCGGTACGACATAGGCCACCAACCGCTCGTTCCCGTGCCGGTCCTTCCGTACGGCTGCCGCGGCTTGGGCGACGGCGGGATCGGCCGCGACGACGGTCTCCACCTCGCCCAGTTCGATCCGGAAGCCGCGGACCTTGACCTGGTCGTCGGACCGGCCGCGGTAGACCATGGTGCCGTCGGGCCGCCAGCACGCGATATCGCCGGTGCGGTACATCCGGGAACCGGGCGGGCCGAAGGGGTCGGCGACGAAGCGGGACGCGGAGAGCCCGGGCCGGTTGACGTAGCCGCGGGCGAGCACGTCACCGCCGATGTACAGCTCGGCGGGCAGGCCCGCGGGGACGGGACGCAGGAAAGCGTCCAGGAGGTAGACCCGGGCGTCGGGGACCGGACGGCCGATCGGCACCGCACCCTCCGGCAGCGGATCGCCGGGTTCCAGGCGGTACTCCATGCATCCCACGGTGGCCTCCGTGGGTCCGTACTCGTTCACGATGGTCACGCCCGGGTGGGCCTCACGCCACTGCGCCAGCGCCTCGCCGTTCAGCTGTTCACCGCCCAGGACCAGTTCCCCGGTCGGCGAGTACCAGTCGGACGAAGCCGTCAGCACCGGCAGGTGGCTGGGCGTGGCTTTGACGAAGGTGGGCGGCGGGGTGGCGCCGGCCGGGGCGTCGAAGTCCTCCAGATCGACGATGCGCACCAGACCGCCGGAGGTCAGCGGGCCGAAGATGCCGGTGACGGTGAGGTCGAAGGAGGGCGGTGAGTGCACCAGCGCCTGTCCGGCGAGGCCGGGATAGGCGGCGCGGGCGAAGGCGAGGTAGCTGTCGACCGTACGGTGCTCGACGGCGACGCCCTTGGGCCGGCCGGTCGACCCCGAGGTGTAGATGACGTACGCGGCGTCCGCGAGCCGCAGCGGCGCGCCGCGTTCGCCGTCCTCCACGCGATGCTCGGGCAGCAGCGCCAACTCGTCCTGGACGGCGGGGTCGGCGAGCGGGACGACCGACGGGTGCGTGATGAGCGCAGGGCGGGTGGTGCCGGCGCAGACGACGACGGACGGGGAGGCGTCGTCGAGCATGAACGAAACGCGTTCGGCGGGATAGGAGGGGTCGATCGGCAGGTATCCGGCTCCCGCCTTCAGCGTGCCGAGCAGCGCCACGATCAGGTCCGTCCCGCGCGGCAGCGCCACGGCGACGAAGTCGCCGGGCTTCACCCCGCGGGCCAGCAGGAGCCGTGCCAGCCTGTTCGCCGCCGCGTCGAGTCGGCGGTAGCTGACCGACCGCTCCCCGTCCGCCACGGCCGGGGCGTCGGGTGTGGCGCGCACCTGGTCCTCGAACCGCTGGGTGAGTGTCGCCGGTACGCGGGCGGGAACGTGCCCGGACTCCGCTCGCCGGCCTCCCCAGTCGCCGATCACCTGCTCCCGTTCCTCGTGGGTGAGCAGCGCAACGGCGGCGACCGGCGTCGCGGGCCGTTCGGCGAATGTCCTGAGCAGCAACCTCAGCCGAGAGCCGATCAGTTCGACACGCTCAGCGTCGAACAGGTCCGTGCGGTAGTTGAGTTCGAGCCGCAGGCTGGGGCCGGGGACGGCGAAGACACTCAGGGGGTAGTGGGTCGATCCGGTGATCTCCTGCTGTCCGGCCGCTTCCTCGTCCCCTTCCAGCGGCGTCACTCGCAGGCCGGCCGGACCGTCCTGTACCGCCTCCCGGTCGAAGGGAGCGTTCCCGAAGCCGGTGGAGGTGTCGAAGAGCGCGCCGAGCCCGGCCAGCCGCTGCACCTCGGCCAGCCCCAGGTGGTGGTGCGGTGCGAGTGCGGCCTGTTCGTTCTGGATCCGGGCGAAGAGAGCGGCCATCGAATCCTCGGGGGCGATCCGTACCCGTACCGGGATCGCGTTCATGAGCAGGCCCACGACCGAGTCGACCCCGGGGAGCTGTGGCGGGCGGCCGTGCACGGTCTGGCCGAAGACCACGTCGTCGCGCCCTGTCAGCAGCGAGAGGAGCAGCGACCAGGCGCCCTGTACAACGGTGTTGAGCGTGAGGCCGTGCTCCCGGGCGGTAGCGGTCAGCGCCTTGGTCGCCTGCTCGGACAGCGTCACGAAGGCCAGCCCGGGCATCGTCTCCGCGAAGGGCGCGCCGGGGGCGACGAGGGTCGGTTCGTCCAGACCGTGCAGAGCGTCGCGCCATGCCTCTTTCGCGGCGGGCCGGTCCTGGCGGGAGAGCCACCTGAGGAAGTCCGAGAAGGGTGTGAGGGGGCCGAGTCCGGCGTCGTCGCCGTCGCTCCGGTAGAACGCCAGCAGGTCCTGGAGGACGAGTGGCAGAGACCACCCGTCCAGCAGAATGTGATGGTAAGTCATGACGAAGGCGTGGTGGTCGGGCGCCAGTCGGATCAGCGCGAACCGCATCAACGGTGGCGCCCCCATCTCGAAGCGGTGCAGCCGCTCGTCCTCGAGGAAGGCCAGCAGCCTCTTCCGCCGCCCGGACTCGGACTCCGCCGACAGATCGAGCTCGGTCCACGGCGTCTCCACGACGCGGCGTACCAGTTGCACCGGCTTCCCGTTGGCACGCAGCCGGAAGCCGGCCCGCAGGACGGCATGGCGGCGGAGTGTGGCGGCGCAGGCCGCGCGCAGACGCTCCGCCGAGAGCTCCCCGGTCAGTTCGAAGCCGGCCTGGATGTTGTAGACGTCCACCGTCTCGGAGTCGTACAGCGCGTGGAAGAGCATGCCCTCCTGCAGTGGCGTGAGGGGCAGCGCCATCTCGATCGGCGACTCGGTCGCTTCGTTCACTGTGAGGTCTTCCCCGTGAGCGGTCGGTGGTGGCAGTGATATGGCGGCGGGTGGTGTGCCGAGGACGCCGGCGCGGCCGACAGCGCGATGCTGCCGCACGGTTCGCATGCGGGGACAGGCAGCCGACCGGCAGCTTCCCCGTCCGGCCCCGCCCTCAGCGCAGCGTCGTTCCGAGGGCGTCGAGCGCCGCAGGCGCGCCGGTGAAGAGGTAGTCGTGCCCGCCGGGCAGCAGCCGGAGGGAGAACTCGCCCGCCGCGCAGTCCCGCCAGCGCTCCAACTGCGCCCCGCTGATCAGTGGGTCGTCCGCACCGCCGAGGACATGCAGCGGGCAGTCCACCCGCTCCGGCCCGGGCGCCAGGTAGGCCTCCGTGAGGGCGAGGTCGCGGCGGACGGTGCGCAGCGCGTACCGCAAATACGCCGGATAGCGCGACAGTTCCGAAGGAATGCCGCCGAAGCTGTTCAGCCAGGCGAGCAGCCCGGCGTCGTCCCGGTCCGATACGCGTCGGCGCACCGGGGTGTGCGGCGACCGTGCCGCGGACACCAGCAGTGCGCGCGGCGGGGTCAGGCCGCGCCGCGCGATCCCGACGGCGATCTCATAGCCGAGCAGCGCGCCGAAACTGTGACCGAAGATCGCGTACGGCAGGTCGAACTCGTCCGAGATGCCGTCGATCACCGCGTCGGCCAGTTCCTCCATGGTCTCCGGCAGCGGGTCCGTGCCGCGTACACCTCGGCCCGGCAGCTCCACCGTCGCGAGCTCCACGCCGGAGGGCGGGGCGAGACGCCACGGGGCGAACGAGGCCGCGCTGCCGCCTGCCTGCGGCAGACAGAACAGCCGCACCCGGGGCCGGGAAGCGCGGACCCGGCCCACGATCCAGGGGCAGTCGTCATGGGGAGCCGGTGCGCTTCGCGAGCCGGACGGGTTCCCTGAGCGGGTGGGTGGTGCGGCGGCAGTCATGCGCGTCCCGCCCCTTCGGTCGGCCGACGGTCATGCGGGGCAGCAGCCCCTTTTGGGCATCATGGTCCGGCGGGTGGCAGCGGGCCAGGCATGGGACCGGCAACCGGTCTGCCGCCAAGTTGCCCCACGGGTGCCTGGAGAGCTGTTCCGGGGCGCGTCAGACTCCACGAGCGTCAGTCCTGTTCCGTGCCCGAGGGGTGGACCGTAATCCAATGACCACAGTTCCGGACTCGGTGACCGGCGTGGCGGCCGCTCCTGGCGGGTCGGCCGCCACGACCGGCTCGGCCGAATCGACCTTCTTCACACTGGACACCGTCACCGCGGACCTCATGGAGGTCGACGCGATGTTCAAGGCATTCTTGAACTGGGACTACGGCCAACGCGACAGCCGGGTGTGGAACCTCTACGAGAAGAACAAGCTCTCGCAGTGGAACGCCGCCACCGACATCGACTGGGACCACGAGATCCACTTCGGGTCGGAGATGTCGGAGGAGAGCGGGGGGAGACTCGCGTCCTTCGTCGTCGGCGAGGGAAGTCCCGTGCCCCGCGAACTGCTGACGCAGTTCCGCTGGCAGTACCAGTCGTGGATGTGCAGCCAGTTCCTGCACGGCGAACAGGGCGCGCTGGTGACCACGGCCCGGCTGGTGGAGACGGTGCCGGACATGGATGCCAAGACCTACGCGGCCTCGCAGGTCGCCGACGAGGCGCGGCATGTCGAGGCGTTCGCCCGCTATGTCGACGAGAAGCTGGGCGATTCCTACCCGATCAATCCCGGGCTCAAGACGTTGCTGCACGATCTGCTGTCGGAATCCCGGTGGGACATCGTCTATCTCGGCATGCAGGTGGTCGTGGAGGGGCTGGCGATCACCGCGCTGCGCCTCGCGAGCAGCGGCTTCGGGGACCCGATCATCCGTCAGATCACCAAGATGGTCGCGAGCGACGAGGCCCGGCACATCGCCTTCGGGGTCACCGCGCTCACCGGCATGTACGGACAGGTGACCGCCGCCGAGCTGCGTGAGCGCGAGGACTTCCTGCTGGAGGCCATCCAGCTGATGTCGCGCCGGTTCATGCTGCGCGAGGTCTGGGAGCGGATGGACCTCGATGTGGAGAAGGGGCTGCTGTTCGCGCGGACGAACCCGATGATGGCCACCTACCGGCAGATGCTGTTCCAGCAGGTCATCCATGTCCTGCGGCAGTTGGACATGCTCTCGGACCGGGTCAAGAGCCTGCTACTGGCGGAGAACCTGGTGCGTCCCGAGATCATGGCGGTGACGCGCTGATTCCGGGCTCCTCCACCGTCGCGCCGGCGCCGATGCCACCTCGGGTGGCATCGGCGCCGGCGTTCCCGCTTCCCTCGCCTGGCTCCCGTCCTACTTCTTCGCCGCGCGGAAGCCGTTGACGACGGCGATCAGGCTCGCGACCAGGACGATGAGCGCCGCTCCGGTGTAGACCTCGGGCGTCGTGTTGTCGGTGACGTCCGCCAGGAAGTCCGGGTTGAAGATCTGCCGCTGCTGGAGGATCCAGGCCAGCGGCAGCACGAACACCGCCTGGGCGATGGCGTGCAGGACGGCCAGCCGACTGGTCCAGCCGTGCGTGATCACGCGGACCAGAGCGAGCACGACGAGGCCGGCGAGCCCGATGAGGATCGGCCAGATCCACCCCGACCACAGGTCCGGGTCGAGTACGGCGATCCGCTCGCCGCCGTTGGTCCGGTAGGGCTCGGAGAGCTGCTGCCAGACGGTCAGGCCGAGCAGCAGCGCGTACCAGACCGCCGTCAGGACGGCACCGACGCCGACCTTCTGGGGCTCACGGGTCTCGGGCAGGTCGTCGGGGGTCCAGTCGGTGGTACGGATGAGAGTCCCCTTCCGGTGGCCGGCGCGCTCGGCGACGGCGAACAGCACGGTGAGTACGGTGACCATCTGGGCGCCGACCGTGAACACCGTCTCGACGCCGGCGCCCACGGCCGCCCCGAGGCCGTTGCCGTCCACGATCTCCAGCAGCACGAACACGGCGGTGATCACCGGCAGCACGGTGGTCAGCAGGAAGGCCAGCAGCCGGATGTAGGTCGGGTAGAGATCGGGGCCGATCAGGGCGAGCGGCCGGTCGGCGTAGCGCGCGGCGTGCCGGATCGGATCGCCCATCTCGCTCAGCACCTCGCGCTCGACCGCCTCGGGACGGGCCGGGTCGCGTGCTTCGATGGTGTCGGCGATGGTGGTGCGCAGCTCGTCGGCGATGTCGTCGCGCTGATCCGCGGGCAGCCGCCTGACGACCTCGTGCACGTAGCGCTCGGTGAGCGTGTTCGTGCTCATCCATTCTCCTTGGTAAGCCGTGAGATCGAGGCGACGAGGTCCTGCCATTCGCGCACCAGTGAGGTGCGTACCCGGGAGCCCTCGGGACTCACCCGGTAGAACTTCCGTGGCCGGGACTCGTCGGTGTTCCATTCGCTGGTGAGCAGGCCTTGCTTCTCGAGTCGGCGCAGCAAGGGATAGAGGGTGTTGCCGTCGACGGTGACACCCGCGTCGTTGAGTGTCTCCAGCAGCGCGTAGCCGTACTGCGGCTTGCGGAGCAGCGCGAGGCAGGCCAGGACGACCGTGCCGCGCCGCAGCTCCTGGGCCTGGCCAAGAGCGATCTCTTCTGTAGCCATACGCTGCACTGTACTGTGCGGCACACACTATTGTCACGCGTACGGTTCGTCGAGGACCGATCAGTCCGCTGCGACCGGCGCGTCCGCCTCCGCCGTCAGCGGTCGGGTCGTCGCGTCGAACTCGCCCGCGCAGAGCGCCTTCCAGATGACCCTCCGGCGCGGTTTTCCGCTCGACGTGACCGAGACACCGCCACGGGGCAGCTCGACCATGTGGAGCTCCGCGTCGCCGAGCCACTCGGAGAGAACCTCGTGGGCGGCCTCCCGCCAGCCGGGCCGCACGCCGCCGAACACCGCCACGCCGGTCGGCACCCCGTCGCGTACCCCCAGCAGGACGGCGACGCGCCGCTCGGGAATGCCCCGGTGGTGCAGCAGGGCCTCCAGGCTCTCGGCGAAGACCATCTTCCCGTTCACCTTCAGCCCGTCGCCGAGCCGGCCGATCACGAAGAGCTGCCCGTCCCGGAGGAAACCCGCGTCACCGGTGGCGAGGCCCCCGTCATCGACGCTGGTACTCGAGGCGGACCCGGTGGTACCGATGTACCCGCTCGCGATCGACACCCCTGTGACGACGATCTCGCCTACCCGTCCGTCCGGCAGTTCCTCACCTTCCTCGGACAGGATCCGCACCGTCCTGCCCTCCAGCGGACGGCCGCAGCCGACCACCGCCGCTCCGGCGAGAGACGCCGCGTCTCCGGCGTCCGGTGCCTGCGCCGACCAGCCCTCGCCGGGGGCCAGCCCGGTCACCGCGAGGGTCGCCTCGGCGCTGCCGTACGCGGGGAGCAGCGCGCCGCGGTTGAGACCGTGCGGCCCCAGCAGGGCGTGGAAGTCCTCCAGCACCTGCCGGTCGACCCGCTCCGCGCCGATGATCACGCACCGGACCGAGTCGAAGCGCAGCTCCCGCAGGTCGGCCGGTCTCACCCGGCGAAGGATGTACGCCAGCCCGAAGTTGGGCATCGCCGTCATGACGGCGCCCTGGTCGCTGATGCAGCGCAGGTACCGCAGCGGTGAGCGGATGAAGTCGTCCGGCTGCATCATCCAGCCGTCGAAGCCGGTGACGACGACGTTCAGCAGGAAGCCGACGAGACCCATGTCGTGGTGGACCGGCAGCCAGCTGATCGCCGGGTACTGGGGCGCGCAGCCCAGCCACTGCCTCATGCCGGCGAGGTTGGTCTCCAGGGCGTCGGCGGAGATCAGCACGCCGCGCGAGAAGCCGCTGGACCCGGAGGTGAACTGGATCAACGCGGTCTCCGGCAGCGGCATCGGCCGCTCCAACGGCTCCGCCCCGGCCACGAGTTCGTCGAAGGCGACCGGCTCCTGGAGCCCCAGTCCGCTCGCGACCTTACGGATCTGCTCCAGCGACTCGTCGTCGCAGACGGTGAACCGGGGCGCGGCCGTCGCGAACAGATGGCTCGCGTGCTTCTCGTACTCGTCGGCACGCTGGAAGGCGAAGGGCGGCGGGATGGAGCACGGCGTCGCGCCGGCCGCGAGCGCGCCGAAGAACCCGGCGACGAAGCCCGGGCTGGAGCGCAGCACCAGGGCGACCACGTCGCCCTGCCCGACCCCCTGCGCCCGCAGGGCGGCGGCGGTTCTCAGCACCAGCGCGGCCAGATCACGGTAGGACCAGAAGTCCCAGCCGTCGGCGGAATCCGCGTAGTACAGGCCGCGCTCGGTGGACGGCTGGTCCAGCCAATCGAGCAGGCCTCGGTTCCGGTCTCCCAACGTCCCTGTCCTCTCCCATGGTTCACGGCACTTCCGGCACACGCGAGGCGTGGCGCCGTGCCCGGCTCGCCGCAGCATCACCCGCCTCCCGTACGAGAACCAGGCAAGCGGCCGGTAACTCGGCCCGGTCCGGGCGGCATTTCGACCAGCGCCGCTGATTGCCGGTTCGGTTGCCTGGTTACCGCACGGGCGGGCGATGCAGCATCGTCGCGAGATCCGGGCCTCCAGGCTCGCGGGGATGCACGAGAGAGCGGTTACGACCCGATGACTTCACGCGCCGAGAACGGTCTGCTGCCGCTGACGGCGGCCCAGCGGGGGGTGTTCTTCGCCCAACGGCTCGACCCCGCCAACCCGGCCTACAACACCATGGTCGCCATGGAGGTGCGCGGGCCGCTGGACGGCGGACTGCTCCAGCGCGCGATCCGCCGGGCCGAGGGGGAGAGCGGAAGCTTCGACGTCGAACTGGTGGAGCGGCCGGACGGTACGTACCAGCGGCCGGTCCCACCCGGCTGTTCGACCTGGCAGGAGTACGACTTCAGCGACGAGCCGGACCCCCTCGCCGCCGCGCGGACGCTGATCGACCGCGACCGCGCGACCGCGCTCGACCTGGAGAAGGACGCGCTGTCGGCGCACATCCTGATACGGGTCGGAGCCGACCACCACGTCTGGTACCAGCGCAGCCACCACATCCTGTCCGACGCCTTCGGGTCGGTGCTGCACTCGCGCCGGATCTCCGCGTGCTACGAGGCGCTGGCCACCGGGACGGAACCCGACGGTGAACCGCTGGGCCGGCTCCAGGACCTGCTGGCGGACGAGAGCGACTACCGTGCGTCGGCGGACTACACCGCCGACCGGGCGTACTGGGCCGGCATCTTCGCCGACCGGCCCGAGACGGCCGGTCTGGCGCCAGGAGCACCGACGACCGCGGCGGGCATGGCGATCGCCACGACGACAGTGCTCCCACCGGACGGACTGCGGGCGCTGCACACCGCCGGACGGGCCGCCCGCACTCCCTGGACGGTGCCGATGCTGGCGGCGGTCGCCGCCTATCTCCACGGGATGACGGGGGCTCAGGACCTGACGATCGGGGTGCCCACCACCGCGCGGCTCGGGGCGAGGTCCCAGAACGTGCCCGGGATGCTGTCGAACACGCTTCCGCTGCGGATCACCGTCGACCCGGCGGCCGACCGCACCCAGCTGGTGCGGCAGGTCGCGCGGCGGCTGGGGGAACTGCTCACCCATCAGCGCTACCCGTACGACGAACTCCGGCGTGACCTGCGCATGCTCGGCACCAACGAGCAGTTGTTCGGGGTGCTCGTGAACATCATGCCGTCGGGGTCCGAGACCGCGTTCACCGGGCGCGAGGCCGAGGTCATGGCCCTGTCCGGCGGACCCGTCACCGACCTCAACATCACCTGCCACCCCGATCCGGGCGGCCGGGGCATGCGCATCGAGTTCGAGGCCAACCCCGACCGGTACGGCCTCGCCGAACTCCGCACACACCAGCACCGGTTCACGGACTTCCTCTCCCGCTTCCTCGCCGGTCCCGCAGATGTGCCGCTCGCCCGCCTCGACGTCCTGACCGCGGCGGAACGCACCCGGGCACTCGCCGCGGGCGGCCCCGGGCCGGACACGGAACCCGTCGTCCCGCGTACCTTTCCGCAGCTGTTCGAGGAGCAGGTCAGGCAGACCCCGCACGCCTGTGCCGTGCTCTCCCCGACCGAATCCCTCGACTACGCGGCGCTCAACGTCCGTGCCAACCGGCTGGCAAGGGTGCTGGTCGGGCAAGGTGCCGGCCCCGAGCGGCTGGTGGCGGTCGCCCTCCCGCGCGGCAGTGCCGCCCTGACCGCCACGGTGGCGGTGCTGAAGTCGGGCGCGGCCTGTCTCCCGGTCGACCTCGACTACCCACGGTCCCGGGTCACCGCGATGCTCGACGACACCGCACCGCTGCTGCTGCTGACGACCCGCGCCGCCGACGACGCCACGCTCGCCCCCGAGGTGCCGCGCCTGTACCTGGACGAGGCGGCCGCTCCCGTGGACCACCCGCCGGCGGACGGCGACACCGACGGCGGCGATCTCGACGACCGGGACCTCCGCACGTCCCTGCGCCTCACCCACCCGGCGTACGTCATCTACACCTCAGGGTCGACCGGCAGGCCCAAGGGCGTCATCGTCACGCACACCGGCCTCGCCGCGCTGACGCGCCACCAGAGCGACCTGCTGCGCCTGACCCCCCGCACCCGCGTACTCCAGTTCTCCTCGCCCAGCTTCGACGCCTCCGTATGGGAGCTGTGTGCGGCGTTCCTCACCGGCGCCGCCGCGGTGGTCGCGCCGACCGAGCGGCTCACGCCCGGGCCACCCCTGGCCGAGCTCGTCGCCGAACTCGGCGTCGACTGTCTGCTGCTGGCCCCGTCCACGCTGGCGGCCATGCCGGCCGGGGGGCTTCCGGACGGCATCAACCTGGTCGTCGGCGCCGAGGCGTGCCCGCCGGACCTGGTCGCACGCTGGTCGCCCGGCCGGCACATGGTCAACGCCTACGGCCCCACCGAGTCGACGGTCATCGCGACCCAGACCGGCGCGCTGTCCGGGCGGACCGTCCCGCCCATGGGCCGTGCTGTCCCCGGCACCCGCGTCCGGCTGCTGGACGACGCGCTGCGGCCGGTGCCGCCCGGAGTGGCGGGCGAGGTGTATCTGAGCGGTGACGGGCTCGCCCGCGGCTACCTCGGCCGTCCCGGAACCACCGCGGAACGTTTCGTCGCCGACCCCTTCGGCGCGCCCGGCACCCGGATGTACCGGACGGGAGACGTGGCACGGCGGTCGGAGAGCGGCGAGCTGTCCTACCTGGGCCGTGCCGACAGCCAGGTCAAGGTTCGGGGCTTCCGCATCGAACTCGGCGAGGTCGAGAGCGTTCTCGCCGAGGCACCCGGAGTCGACCGGGCCGTGGCGGCCGTCCGCGAGGACCGGCCGGGCCACCGGCACCTGGTGGCCTACGTGACACCGGCGGCTTCCGGTGAGCGGCCGGATGCGGGTGCGTTGCGTGAGTTCGTGGCGGGGCGGTTGCTTCGTGGCGGGGCTGGGGCAGCCGCGTATCGGTGTCGACGACAGCTTCTTCGACCTCGGCGGCGACTCCATCATCGCCGTACAGGTGGCGTCCGGGGCCCATCGGGCCGGACTCGCCATCGCCGTCAAGGACGTCTTCGTCCACAAGACCATCGCCAAGCTCGCCGAGGCGGCCGAGTACGCCGGCGAGCGGGCCGCGACACCGCGTGCCGGGAGCCTGGTGCGGATCGACGCGGAAGAACTCGACGAGCTAGAAGCCCAGTGGGGGACAGCACTGTGAGACAGACATCCCTGGAAGCGGTCCTGCCGCTCTCGCCGTTGCAGCAGGGCATTCTCTTCCACGCCCTCTACGAGGAGGGACAAGCGGACAGCGGGAACATCGACTTCTACAACGTCCAGACGCCGCTGGAGCTGACCGGGGCACTCGACACCGACCTGCTGCGTGTCTCCTGCGGCGCGCTGGTCGGCCGGCACGCGAGCCTGCGGGCAGGATTCCTGCGCCGCCGCTCGGGCGAGGCCGTCCAGGCCGTCGCGCGCGTCGTGGAGCCGCCGTGGGAGGAGATCGACCTCTCCGGCTTCGGCCAGGAGGAACTGAGGCCACGCCTCTCCCGGCTGCTCACCGAGGAGCGCGCGAGGCGCTTCGACATGGCGAAGCCGCCGCTGCTCCGGTTCACGCTGATACGGCTCGCACCCGACCGGCACATCCTGCTGATCACCAACCACCACATCCTGCTGGACGGCTGGTCGCTTCCCCTGATCCTCGGCGATCTGTTCCGCATCTACGGAGACGGCGGCACGGCGGATCGGCTGGAGCCGACAGTGCCCTTCCAGGACTACCTCGGCTGGGTCGGCGAGCAGGACAGGGACCGGGCCGAGCGGGCCTGGAAGGGCGTGCTCTCGGGGGTCGACGGCGCCACGCTCGTCGCGGACAAGGCAGGCACCGGCTCCTCCGACCGGGGGCAGCGGCGCGTCGTGACGGAGCTGTCCGAGCGGACCACGACGGAACTCACCGCCCTGGCGCGGAGCCGCGAACTCACCGTCAACACCCTGGTCCAGGGCGCCTGGGCGCTGTTGCTGACCGAGCTGACCGGGCGCCAGGACGTCGTCTACGGGAACACCGTCGCCGGCCGCCCACCGGAGCTCCCGGGCAGCGACCGCATGGTGGGCCTGATGATGAACACCGTGCCCACCCGGGTCCGGATCGACCCGGCAGAGCCGGTGGCGGACCTGCTGGCCCGTATCCAGCACGACCACACGGCCGTGATGGGGCACGAATACCTCGGACTTGCCGAGATCCACCGCGCCGTGGGCGCCACCGAACTCTTCGACACCACCGTCGCCTTCGAGAACGTTCCCGTGGAACGGGCCGTCCAGGGCGCCTCGGTGCCCGGGCTCGACGTCGGCCTTCTGCGGGACGCCGTCGACGAGGCGTTCGAGGGCACCCACTACCCGCTGAGCCTGGCCGTCCACCCCGGCAGCCGGCTCCGCTTCGAACTCAACTACCGCGAGGACGTCTACAGCGCCGACACCGCGAGCGGCGTACTGCGGCGCCTGACCGGTCTGCTGGAGGACATCGCCGCCCAGCCCGACGAGCCGGCCGGGCGGCTCCCCTCGCGGACGGACGCCGAGCGGCACGAGATCCTGCGCGAGGCGAGCGGACACGCCGTCGAGCGTCCGGCCGGGACGCTGCCCGGCCTGTTCGAGGCACAGGTCCGCGCGACGCCCGACGCGGTGGCCGTCACGGACGGCACGACCAGCCTCAGCTTCAGTCTGCTCAACGCCGACGCCAACCGCCTGGCCCGGCTGCTCGCAGCCCGTGGCGTGGGACCGGGCGACCTCGTCGGTGTCGCCGTGCCGCGGTCCGCGGACGCCGTGGTGGCGATCCTGGCGGTCCTCAAGTCGGGTGCGGCGTACCTTCCGATCGATGTCGACCACCCGGCGGCGCGCATCGCGGCGATCTGCGCGGAGGCCCGGCCGGCCCTCGTCCTGGCTGCCGTCGCCACGGTGGGCGACGTACCCGAATCGGTGCCGGCGCTCCTGCTCGACGAGACCATTCCGCCCGCGGACGGGACGGACCTCGACGACGACGACCGCACCGGTGCGCTGCTGCCCGCCCACCTCGCTTACGTCATCTACACCTCGGGCTCCACGGGGCGCCCCAAGGGTGTGGCCGTGGAGCACCGCAACCTGGCCAACATGTTCCACAGCCACCGGGCGAACTTCTTCGAACCCGAGCGGGCAAGGGCGGGCGGCCGGCCGCTTCGTGCCGCGCTCACCAACTCGCTCGGCTTCGACGCCTCCTGGAGCCAGCTCCTGTGGATGGTCGCCGGACACGAGTTGCACATCGTCGGTGACACCGTGCGCAAGGATTCTCTGGCACTCGTCCGCCACGCGGCGCAAGAACGGATCGACGTCGTCGACACCACGCCGTCCGTCGCGCGGCAGGTGCTCGACGCGGGCATGTTCGAGGCGGCGGGGGAGCGGCACCGCGTGCGAGTCCTCGCGCTCGGCGGCGAGGAGGTGGGCGACGACCTGTGGGCCGAACTCCACGGCGTACCCGGCCTGTCGGTCTACAACCTCTACGGTCCCGCCGAGTGCACGGTCGACGCGATGCTCTGGCACCCCGGCGGCTCAACCGGTGCGGCGGCGGACCCGCCCGCCATCGGTGTCCCCGCCGACAACACCCGGGTCTATCTCCTGGACGCGTTCCTGCGGCCGGTGCCGGCCGGGGTCGTCGGCGAGCTGTACATCGCCGGTGACGGGGTCGCCCGCGGGTATCTCGGCCGCCCGGGCCTGTCGGCGGAGCGCTTCGTGGCCGACGTGTTCGGCCCGGCGGGTGCCCGGATGTACCGCACCGGCGACCTGGGGCGCCGCCGACCCGACGGTGTCGTGGAATACCGCGGCCGGTCCGACTTCCAGGTCAAGGTACGCGGCCACCGCATCGAACTCGGCGAGATCCAGGCCGTTCTGGCCGACCATCCCTCGGTGGGCCAGGCGGTCGCGGCGGTGTCCGCCGACGCCGAGGGCGTACGGCGGATCGTCGGATACGTACGGGCGGCTTCCGGTGAGCGGCCGGATGCGGGTGCGTTGCGTGAGTTCGTGGCGGGGCGGTTGCTTCGTGGCGGGGCTGGGGCAGCCGCGTATCGGTGTCGACGACAGCTTCTTCGACCTCGGCGGCGACTCCATCATCTCGATGCAGCTCGCGGCCCGCGCCCACCGCGCCGGACTCGCCCTCACCGTCAGGGACGTCTTCGTCCACAAGACCATCGCCAAGCTCGCCGAGGCGGCCGAGGACATCGAGGCGGGGGCCCCCACGGCGGCGGACAGTTCCGGCACCGGGCCGCTGCTGTCGCTGAACGATGCCGAACGGGCGGAGATCACCGCCGGCGGACACGAGCTGACCGGCGTACTGCCTCTCACCCCGCTCCAGCAGGGCATGCACTTCCACGCCCTGCTGGCCGCAGACGGCATCGACGTCTACACCGCCCAGGCGCCCGCACGGCTGGAGGGGCCACTGACGCCCGCCGTGCTGCGCAAAGCGTTCGACGCGGCTCTCGCCCGCCACACCGCGCTGCGTGTCTCCTTCCGGCTCCTGGCATCGGGCCGTTCCGTCCAGGTGGTGCATGAGGGCCTGCGCGTCCCGTGGCGGGAGATCGACCTATCCGGTCACGGTGAGGACGAACGCCGCCGGCGACTGGCGGAGCTGGTCGACGAGGACCGCGTCACCCGCTTCGACCTCACCGCCCCTCCGCTGATGCGGGTCACCCTGGTCCGGCTCGGGACCGACGACCACGCCCTGCTGACCACCTACCACCACGCCCTGCTCGACGGATGGTCGCTGCCGCTGTTCTTCCGTGACGTCTTCTCCCTCTATGCCCGCGGCGGAGCCGGCACGGACCGGCCGGTGGCCCAGTTCACCGGTTTCCTCGGCTGGCTCACCCGCCAGGACGATGAGGCGGCGACGCGGGCCTGGAGCGAGGCCCTGGCCGGTTTCGACGAACCGACGCTGGTCGCCCCTGGCGCCGACGCGGCCACCGCGACCGTGCCCCACCTGGTGACGGAGGTCCTGGACGCGGAGGGGACGGACGTGCTCACCGCCGCGGCGCGCGGCGCGGGCCTGACGCTCAACACGGTCGTCCAAGGAGCCTGGGCGGTGGCACTCGGTCACCAACTGGGACGCGACGACGTCGTGTTCGGTGCGACGACCGCCGGGCGCCCACCGGAACTGGCCGGCGTCGAGGATATTGTCGGCCTGTTCATGAACACCGTCGCCGTACGGGTACGGCTGGACCCCGCACGATCGCTCGACCAGATCCTGACCGACCTCCAGTCGCACCAGGCCGAGCTGCGTCCGTACCACCACGTCGGGCTCCCCGACGTGCAGCGGGCTCTGGGACTGGGGGAGCTCTTCGACACCGTCATCGGCTTCGAGAACACCCCCTTCGACGGGGCGGCCATCCAGGAGCAGGTTCCGGGCCTGCGGATCTCCCTCGACGAGGAGCCCGTACCCGGCGCTTCGCACTATCCGCTCAGCCTGGTCGTCATGCCCGACGAGCGCCTCAGCCTCGAACTCAGCTATCGTGCCGACCTGTTCACGGCCGAGGCGGCCGGCGCGCTGCTGGCCCGGGTACGTAAGATCCTCGACTGCTTCGTGCACGACCGGACCGTACCTCTGGGCCGGATCGACCTGCTCACGGACCGGGAACGCGGTCAGCTCCTGGCCGCGGCGGAGGGGGCGGCCCACGAGCGGACGGCGACCTTCCCGGAGCTCTTCGAGGAGCACGTACGAGCCACACCCGACGCCGTCGCGGTGTACGACCACGAGCTGGCCCTCACCTACGGGGAACTCGATGTCCAGGCCAACCGGCTCGCCCGCGCGCTGGTGGACCGGGGCGTCGGCCCGGAGCGTGTCGTGGCGATCGCGATGCCGAAGTCGGCACGGTCCGTCCTCGCGGTGCTGGCGGTCCTCAAGGCAGGCGCGGCCTATCTTCCGCTGGACCTCGGCTACCCGCCGGACCGGCTCCGCTACCTGATCGGTGACGCGCGACCGGATCTCGTCCTCACCACCGGTGAGGGAGCGGCGGTCATGGCCGAGGCCGGTGCGGGGAAGGTGCTGTGCCTGGACGGGCCCGGGCCGGATGCCGGGAACGTCACCGAACTCCTGGACCCGGAAGCGGAGCTGACCGCCGGTCTGTCCGGGGCGACGCTCACCGACGCCGACCGGATCGCGCCGCTGCGGCCCGCGAACGCCGCCTATCTGATCTACACCTCCGGGTCGACCGGCCGCCCCAAGGGCGTGGTGGTGTCCCACCTCGGGATCGCCGCTCTGATCGCCCAGCAGCGTGAGGGGCTCGCGCTCCGTCCGCAGGAGCGGGTGCTGCTGTTCGCCTCGCCGAGCTTCGACGCGTCCGTGTGGGAACTGGCCACGGCGCTCCTGACCGGGGCGAGTGCGGTGACCGCGGACCCCGACGAACTGCTCCCCGGACCGGCCCTGGCGCGGACCGTGGCGCGCCACGGTGTGACCGCGCTCCTGCTGCCGCCGTCCTCGCTCGCCGTACTGCCCGAGGACGCCCTGCCCCACGGGGTCACCCTCGTCGTGGGCGGCGAGGCGTGCCCGCCGGACCTGGTCGCACGCTGGTCGGCCGGGCGCCGCATGGTCAACGCGTACGGTCCCACCGAGGCGACCGTCATCGCGACGATGAGCCGCCCGCTGTCCGGGCGGACCGCTCCGCCGATGGGCGGGCCGGTCGTCGGCGCCCGGGTCCATGTGCTGGACGGCTCCCTGCGGCCGACGCCCGTCGGGGTGGCGGGTGAGCTCTACCTGGCGGGCCAGGGCCTCGCCCGCGGCTATCTGCGGCGGTCCGGGCTCACCGCGGAGCGTTTCGTGGCCGACCCGTTCGGATCGCCGGGCGCGCGGATGTACCGTTCGGGCGACGTGGCGCGGCGCACGGCGGACGGGGGCCTGGAGTATCTGGGCCGCGTCGACGAGCAGGTCAAGATACGCGGCTTCCGTATCGAACCGGGTGAGATCGAAGCGGTGCTCGCCGCCGACCCCTCGGTGGGGCAGACCGTCGTGGTCGTACGGGAGGACACCCCCGGCTCACCACGCCTGGTGGCGTACGCGGCCCCGGTGGGGGCCGGCCCGCTCGACCCGGCCGCGCTCCGTGAACGCGTCGCCGCCGTGCTGCCGGACCACATGGTGCCCGTGGCCGTCGTCGCCCTCGACCGACTGCCGGTGACGCCGAGCGGCAAGCTCGACCGCGCCGCTCTGCCCGCTCCCGACTTCTCCGGAGCCGACGGCGGCCGGGCACCGCGGACCGAGCGCGAGAAGCTGCTGTGCGCGTTGTTCGACAAGGCACTCGGCACGGAGGGCGTCGGCATCGACGACAGCTTTTTCGACCTGGGGGGCGACTCGATCGTCTCGATCAAGCTCGTCACGATGGCCTACGCGGAGGGCCTGGACATCGCCCCGCGCGACGTGTTCGCCCACAAGACCGTGGCGGCGCTCGCCACCGCGGTCAAGGATCTGGTTCCGGCGGCGGACGCCGATGAGGCCGACTCGCAGGAACCGCTGATCACCCTGGACCAGAGCGAACTCGACGAGTTCGCCGAGGACTGGCGGTAGCCGGCCCCTCGCACACGGGGCCGACGCGCCACCGAACACGCACCACCGCACCGAGCGCCATCACCGGACCACGAAAGGCCTGGACCCTGCCAGGCCGGTCCGGTGCGCACCACCACGCGGCCCGGCCACCGGCGCGGACCGCACAGGACCGAACGACGGACGACCCGAGCGGTCACGACCAGGTGAGGACAACCGACATGACCAGCAGCACCCCGACTGTTGACGTACCTTCCCCGGACGTGGCCGCGGCGGCCCTGCCGGGGAAGGACCGCGGCGACACTCCCGCCGAATACCACCTGGACACCACCGAAGTCACTCAGTTGGAGGAGGCCGCCGCACGACTCCGTGACGCCCACGGGGCACCCGGCCTGCCGGACTTCTACGACCACGCCCACACGGCCGAGGAGCTTCTCCCCGCCGGTCTGCGCAGATTCCTCCTCTCCTACCGCAGGACCGAGAGGTCCGCGGCATGTCTGGTGCACGGCTTCCCGGTGGACGACGCGCTGATCGGCCCCACACCCGACCACTGGCGCCACGCCATCCGCTCCGACGCGGCCCGGTCCCAGGAGCTGTGGCTGGCGATGTGCGGCATGGCGCTGGGCGACCCGTTCGGCTGGGAGACCCTCCAGGAAGGGCGCATCATCCAGAACATCCTGCCGATCCGGGGCGACGAGCTGCGGCAGAGCGGCTACGGTAGCGAGAGCCTGCTGGAGTTCCACACCGAGGACGGCTTCCACCCCAACCGCTGTGACTACCTCCTGCTCTTCGGGCTGCGCAACCCCGACCTGGTGCCGACCATCGTCGCCTCCGTCCGTGACGTCCGGCTGAGCGACCACGACCGCGCGGTACTCGCCGAGGCCCGCTTCCGGATCATGCCGGACACCGAGCACATACGGCAGCTGGAGGCCCTGGACCCCGCACATCCCGCGCTGGAGAAGCTGTACGGGATGATCGACAGCGCTGTTCCGACCGCCGTTCTGTCGGGCGACCGTTTCAATCCCTACCTGCGCATCGACCGGCCGTTCATGGATGTCGCACCGGGGGACACCGAGGCCGAGGGCGCGCTCGACCGGCTGATGGCCGAGCTGCACCGGGTACAGCGGGACGTCGCTGTGGGCCCCGGCTCGCTGCTCATCGTGGACAACTACCGGGCTGTGCACGGCCGCCGGTCGTTCAAGGCCCGGTACGACGGCAGCGACCGCTGGCTGAAGAAGCTCACCGTCAGCCGCAACCTGCGCCGCAACTCCAGCGGATACGTACTCGGCAACCACCGCGTCATCGTCTGAGCCGGTCGGGCGGAAGGAGCAGGAGAGGCATCATGCGCACAGTCATCGTGTCCGGCGCTTCCAGCGGTATCGGACTCGCCACCGCCGAGCGGTTCGCCCGCTCGGGCGACCACGTGGTCAATCTCGACATCCAGGCACCCACCGGGGACGCGGTGGACGGCCCTCGCGAGGGGGGAGGCGAGATCCGGACGGTCATGCTCGACATCGCGGACTGGACCGCCGTGGGTGAGGCCGTCGACCGGGTGCACGCCGAGCGCGGCCGCATCGACGTCGTCATCGCCAATGCGGGCATCAGCGTCCGGCATTCCATCCTCGACCTCACCGAGGCGGACGCCCGGCGCACCCTGGATGTCAATCTGATGGGTGTCCTGGCCCTGTGGCGGCACGCCGTTCCGCACATGCTGCGGGAGGGACGCGGGGTGCTCCTGGCGACGGCGTCCGTCAACGGGTCGCGCGGCTACCCCCTCTACGCGGACTACAACGCCAGCAAGGCAGGTGTCGCCTCGCTGTGCCAGACCTTCGCCGTGGAGCTGAGCCCGCTGATCAGGACGGCGTGCGTCGCCCCCGGCGCCGTACTGACACCCATGCAGCGCGCCGAGTACACCGACGCGATGCTCGACGAGGTCAACGAACGCATCCCGGCCCGGCGCCACGCCCTGCCCGAGGAGATCGCGGACGTGTTCCATTTCCTGGCCTCGCCGCAGGCGTCCTTCATCTCCGGTCAGCAGTTCACCGTGGACGGCGCGGAGACAGCCGGTGCCACCACAGCGTTCTTCCCCGGCCCCACCGAGCCGATGCGCTGACCCGGACGGCGGCGCCCGGCCGCTGTCCGCATCGCGCCCTTCCGCTGTCGCCCGCCCGTAACCGAGTCCGAGGAAACCGCCCCATGGACACCCGCCCCGCGCTCGACCAGGGCCCGCTCGACGCCGTCGATCTGGCCGATCCGCTCCTGCACGCCCACCACGACCTGGGGCCGCTGTGGCGCCGCCTGCGGGACGAGGCGCCGGTGCACTGGCAGCCCGAGAACGACAGCCGTCCAGGGTTCTGGGTGATCAGTGGTCACGCGGACGTCGTCTCGGTGCTCAGCGACAGCGCGAGCTTCACCTCGGAGCGGGGAAACGTGCTGGACACCCTGCTCGCCGGCGGTGACTCGGCGGCCGGGAGGATGCTCGCCGTCACGGACGGGCAGCCGCACAAGGCGCTGCGCAGCGCCCTGCTGAAGCCGTTCTCGCCACGCTCCCTCGACGTGGTGGTCGAGAGCGTGCGGCGGGGTACCCGGCGGCTGGTCGAGGAGGCGGTGGAGCGGGGCGAGGTGGACTTCGCCGCCGACGTGGCCGCGCACATCCCGCTCGCCGCCATCTGCGACCTGCTCGGCGTGCCGCCCACCGACCGGCAGCACATCATCGAGCTCACCTCCTCCGCCCTGTCCACCGAGGACGGGCTCCCCGACGAGGAGGCCACCTGGGCGTCGCGCAACGGGCTGCTGCTCTACTTCTCGGAGCTTGCCGCCGCCCGGCACGACAAACCGTACGACGATGTTGTCAGCCTGCTGGTGACCAAGGAGATCGACGGGCGGCCCCTCACGCACGAGGAGATCGTCTTCAACTGCTACAGCATCATCATGGGCGGTCACGAGACGACCCGCTTCTCGATGGTCGGCGGGCTCCAGGCGCTGATGGAGCGGCCCGGCCAGTGGCGGGCCCTCAAGTCCGGTGAGGTGACGGTGGACTCGGCGGTCGAGGAGGTACTGCGCTGGACGAGCCCTGCCCTGCACAGCGGGCGGACCGCGACCCAGGACCTCTTCCTCGGCGACCAGTTCGTCGAGGAGGGCGACATCGTCACCACCTGGCTGGCCTCCGCCAACCGCGACGGCCGGGTCTTCGCCGAGCCCGACGAGTTCGACCTTGCGAGGACCCCCAACAAGCACCTGACGTTCGCCTACGGGCCCCACTTCTGCCTCGGCGCGTTCCTCGCCCGCGCCGAGCTGACGGCCCTCCTGGAGAGCCTGCGCGACCTGGTCGCGCAGGCTCGTCCGACAGGCCCGCCGACCTACGTGTACTCGAACTTCCTGAGCGGTCTCTCGTCCCAGCCGGTGAGCCTCACCGGAGAGCCGGCAGGGAGTCGAGCACCGCTGACATCGTCTGCCGGGGGTGGGTGCCCGGGAACGAGTGACCGCCGGGCAGCACCCGGGTCCGGTGCTCCGCCGGTGTGTACGCGGCCCACGGTCTGACCTGTGCCACCGGGGCCACCGTGTCGTCCTCGCCGGCCAAGGTGAAGAGCGGGCAGCTCACCGCGACCGGGTGCGGAATGACGTAGCCCTCGGCGAGGGCCAGGTCGCCCCGGACAGCCGTCAGCAGATCGCTCAGAAAGTCGGGGAAGGCCAGGAGTTCGCGCGGCAGCCCGCCGGTACTCAGCAGCCAGGCGATCAGCTCGTCGTCGGAGCCGGCCGAGATCGGCTCACGCATCAGGGGCAGATGCGGCGCGCGGGACGCCGAGGCCAGCAGGGCGCTGGGCGGCCGCAGCCCCGCCCGCTCGATCCGCAGCGCCAGCTCGTACGCCACCACGGCTCCGAAGCTGTGGCCGAACAGGGCGTAGGGCAGGTTCAGTTCCGGCTCAAGGCCGTGGAGAAGGGCCTCGACCAGTGCGTCGAGATCGTCCGGTACGGGCTCGTCGATCCGCGAGCCGCGGCCCGGCAGCTCCACCGGCACCAGCTCCAGGTGCTCGGGGACGTAAGGTCGCCAGGCATGGAAGGCGCCCGCGCCACTGCCCGCAGGCGGAAGGCATATCAGCCTCAGGCGCGGGTTCCCGACGGTGAACCGGGCGCTGACCCAGTCGACTGCCGGCGTGCTGTCCGCTGTGCTCATGCCGGTCAGCCTCCTCGCCGAGCCCGGTTCCGGCAAGGCAGGCGGGCGGCAGCTTCGGCGGGGCGGCGGGTTCTCGGAGCGCTGTTCACGCCTCGACGGCCGGGCCGGGTCCACCTCCTGGGGCCATGACGACTGGCGAGGCGTCATGATGCCCTGGACGGATGGTCGGCCGGGTTGCCCGACAGGCTTCTAGTTGCCGCGCGCTTGCCGGGCCCGTTGCCTGGGCCCGGTCATCGGCGGGTCCTAGCGTCGACGGCATGACTCACACTCCTGCCGCGATCGGCACCGAGGCCATCGCTCCCGTGGTGGTCGGTATGGTCCAGGTGGTCGCGCCTCGCAAGCTGGACCGGATCGATCTCGACCACCGGCTCGTCGGTGACCTCGGCTTCCACTCCTTGGTCCTCGCGGAGCTCGGCTACAACCTGGAGGATCTCTTCACCCTCCAGGCGCTGAACCCTGAGGCCGCCATGAAGCTGGAGCGGGTCAGTGATGTGATCGAGCTGGTCAGCGCCGAGGTGGTTGCGGGCCGGGCGGAACTGCCCGACGCGGAAGCCTTGGACGGCATGTTCAGCCGCTACGGCGTCGACAGCCCCCTGGTATGAGCGGCCCCGCGGGCGAGCGCCCGGCCCACGCGCTGGTCGCCGATCTGGAGCGGACGCTCGGTGACCCGGCCGCCGAGAGCGGCCCCTTCAGCTTCGCCGAGATCGTGGCGCACGAGGAGAACGACAGTCTTCCACCAGGGGCGGTGGAGCTGCTCAGATCGTGGGGATTCTCCGGATACCTGGTGCCCGAGGACTTCGGCGGCCGGCTCCGGAACCTCGAAGACCTCTTCCTGCTCACGCGTACGCTCGCGCGCCGCAATCTGACGCTCGCGGTGATGTTCGGCTCCGCGCTCCTCGGGGTCAACTCGGTCTGGCTGTGGGGGAACGACGAGCAGCGCGCACGGGTCGCGGGTGCCCTCCTGGACGGAGAACTGGCCTGCTTCGCGGTTTCCGAACCCGACCACGGCAGCGATCTCGGCACCAACGAGACCGTGGCCGAGTCCGACGGTGACGATTTCCTCCTGACCGGAGAGAAGTGGCCCGTCGGCAACGCGACCCGGGGCCGCTTCGTCACCGTCTACGCCGCGATCGACGGTTCGCGGTCCTCCCTGCTGCTCCTTGACAAGGAGCAGATGGAGAAGGGCAGTTGGACCAACCACCCGTTCGTGAGGACGGTCGGGCTGCGCGGTCACGACCTCAGCGGGATCACCTTCGACCGCACCAGGGTGCCCGCCGGCGCACTCCTCGGGCGCGCCGGGTCCGGACTGGTCGGGATCCTTCAGGTGCTCCAGATCACCCGGACGGCGATCGGAGCACTGTCCATCGGCACCATGGACTCGGTGTTGCGGATCGCTCTGCGTCACGCGCGTGAGCGAGTGCTCTACGGACAGGAGATCTACCAGCTTCCGGTCATCCGGCGGCATCTGGTCCATGCCCATGTGGACCTGCTGATCGCGGAGTGCACGGCGCTGCCGGTGGCGCGTTCGCTCTCCATCGTGCCGTCCCGGCTCAGCCTGTGGTCGTCGGTGGTCAAATACCTCGTCCCGACCCTTGGCGAGGAGGTGGTGCAGGAGGCGGCCAGGGTTCTCGGAGCCCGGAGCTATCTGCGGGAAGGCGTGGCTTCCGGCGCGTTCCAGAAGCTCCAGCGCGACCATGCGATAGCGAGCATCTTCGAGGGGACCACGCACGTCAACCTCCACAGCATCGCCGCACAGCTTCCCGCGGTGGCGCGAGTGGCCGACCGTCCCGCCGTCGGCGGGGAAGGGGTGCTGCGGCAGCTCTTCGACTGGTCGGAGGACGCCCCGCAGTGGCATCCGTCGGGCAGGGCGCTGCGGCTGACCAACGCCAGTGAGGACGAGATCACCCGGGGCTGGGGTCCGGCGGCCGACGAGGCCCGCCGGATCGCGGAACGCGAACTCGCCGGTCCCGAGGGCGCCGCGCTCGTCAAGGTTCTCAGCGAGCTCTCCCGACGCCGGACCGAGTTCTACACGCGGATCGCCGCCGAGGCGCCGGACGCCGCCTCCACGCACGGGCAGGATCAGGCCACCGAGCACAGCGTCCACCACGCGGCTGCCTCCTGCCTCTACACCTGGCTCTACTCGTTCGAGCGGGAGCGCGCGGAGCCGGGCGGCAGCGGATGGCTGGTGCTGGCGCTTCAGCGCTTGCTGCGGCGGCTCGACCACACGACCGAGCTGGAGGAGAGCTGCCTGCCGTGGCTGGAGGAGCTGATGCTGTCGAGCCTCGAAGGCCCGCGGCATTTCTCGCTCCAGACGGTCAGGTCAGCTGCCGGGCCGGCGCAGGCATGAGCGGGCCGCGGTCCCCGGTGGCGCGTCAGATGGCCCGGCGTCAGGCGCTGCCCGCGAGTACAGGCCGGTCGCGGGCCTGCTCGGCGGACCGTCCGAGGTCCGTCGAGGCTTCCTCCTGTGTGACCCAATGGCGTACGAGTGCGTGGACCCCGTATCTGTACTGCTGCCCCCGATTGATCTGGACCAGTGAGACGTCGGCGAGTTCGGCCAGGAGGTGGGCGACGCGTGTGCTACCGAACCCCCCGCCCGCCTGGGCCGGGATCGCGTCCAGGGAGAACGTGCTGGGCAGCGAGGACAGCTCACGGAGCAACTCGCGATGAGGGGCGGGCAGCAGTTCGTAGCTCCACCGCACGCTGTCCGACAGCGTGCGGTGCCGCGACAGGTCACCGGCGTCGACATGTGCGAGCAGGTGGAAGAGCGTCCCGTCGTGCAGGAGGGTGGTGAGAGGGAGCGATCTGAGTCCTCGCGCGGCCACTTCTATCGCGAGTGGCATGCCGTCGAGGAGCCGGCAGAGCTGCTGCACCAGCGGCAGGCGGTTGCCCAGGTCGAGCGTCGGCAGACTGGCCCGTACCCGGCGCAGGAACAGCTCCACCGCGCTCGGGAGTTCGGTGTCCGAGCCGTCCCGTCGGTCGCACGAAAGCGGCTCGACCTCCCAGGTCTCGGCCGCGCCGACGGCCAGGGCGCGGCGCGAGGTCACGATGATCTGGAGCCCGGGGTGCTCGTCGAGGAGTTGCCGCGCGATCCGCGCCGTATGCTGCGAGACATGCTCGGCGCTGTCCAGGACCAGGAGCCGCCGTCCGAGCCCGGCACCGCCCCGCACACCGCCTTCGTTGCTGCTGGTCAGGCGCCGCACTACACGCGTCAACTCAGCTGCCGAGGCGGCGGGTTCCAGATGCTGGGGCGGGATGTCGTGCAGTTCGGCGACCGCCACGCCGCCCTGGAACAGCGGGCGCAGCCGGGACGCCGCTGCCAGGGCGATGCGGGTCTTGCCCACTCCGCCGGGTCCGGTGAGAACGATCAGCCGGCTGCGCTGCGCGGCGGAGAGGACGTGCCCCAGGTCGGCCTGGCGGCCCACCAACGCGTCGCCCAAGGGCCGGGGGCCCTGCCACGGCGGGAGTGCTGTCGGGTCGGATTGGAGGTCCGGGGACTGCCCGAGAGCCGGCCTGCGCCCGCTGTCCCAGGGCGTCGGCTCGGGGAACGCGGTGGCGGTGGCGCCGAGCGCGGTGAGCAGCAGGCTGACGGAGGTCCGACGTGGATTGGTGTTGGAGCCGGTTTCCAGATTGCGGATGGTCCGGACACTGACGCCGGAGCGGTCGGAGAGCTCCTCCTGCGTCCAGCCGGACAGTCTGCGTTGATTGACCAGGAAGTCGCGGAGCTGATGAATGTCTGTTCTGTCGAAAGAGTAGTGTTCCTTCAGAATCGGCATGTAAGCCCCCCGTGAATTATTAACAGTGCCAGTCGTGCGCATCCGCGCGATGCGAAAATCCGGTCGCCGCATTCTTTATGAGAGCGGTGGTGCCGATAGGCGAGCCGTGGCGTTTGTAGCGCCGTGAGGTTCGCGTGTGCGCTGACGAGCGGCTCAGTGAAGCATCTCCTGCAATTACGGAGGACCCTACTCCAAGACCTCATCCGAGTGGGAGATGTGGAGGCGGCAGAAAATTCGGCTGAGCAGGACGGCTCGGACCGCTCCGGCTTTGACCAGCTGTGACTCGTCGGCAATCACACGGCCCACCGATGTACATGCTGAAATCATCAGCATGTGCCTATTCGTTCCTTGTGGAGCACGTGCATGGGGAGGCGTGGGTACGGCAAGGGCATGCTTGCTCGTATCGCCTGCGCAGCGCCCGTCCAACACGTCGTCCTTCCGGGCGCCCGGACAAGAAACGCCGCACTCTTCCGAGGTCGATGGTGGCTACCGTCCCCGAAGGGGCGCTGACCGAGTCGACGAACGCTCATGACGGCTTGAAAGTACCGCATCGATGTGCTCTCGGACGGGCGAGATTGGCTTGAAATGACATTGCCGCATGGTGAAGATCAGCTGTTCCGCCGGGTTGCTTGTTTCTGATTGTCCCAATTTTTCCCTGCTTTCGACGCCAAATCGTCCAGGAGGTCGGACGACACATAGCTGGCCGAAAGTGCCACTACGCACAGGAGGAGGCCGGAACATGCCGCCCAGCGGCCGGTGAACCCAGCTGGGCCGCGGGATGAAATGGGTGTTTCAGGCGTCGGGGGAACTGCGAGGAACGTGCCGTCGGGCCGCAGTCGAACAGTGAAGTCCCGAAAGCCGAAACGGGTTCCCGTCCACGGCGAGAGCGCCTTGTAGGAAGCCTCTTTGGCGCAGAAGAGCAGACGGTCCAGTGGCAGACCGGCGGCCGAGGGAAAGTCCTGCCGGAGCCAGCTCGCTTCGACGTCCGAAACGATCCGCTCCGCCATAAAGGGGGAGAGGGGCTCCCGCGGTTCCGCGTCGATGCCCAGAGCCGCGAAGTCCTTGGTCAGCGCGACAGCGGCCGCGCGATAGTTCCGGCAATGGGTCATGCTCCCCACGACCCCCGCGGGCCAACCGGGTGCGCCCAGGGGGCCGGGCACCAAGGGCGCCGGGTCCACCCCAAGGGCGGTCAGTGCCGCACGGGCGCACCCCCGCACCGTGGTGAACTCCTTGCGCCGCTCGTCGAGCACCCCTTCCACCACCGCCTGTTCGGTGGCGAAGAGGGTGACGGCGCCGTCCGGGCCGTCGTCGTCGAATGCCTCCCGTGCTCGCACCTCGGTGGGCACCACCTCAGCGATCACGCCTCGCCTCCTCCTGCTGGACAACGGGTTACGCGGGCGTCGCGATTCTTCCGGTAGCGGTGCGCCGGTCCTGCGTCGGGGGTTCGATCCGGTGGCGGGGCGGGCCGGATCCGCGCCGGGACCATCGAGGTGTACGACCGTGGTCCGGTCGATCGAGCGGCAATTCCCGCCCCGTGAGTTGCCGGTGCGCTGCCTGGCCCGGCCTGTTCTCCATCGACCAGCATGCATCGCAGGTCGGCGGCATACGCCCGGACGAGCGTGGAGACAAAGGACAGGGGACGACTAGCCATGGCGCAGGCGCGTCCCGAGGAGACCGGGCCGGCTTCGGTCAGCCCCCCGTCATTGTGGCGGGATCGCGATTACATGTACTGGTGGTCGGGCAACGGCCTGTCGACGCTGGGCACCAGCGTGTCGACGCTCGCCTTCCCGCTGCTGGTCCTCCACCTGACCGGATCCGCCGCCCAAGCCGGCGTCATCACCGTCCTGCACATGGTCGGCAAGCTGGCTACCCTCGCGGTGGGCGGGGCGCTGGCGGACCGGGTGTCCCGCCGCGCCATCCTCTGTCTCGCACCGCTGGTCCAGGCGGTGTCGATGGGCGTCGTCGCCCTGCTGGTGTACCGGGGCGCCCCCTCGATCACCGCGATCGGCGCGATGGCCCTGGTCAGTGGTCTGGCGGCCGGCCTGCGGGTCGCTGTCTCGATGCCGGTTCTCCGCAGGATCGTCCCCAAGGAGCAGATAGCGACCGCGACGGCCCAAGGGATGGGGCGCGACATGGTCGCCCAGCTGGTCGGCGCTCCGCTCGGTGGCCTCCTCTACGCGATGGGCCGCTGGATCCCGTTCCTCTTCGACGCGGTCTCCTTCCTCTTCGTCACCCTGGGCTCCCTGTTGATCCGCCGGCCCCTCGGCCCGGATCGGCACCCGGGCGACGGGCCCAGGTCCAGCCTGGCCAAGGACGTGGGCGACGGCCTGCGCATGATCAGGCGCAGCGACTACCTGGTGTTCACGCTCATCTGGGGCGCTGTACTCAACGCCGTCGCCGAGGGCTTCATCCTGCTCTTCGTGGTGCTGATACAGCATCGGGGAGGCGGGCCCACGGCGGTCGGTCTCGCCACCTCGCTCGCGGTCACCGGTGGTGTCATCGGAGCGGTCCTCGGTCCCTTGCTGATGGGCAAGCTGGGCGCACGGCGGGTCCTGATCATCTCCGCGTGGGTCTTCATGGCCTCCTTCGCCGTAGTTGTGTCGGTCTCCCAGCCGTGGCAGATCGGCCTGGTGGTGATGGTGGCCATGATCAGCATGGTGCCGATGAACGTCGTGACCGAGTCGTACGAGGTCCGGCTGGTCCCGGACCAGTACCAGGGCAGAGTCGCGGCGACCAGTCGCTTCTTCGTCCAAGGGGTCCAGTGGATCGGCCCGTTGGGAGCGGGCATCCTCGCCGACGCGGCGGGCGTGGAGAGGGCCATCCTGGTGCTGGCCGCCGCCATGGCCCTGCTGGCTGTCACCCTGCACGCGGCGCGGCGGTATCTCAGGGTGCTCGACATCCCGCTGGCCGACGTGGAGGAACTGCTCCCGCCGGGCGTGCCGCCCCCCGGTGAGGAGAGCGGGCCGACGGCCCCTCCGGAGAACGACATCCCCACTCCGGCGACCGGTACCAAGACGCTTGGAGAGGCACAGCAGCGGTGACGGGCCTCGGCCCGCCGACCGGAACATATGCCCGCCGACCGGAACGTATGAAGGAAACCATGGAAGATCTTGTTCAGCCCATATCGCTGACGGACGCCGCCGAAAGCCTGCGGACGGGTGCTGTCGAGCCGCAGAAGTACGCGGCGAGAACCATCGAGCGCATCGCGGAAGTGGACGGCACCGTCCAGTCCTTCGTGGCGGAGCCCGGCCGGGCGGACCGGTTGGCCCACGCGGCCCAGGAAGCCGGCCGGCGCGGGACGGAGCCGGGAGACCTGCCTCCGCTGCACGGTGTTCCGGTCGGGATCAAGGACATCATCCACGTCGAGGGGCTGCCCACCGCTGCGGGTTCGGCACTGCCGCCCGAGGCCATGGCAGGAGGGCAGGCCACCGTCGTGGACCGGCTGCTCGATGCCGGGGCGATCATCGCGGGGAAGACAGTGACGGGCGAGTTCGCCGTCACGGCGCCTGGGGCCACCCGTAATCCGCACCGTCCGGAGCACACCCCGGGCGGAACGAGCAGCGGCTCCGCCGCGGCCGTCGCCGCGGGTCTGGTGCCCCTCGCCATCGGTACCCAGACCATCGGGTCGCTCATCCGCCCCGCCGCGTACTGCGGAGTGGTCGGCTTCAAGCCCAGCCACGGACGCATTCCGCTGGACGGTGTTCTCCCCGTCGCCCCGACCTTCGACACCGTCGGCATGATCACCGCTCGGGTCGCCGACGTCGCGCTGGCCGCGAGCTGTCTGTGCGACGACTGGCGGTCCGACCGTGCGGTCCCCGGCCGGCCGGTGCTCGGCATCCCGGAGGGTCCGTACATGAACTTCGCCGAGCCGGAGGCCCGTAGCGCTTTCGACGAGCAGGTGGCCGCGCTGCGCACGGCGGGCTACGACGTGGTGAGCGTCCCCATGTTCGAGAACTTCGAGGAAGAAGTCTTCGACTTCTTCGTGATCAATCTCTACGAGCTGTCCCAGGCGCACGCCGACCGGTTCGCACGCTACGAGGAGCTCTACGACGAGCGCACCGCCGAGGCCATCCGCCAGGGCCAGGGCGCCCAGGCGTCCGACCACGCCGACTCACTGGCGCGACGCGACGCGTTCCGTGACCGGCTGGCCGCCTCCACGGCCGAGCACGGCGTCGACCTGTGGATCACCCCTGCCGCCACCGGACCGGCTCCGCTCGGCCTGGAGAGCGCCGGAGACTCGGTGATGTCCCTGCCGTGGAGCGGCGTCGGCCTCCCGTGCCTCACCATCCCCACCGCCCGTCCCGCGGGAGCCCTCCCGCTCGGCTTCCAGTGCGTCGGCCGTGCCGGTGAGGACGAGTCCCTGCTGCACTGGGGCCTCGGCCTCGAAGCTGTACTCACCGCCCGGGGGACCGATACCCGTGAGAACTGAAGGACGACCAGTGGAGACTCCGACGGAGATGGGCATCGTCGCGACCGGTACCGCTTTCGGCACTCCACGTGATGTGGCGGGAACCGCGCACGAGTACCTTCCCGATCCCGAGGCTGTCACCAAACTGGGCTACGAGAGCTATCACCGGGTGGCCGACGGGGTGACCGCGGTCGACCTGGCGGCTGAGGCGTGCCGCGTCGCCCTGAAGAACGCCGGCCTCGGCATCGAGGACGTGGACCTGATCGTCCTCGGCCACTCGGACATCCCTCAGTACCTGGGATGGGACCCCTCGGCGGCGGTGGCCAGGGCGCTCGACGCCCAGGGCACCCCGACCGTGCTGTTCACCCAGTCCTGCGCCGCGTGGTCGTTGGCCCTCGACCACGCAGCCGGTGCGATGGCGCTCTCGCCCGACACGGGCACCGTACTGGTGGCCATGGTCAACGTGGTCAGCGAGACGCACACCAACCGGATGGATTTCAACGGCACCATCGCCAGTGACGGAGCCGCCGCCGCTGTCCTGCGCCGGGGGCATCCACGCCTCCGTCGGCTCTCCTCCGCCAGCTTCACCAATCCTGAGTTCGCGGATCTGTTCCGTATCGACATCGGTGGTTCCGCCCACCCCGTACCGCCCCCGGGCCGTACCCACCGAGACCTGGACCCGATGATCGCGGTCTACGAGCACTTCGGCGCGGACCCCGAGCGGTTCGGGCGGTTCATCGGGGAGGTCGTCGGACGGTTCACCGACGTGGTCGATCATGCTCTGGCGCGGGCCGGCCGGGACCGGAGCGAACTGACCCGGCTCGTCTACTTCAACGACAGCCAACGGGCGATCCACGGTGCCGCCGACGCGATCGGCATCCACGTCGCCCGCACCAACGCCGAACTCGCCCGCCGACTCGGCCACATGGGCGCTGCCGATCAACTGGTCTCCCTTCACCTGCACGAGGAGGCCGGAGAGCTGGCGCCGGGGGACCTCGTCGCCCTCGCGGGTGTCGCCTCCCCCGGGATGCACTGGTTCTGCACGCTCCTCGAGGTGTGAGACCGGAACATCGAGACGAGGCTGTGCTCCCCATGTCACGACCCCAGGATGGGAAACAGAAATGACCACCGAGTCCGGGATCGAGCCGGAGGAACTGATCAGGATCTCCGAGGATCAGATCGCCCGATTCGTCGTCGAGCGCTTTCTTTCCGATGTCGAGTGGACCGAACTCGACCCGGATTACGATCTGTTGACGACGGGAGTGATCGACAGCCTCGGGGTGCTGCAGATCGCGAGCTGGCTGGCGAAGCAGCACGGCATCACTCTGACCGGCCCTGAACTGACGGCCGGGAACTTCCGTTCCGTGCGGACCATCCGGGCGACGGCCGAGCGGCCGCAAGCGGGTGGTGCGGCATGACCCGCTCGCTCGTCGCATCGTTCACGGCTCGCGCGGCCGCCCAGCCCGGCGCACCCGCGCTCGTCTGGGAGGACCGGCCCGTAAGTTACGGCGATCTGTACGCCATGGCGGTCAGGGCACGCACCCAGGTCGAGGAGGCGGCGCCGGACGCCGACCGTCCCGTCGGTCTGCTGGTACGCAAGTCACCGGAAGCCGTGGCTCTGGTGCTCGGCTGTCTGATGGCCGGCCGCTCCTTCCTCCTGCCGTCGCACGAGCTTCCCGAGGCGCCCCTGAAAGCCCTCTTCCAGCAAACGGGATGCGCGGTGGTGCTCGGCCTCGCCGACGCTCCACCCGTCGACCGGGTGGTGGATCCAGCCGTGGCTATGGGCTGTGAGGAGTACCCCCCGGCTGCGGCCGTCGACGACGAAGCCGTGACCTTCATGCTCACCACGTCCGGCTCGACCGGTCTGCCCAAGGTCGTTCCGCTGTCGTCCGGGGCGGTCGGCCGTTTCACCGAGTGGGCGGCCGACACCTTCGGGATCGCGACCGGCGTCGCTGTCCTCAACTACGCGCCGCTCAACTTCGATCTCTGCATGCTGGACGTGTGGACGACGCTGGCGTACGGCGGCACCGTCGTGCTGGTCGACCCGGACAGGGGTGCCTCGGCCGGCTATCTGCGTGATCTGGTCGCCGATCACGCGGTATCCGTGGTTCAGGGTGTGCCGATGCTCTTCCAGCTGCTCGCAGAGGCGACAGCGGAAAGCGGTCCTCTCGACACGCCCGAGCACGTCATCTTCGCCGGTGACAGCATGCCCGCTCGTGTGCTGGCCGGGGTGTCCACCACCTTCTCCAAGGCACGCTGGTACAACAACTACGGCTGCACGGAGACGAACAACAGCTTCCTCCACGAAGTGGACCAGGACCGGCCCCTCCGTACCCCGCTGCCGATCGGCCGGCCGCTGGCCGGTGTGCGCTGGCTGATCATCGGCCAGGACGGCCGGTCGTTGACCGGTCCCGGTCAGGGTGAGCTCTTGGTCAACACCCCTTTCCAGAGCGCGGGATACGTGAACGCGCCCAACGCGAAGACCTTCGCCCCGCACCCGGACGGTGCACCCGGCCTTGTCTACTACCGCACCGGTGACGTGGTCACCCTGCACGAGGACGGCGCCCTGAGCGTGATCGGCCGGACCGACTACCTGGTGAAGGTGCGTGGTTTCCAGGTCAGCACCCAGAGTGTGGAGCAGATCCTTCTGGACCACCCGGCCGTTGCCGAGGCCGCCGTCATCGCCCTCCCCGATCCGGTCGCCGGTCATCGCCTGCATGCCCGCCTTCGGCTGACCGATGTGGGAAGTGTGAACAGCCTTTCGCTGCGCCTGCATTGCTCGGAGCGAACGGTGCGCGCGGCGATCCCCAGCGTGATCGAGATGGTGACGGACCCGCTGCCCAGGACCTCCACCGGCAAAGTCGACCGTAATCGGATCAAGGCCTGCGTTCTCGCAGCCGAGGAGGAGCGGGCCCGGATGCCGCGGCCCTGAGACGCCGCAGTCCGGTCGATCATGCGGCCTGGCGGTGGAACCGATGTTGCTCAGATCCCACGGTCGAGGCCGACGCCGTCACACAGACCGACGCCCTGATCGGCTGTGCTCAGCCCCGACGTGACCTGATGCGGTGCAGCGAACGCTGCACCGCATCCGCTGGAGCTGGATCGAGCGGGATTCAGCCGGACGGAAATGGGCTGCTTCGTCGGGTATTCCGGCAGCGTCGCAGGTGAGAGGCGTCACCTCGTTGGGTTCGAGTCCCACCCGCCCCACCGAGTGTCCCCAGGCAGAATCGTTCTGACCTGGGGATACACGTTTTTCGGGGGTGTTTCGTGTGTGGCGGAGGTGTGGCGGACATGGGCCATCGCGCATCCAGGATGGTCTTTGTGAGGCTGTGACCTGGGCTTTTGTAGTCCCGCGCCGGCGGGGGCGTTGAGAATGTTCCCACCCGCCCTGTCGTGGGCTGCCCACGCCTTCGTGCGCGCGTGGGCAGCGATAGCGAGTTCCGATCAGATACTGGGTAGCGTCGTCGCCAGCGACTGGAACCAGGCTCCGTGGGAGAACGGTTCGGGCGGGCCCACCTCCATGCCGAGCTCGGCGGCGGCCAAGGCGTAGTCGCCCTCGTCCAGAGGGAGGGCGAGCAGCTCGTGGAGTTCGCCCACGAGGCGCGCGACCAGTTGGGGGTCGGTGGTGGCGGTGTAGTCGGTGACGGCGGCGTCGTGGTCGGGAAACTCGTCGACGATGTCCTGCGAGAACCAGCCGCCGAGCAGTTGCGCGGTCTCGGGGAACCGCATATGCCATTCCCAGTGGGTCTGAGGGGAGGACGGTTTGGGGACGTCGCCTTCTTCGATGCTCTGCTTCAGGTGGTCGGCCAGCACCGTCAGCCACTCACCGATCTTCGATTCGGGCATGCCGGTGTCCGGGATCGCGTAGAACTCGCCCAGGCTGAGCCGGATGCGGCCCGGGGGGTTGCGGCTGTACTCGCGCAGCTGGCGCTCCGCTTCCGCGATGGCTGAGGGGCGGGTGTGCCAGGTGTGGCGGAGGTACGCGTCCAGGGCACGGCTGCGCCGCTCCGGGGTGTCGTCGGCGGGCTGCCCCAGGTATGCGCGCATGACCTGGTCCAGCTCGCCGTAGCGGCGGTCGTGTTCGAGGGGCTTCATGGGCATGTGCCTGCGATCCCTAGAGGTAGAACGGGATGGTCGTGTGGACGACGAAGCCGTGCGGGTTCGACGGCTCGCGGCGCAGCACCACGCGCGCCGCGCGGACATCCACGGGCCCGCGCCCGGCCAGAAGCTCGGCCTCCAGCTGGACCCGTCCCACGGGTTCTTCTCGGGAGGGCCAGGCCGTCTCGATGGTGAGGCGGGACCGGGTGTTCTGGGCGAGCCAGCGGTGAATGGCCTGCTCGTTGGCGGTCACCACCTGCTGGGTGGCCCACTGGGCGGTCTCCCGGTCGGGGTAGGAAGCGGAACGGGTCAGCACGGGGCATCCTCTCGAATCACCTGGTCAGGAACTGTGCTCGTACATATCACCAGTCGGAGAAAGACCAGAACAGGCCGACCTCGGTGGCCGAGACGATGACGAGACCGCAGTCCTCGGTGAAGATGCTCAGCGGGCTGTACCCCAGGCTCTCCAAGCTGAAGTCGAGTGTGCCCGGCGCACTACCACGCTTGCTGACGTTGGTGTGATATGAGGCTCCGTTCCCGTATCGCTCGAGGATCGTGCGCGCCATCGCCCGCAGTTCGGCCGGGGACTCGTCGAAGTACCGGAGATTGGACAGGGTGCAGCCGGACTCCGTCAGAGCCAGGAGCAGGTTCTCGGCGCTGCTCCGGTCAATCTCCTTGAGGCGCGGCGCGACGTACTCCGGAGGGTGCGGGGCGAAGGGCCACGCGGGGTTCCCCACGCGCTCGGAGTCCCTTTCCGCGTCGTCGATGCGAACCCAGCCTCGGGGGTCCGGTACGCCTCGACTCATCAGGGGGGGAACATCGCGCGTCCAGTCCTCATGGCGGCGCGGACCGGTGGCGATATAGGCGTATGCGTCCCTGTACAGGTGGCGTACCGCGGCGTCCCAGGAAGTCTGGTTGACGGAGGGCATGTCGTACGTGCCTTTCTGGGCGGGGCATACACCTAGGGCTTGTAGGGCATCGACGTCATGACAGTGAAGGGCGGGTTGCGGCTGCTGTCGTACTTGAGACGCGTCTCGATGCCGTTTACGTCATACGCCTTGGCACCGGTCCCTCCCTCCTTGTAACCGGACGTCGGGTCGCTCGGATCCACCGGTTGCTTGAACACGCTGCGGCCGCTGGTCTCGCCGGGCGGGGCGGTCGAACGGAACTTCTCGACATCTCCGTCCGTCAGTTGGGGCGGGCCCTTGATCCACACGTCGATGGTGGCCTTGTTCCTATTGAGGTTGTACTCGGTCAGATCTTCCGCCCGCTGGTAGTTCGGGAAGGCGGAGGAGCTGCCGATCCTCGGCTTGCCGTGTGGCCAGGCCTGTGTCGGTCCACTCGCCTGCTGGTCGCGCAGGCGCTGCGCCAGCTGCTCGTCCGTCTTACCGACGTGCTTGTCCAGCGTGTGGCCGTCCGCCATGTACTCGTTGGCAGCGAGATTCAGGTCGTAGTCGCCCTTCGAGTCGACCTTCATCCACACCTGCGAGCCCTTGAACTCCTCCAGGGCCCGGGCCCCGAAGCCATGCGCACGGGCGACGCCGGCCTCGAACTTGGGGGCGCTGCGGTACGCCTCGTCCAGCGGCCCTTTCAGTGCCGTCATCCGGGTGGTCAGGCCGTCCAGGATGCCGGTGTATTTGGTGACGATCCGTTCAACTTGCCGGTGTCTAGGTTCAGTACCGTCTTGACGTCGAACGACAGGAGCAGGCCGGCGCCGCTGCCGAGGAGAGATGTGGCTGCGCCGAGCGCGCTCTTCAGATCTTTGGGCTTGGCCAGGTCCTCGATGATGTCCTTGGCGGCTTTCCACATGGCGCGGTCGAGCTCGTCCTTGACGTCGCGGTTCAGGTCGACGGCGGCTTCCGCGTATTCGCGCAAGATGGTGGCGATGTCATCGCCGTGTCCTTCAGTACGGCCAGGACGGGCTGACTGCCCGTGGGGACGCGTGGCGTGCCGCGGCCGGAGTTGGCGGTCTGCGCCCACTGGTAGCCGTGCTGTTGCTGCCCCCAGGCTGTTCCTCCCCACAGGGCGCTGCAGAAGGTCCGCATCGCGGCCTCCCACTCGGCCTGCTGGTGGCTGGTGATGGCCCCGACGGCCTGGGTGAGCTGGTCCGCTCCCAGCGACGCGGTGATGGAGACGTTCATCCAGCTGTGACAGAGGGAGTTGAGGTAGTGCTGTTCCGGATAGGGGTAGACGTCTGCCACCCTGCCGACCCGGAATACGTTCTTGCACAGTGGATGGAGGAGGTCCCGGACGATTTCGGGTATGCCCTCCATCAGGCCGCGCAGGATGTCGTCGCCGCCGTCGTCGTCGCCCCACTTGATGTCGGGGATGGAGCCGAGGTTCGGGTCTTTGTCGATGACCGCGGGCCGGGGGCGCTGCTCGGCTGTCCTGCCGGGCTTGGGGTGGGCCGCGACGTCGGCGTTCGTGTAGGCGTTGGCCGTCTCGGTGAACCCGACTGCCACACCGCCGACGCTGAGTACGGACCGGCCCCAGACCTCCAGCCAGCGGTCACCGATCCTTTTGTACGCCTGGGCGAACTTCTGGGCCTCGGTGCCTGCGCCTCCTGCATCGGGGTACTTGCCCAGTTCCTCCAGAAGCCTCTTCGCGCCGCGTACCAGAAAGTCCTGTTGTACGGCGACGCGGCCGGAGACCGACCAGAGGTCGCTCGGCTTGACGTCGATGGTGCCGTTGCCACCCGGCGGCTGGGCAGGGGTGGAGGGTCCGGCCATCAGGCGCCGCCTCCCCAGCCTTCGAGAACGGTGGCTTCGGGGGCCACCCAGGATCGGCATCGTGGTCGGCCGACGCGAAGCTTGGGAACGGGCGGTCGCAATTTTCCTGGCGGATGCGATCTGCCGGGCCGGATTGAGGGCGGCTCGAGCCGCACGGGAGGGAGGGTTGGGCCGACTCCTCTG
>NZ_QWFA01000051.1 GCF_003501885.1 Streptomyces globisporus
GCTCGGGGGCCTCGGTGGTGGGGCTCGGGGGCGGGTCGGCCGAATCCTCGGCCCCGCCCTTGTCGTCCGGCCCGTCGAAGAGGTCCTTGAGGGCGTCGCCGAGGCCGAGCGGGTCGAGGGGGTTCTTCGACTTGGTGGGCGTCGGGGTCGCGGAGGGCTCCTCGGCGGGCTTCTCACCGGCGGACGAAGCCGACTTGTCCGGGTCCGGCTTCGCGTCGTCGGCCGCCGGGTCCTTGTCCGGGTCGGACGCCGAACCGCTCGCCGAGGGCTTCGGGGACGCGGAGTCCTCCTTGCCGGAGGCGTCGTCCTTCTCGGTGTCCGAGGGGGACGGGGTCGGCTTCGGCGACTCGCTCTCGCTGGGCTCGTCGGACCGGGTGACGCACGGTCCCGGCGCGAAGGGGATGTCGCCGTTGTCGTCGGCCAGGGCGAGCTTGGGGGTGAGTCCCATGCCCACGAAGACCGCCGTAGGCATCGCCGCGAGCGCCAGTGCCTTCTTGCCGCTGGGGAGGTGGAGCTTGGTCAGCAGCGACTTCCTGGGGGCCGCGTGGCGGGGGCCCCTGCGCTCGGGGAGCCCGGCGCCGAGGCGGGCGTCCGCCCGCTGTCCGTCGTCACCCCGCACGATGCCTCCCGCCGTCGGCTTCGGCCGGCGCGTCGAACCCGGCGCCCTGCTGCTGCGGCACGCCCGCGACCTGAAGCTTTTCCTCGGACCGCTCCTCGTCCGGGTGCTCGGCGAGCGGGGCCTCTTCGGCGTCCTCCGGCCTGCCCGGGGCCCAGGAAATCGACAGGGCTCCGCCCACGAGGGCGAGGACGAACCCGATGACGAAGCCGCCGATGTTGGCGACGGGTATGGAGATCAGCGCGAGCAGGATGGCCGCGACACCGGCGAAGACCCGGACGATGCTGTGGTACCACATCGTCAGTCCCAGCGTGATCAGCAGAACCCCGATGATCAGGGATCCGGCGCCGGCCGTGGTGGACATCGCCAGCGTCATGTTGCCGAGCTTCAAGCTGGCGTACGGGAAGTAGGCGATGGGAACCCCACCGGCCATGGTGAACAGTCCGGCCCAGAACGGACGGTGACCCCGCCAGGCGCGGAAGCGTCGCCGAAGGACGCGGATGTAGTGCTCGTTCTGCCCTGTGGACTCGGGGCTCATGGAAAACAGCTCCCTGGAACCGGTACTGCCGTGAGAAGGGGAGGGTGGGCGGCCGGAAAGCCCTGAGGGGCGTTTCCGGCCGCCTTGGCCGGAGTGCTAGTAGCACTCCTTGACGCCCGTGTGCAGCCTCAGCTTCAGGTCGCTGAGCTTGAAGGTGCCGGCGGTGGTCGCCCACGCCGTCTGCTTCACGTCGGTCAGAACGGCCCGGTCGGCCCGCTGCGCGAATCCGGCCTCGTTGGCCTGGGTGCCAGGCTGGATGCCTATCCCGTTCGGCCTGTCCTTCTTCTTGAGCGCACCGGCCGCGACACCGATGTCGATGTTCTCGAACTCGGCGTTGGCGTCCAGTTGTGCGACGTCCAGGTAGAGGTTGGTGGCCTCGACCGGACGGTCCGGGTTGGTACCGGCCCTCAGCTCAAGGCTGATGCTCTTGCCGATGAAGGGGACCTTCGGCGTGACCACCGACTGGCACATGTTGGTAATGGTGGCGCGGCTGAAGCCCGACACCGCGACCGCGTGTGCCGCTTCCTTGCCGTTGAGGTCCTTGCCGACCGCGACGCTGCCGTACTGGACGAAGTCATGGCCGTCCAGCTTGTCGGTCCGGACCTTGAAGCTCTGCCCTGACACACTGAACGAGGCCGCCAGCGCACCCTGGGCCAGGCCTATGCCCACCGCGGCCGTCGCGGCGACGCTCGGCACCATGACCAGAGCGAACCGCTTCCATCTCGTCCCACCGCGAACCTGGGAACCCATACTTGCTCCTTCTTCTCGGACGTACATCTCCGGCCGGGCATCGTGCCCGTCCTGGGATGGGAGAAGTGCTACGTCCTCGGGAAGGAGAGCGCCCGTATCGGAGACGTGTCCCGCATCCGATCCACCGGCGTTCACCCCCGAGCGACAACCACTGGCCGCGCTGTCCGCACGGCCGGTCGGACAGGCCCCGCCCGTGAGCGGGAACCCCCCTGTCCACGGTCGGCGCCTCTGCCGCCGACCCACCCGGTGGGGACCCAACAGACCCTCGGACACCGGCTGGAGACCGGGCTGAAGGTATGGGACCGAGCGTGGCCGATCGTGGTGCATTCACGGCCCTGACACAAGGGGGATCGTTACTCGCTAGTAACGGCCCGATAACCAGAGGACGACAGGGCGGCATCGAGCGGCGACGCAGGGTGGCACGAAAGGGACATCGGAATGGCGGGAAACTTCCCGGAAGCAGGACAGAACGACCCGCATGACTTACTGCGAGTAACAGTTTGCATCTTTGTCAAGATTTGGTAAAGCGAAGGCTTACGGGGCCCGTATTCGGTGTCGGAACGGCAAAACGGCCGCGCTGCCCGGTGGGCAGTGCGGCCGCCTTGTCACATCGGCACAATCGGGCGCGTCCGGAGCGGACGGCGGGCCGGATCAGAACAGGACGCGGGCCAGCGCGGTGCGCGCGGCGGTGACCCTGGGGTCCTCCGGACCGATCACCTCGAACAGCTCCAGCAGCCGCAGCCGCGCGGTGTTCCGGTCGTCTCCGGCCGTACGGCGGACCGCCTCGACGAGCCGGCCGAAGGCGTCCTCGACATGACCGCCGACCAGGTCGAGATCGGCGGCGGCGATCTGGGCGTTCACATCGCCCGGGTTGTCCGCCGCCTCCTTGCGGACCGCCTGCGGGTCCATGCTCTGGACGCGGCCGAGCAGCTCCGCCTGGGCGAGGCCGAGCTTGGCCTCCGGGTTGCCCGGGTCGTCCACGAGGACGTTCTTGTACGCCTGGACCGCGCCGGGGAAGTCATTGGCGTCGAGCGCGGACGCGGCGGCCTCCAGCAGCGCGTCGTACGGACCGGCCGGCACCTCGGCCGGGGCCGCGCCCGGCGCCCCGGCGTCCGGGTCGACGGCGATCCCGGTGAGGCCGAAGCGCTCCTCGCCGACCTGGATCAGCTGGTCCAGCGTCTCGCGGATCTGGGCCTCGGGGGCGGCGCCCTGGAAGAGCGGGAGGGCCTGGCCGGCGACGACGGCGAAGACGGCCGGAATGCCCTGGATGCCGAACTGCTGCATCAGCATCTGGTTGGCGTCGACATCGACCTTGGCCAGCAGGAAGCGGCCGTTGTACTCGACGGCCAGGCGCTCCAGCAGGGGCCCCAGCTGCTTGCACGGCTCGCACCACTCGGCCCAGAAGTCGATGACGACGGGGACCTCGGCGGAGCGCTGGAGGACATCGCGCTCGAAACCGGCTTCATCGACGTCGATCACCAGGGCGGCGGGCGACACGGCGCCGGCGCCCCCGGTGCGGGCGGCCTCCGCGCGGGCCTGCTCCGCCTTGGCCTTGGCCTCTCCGGCCGCCTTGACCGCGGCGAGGTCGACAACGCCGCTCATGGACATGTTCCTAGGCTGCATACGTACATCCTCCCCCGAGACCGCGCCGCTGCGAAAAGCGAGCGCGAGAACCGGCCCGGCCCGGGGCCCCCACTGGCATGCGAGGGCGGACGGACCGGAACGGCTGCGGGCCCCTGAAAGACCCTGACGGACCTGGAAAGACCCTGGTGGTGGACCTGCCGGATCCCCATCCGGGCCGGTCCGTGCGGCTCCGGGTCCCCACCCGGCGCCTGGGGCCTCTGGAGGCCCCGGTGGCTGTCGCTCGTGCGTTCCGTGGCGTCCGGGGCAGCCCTGGCCGCCTTCCTTACGCTACGACCCGTAGCGTAACTGCCGATCAGCCCGCCGGAACAGGTGATCCCGGTGATCTGTCTCACGGGCACCGGGGCACAACCGTTCTCCCTACCGACCGGTATGGTCGCCGCATCATGAGCGACACCGACCCCAAAGCCACCCGAACAGGACGGCCGCGCAGCACCGCGGCCGACGCCGCGATCCTTGAGGCGACGCGGGCGTCCCTGGTCGATCTCGGCTGGTCGAAGCTGACCATGAGCGATGTGGCGACCCGGGCCGGGGTCGCCAAGACGACGCTCTACCGGCGCTGGGCGGGCAAGAACGAGCTGGTCGTGGACGCGGTCGCGGTCCTCTTCGACGAGCTGGAGCTGCCCGACCTGGGCAGCCTGGCCGCCGATGTGCAGGGCGTCGTGCTCCAGTTCGCCGCGCTGCTGGAACGGCCGGAGGCCCGTACCGCGCTGATGGCGGTGGTCGCCGAGTCCACCCGCGACGACTCGCTGCGCCACCGGATCCGCTCGGCCATCGTGGACCGGCAGAAGCGGCTGGTGCTGCTGGGCCGGGAGCGCGCCCAGGCCCGCGGGGAGCTGCGGTACGAGGACGACGCCTCGGCCGCGGCCCGCAATGCGGACCTGATCTTCGACGTGATCGCCGGAGCGGTGGTGCACCGGACCCTGGTGAGCGCGGAGCCGGTGGACGCCGAGTGGGCGAGCGGCTTCACCTCGCTGCTGCTGCTGGGGCTGGCGGGCGCCCAGGCAGGGTGAGAAGGCCCGCCCGCGGCCCGGACCGGCGGCGCCCGTCGCCGTCGCGCAGCCCGCCGTTCTCCACGGCGATCGGTCGCGGGGGCACCCCGGACGCGCTGTACTGCCGTCGCCTGCCCGGCTGAGCGGGCCGATACGCGGCCGGGGCGGACGCCGCCCCGGCCGTGCCGTCCTCAGAAGCCCGGCGGCTCCGTGTAGACGCCCCACTCGTCGCGCAGTACGCCGCAGATCTCGCCGAGGGTGGCCTCGGCCCGTACGGCGTCGAGCATCGGCGCGATCATGTTCGAGCCGTCGCGGGCGGCGGCGAGCATCGCGTCCAGCGCGGCGGTCACCTTGGCGTCGTCGCGGGCGGCCTTGCGGTCGGCGAGCTGGCTGACCTGGTCGCGCTCGACCTCGTGGCTGACCCGGAGGATCTCCAGGTCGCCGGTGACCGAGCCGTGGTGGACGTTGACGCCGACGACCCGCTTGTCGCCCTTCTCCAGGGCGCGCTGGTACTGGAACGCGGACTCGGCGATCTCGCCGGTGAACCAGCCGTCCTCGATGCCGCGCAGGATGCCGGAGGTCATCGGCCCGATGGGGTGCTGCCCGTCGGGGTGGGCCCGGGTGCCGCGCTCCTTGATCTGGTCGAAGATCTTCTCGGCCTCGGCCTCGATCCGGTCGGTGAGCTGCTCCACGTACCAGGAGCCGCCGAGCGGGTCGGCCACGTTGGCGACGCCGGTCTCCTCCATCAGCACCTGCTGGGTGCGCAGGGCGATCTCGGCGGCCTGCTCGGAGGGGAGCGCGAGGGTCTCGTCGAGGGCGTTGGTGTGGAGCGAGTTCGTGCCGCCGAGGACCGCGGAGAGCGCCTCCACGGCGGTGCGGACGACGTTGTTGTACGGCTGCTGCGCGGTGAGGGAGACCCCGGCGGTCTGGGTGTGGAAGCGGAGCCACTGCGCCTTGTCGGTCCTGGCTCCGTACGTCTCCTTCATCCAGCGGGCCCAGATGCGGCGGGCCGCGCGGAACTTGGCGATCTCCTCGAAGAAGTCGAGGTGGGCGTCGAAGAAGAAGGAGAGACCGGGGGCGAAGGTGTCGACGTCGAGACCCCGCGAGAGGCCCAGCTCCACGTAGCCGAAGCCGTCGGCCAGCGTGTACGCCAGCTCCTGCGCGGCCGTGGCTCCGGCCTCGCGGATGTGGTAGCCGGAGACGGAGAGCGGCTTGTAGGCGGGGATGGAGGCGGCGCAGTGCTCCATCAGGTCGCCGATGAGGCGCAGGTGGGGCTCGGGCTGGAAGAGCCACTCCTTCTGCGCGATGTACTCCTTGAAGATGTCGGTCTGGAGCGTGCCGTTGAGCACGCCCGGATCGACGCCCTGGCGCTCGGCGGCGACCAGGTACATGCAGAAGACGGGGACGGCCGGGCCGCTGATCGTCATGGAGGTGGTGACGTCGCCGAGGGGGATGTCACCGAAGAGGATCTCCATGTCGGCGGCGGAGTCGATGGCGACCCCGCAGTGGCCGACCTCGCCGAGCGAGCGCGGGTCGTCGGAGTCGCGGCCCATCAGCGTCGGCATGTCGAAGGCGACGCTGAGGCCGCCACCGCCCGCCGCGAGGATCATCTTGTAGCGCTCGTTGGTCTGCTGGGCGTTGCCGAAGCCGGCGAACTGGCGGATCGTCCACGTACGGCCCCGGTAGCCGGTGGGGTGCAGTCCGCGGGTGAAGGGGTACTCCCCCGGCCAGCCGATCCGCTCGAATCCCTCGTACGTGTCACCGGGGCGGGGCCCGTACGCGGGCTCGACCGGGTCCCCGGAGAGCGTGGTGAAGTCCGCGTCACGCTTGCGGGCCTTGTCGTAACGGGCCTGCCAGCGGAGGCGGCCTTCCTCGATCGCGTCAGCGTCCATACCCTCGAATTTACTAGGACGTCCTAGTAAATGTCGATGGCAAACCGCCCGGCGCTTTGTGCGCGGGGCGGTTCGCGGGGTGCCGGAGGCGCCGGGTCAGACCTTCGCGGGGGCCGGGGCCGGGTCGGTGACCAGGGCGCGGGCCTCGCGGCTGACCTTCGGTTCGACGAAGAACGAGGCGAAGGGGATGCAGCCCGCGGCCAGCACCCACAGGAGCTTGCCGAAGGGCCACTTCGCCTTGGAGCCGAGGTCGAAGGCGAAGACGACGTAGACGATGAACAGCACGCCGTGGATCTGGGAGATCAGCATGGTGTCGCCGGTCCCGAAGCCGTACTTCGCGATGATCGCCACAGTGAAGACGAGCAGCCAGATGGCGGTGACGTAGGCCATCACCCGGTAGCGGGTGAGCACGTTCTGTTTCATGACATCGAGCGTAACCGGGCGTCCGGGGCGATCTTCGCGCGGCCCCTCCTACCGGAAGGCCGCGCTCAGCGCTCCTCGAAGTCCTTGGCCGCCACCCGCAGCGGGCGCAGCATGGCGAAGATCTCGGCACACTCCTCGGAGTCGTAGACCCCGAGTCCGAAGTCGACGGCGACCAGGTCCCGGGTGGCCGCCTCGACGACGTCGCGGCCCTTGTCCGTGATGGAGGCGAGGGTTCCGCGGCCGTCGTTGGGGTTGGGCCGCTTGTCGACCAGGCCGGACTTCACCAGCCGGTCCACGGTGTTGGTGACCGAGGTGGGGTGCACCATCAGCCGCTCGCCGATCTTGGACATCGGCAGCTCCCCGGCCTTGGAGAAGGTGAGCAGCACCAGCGCCTCGTACCGGGCGAAGGTCAGCCCGTACGGCTTGACGACGGCGTCGACCTCGGCGAGCAGGATCTGCTGGGCCCGCATGATCGAGGTGATCGCCCCCATCGAGGGCACGGGGCCCCAGCGCTGCTGCCAGAGCTCGTCGGCGCGGGCGATGGGATCGAAGGGAAGGCTGAGCGGCTTCGGCACGGCATTGACCTTACCGACTGGTCACATGCCGGTCAGCCCCGTCTCGTCCTTCGGTATCGGACATCCGTCCGGGGCCCGTCCGGCGGACCTCGGCCACGAGCAGGAGCGTGCAGACGGTACCGATAATTCCGGATCCGGCGACCACCTGGTGGACCGGGAAGAACTCGGCCGCGAGCCCCGCCAGCGCCATCCCGAGGCCCTGGACGGTCATCAGCCCGGCGGTGAGCAGCGTCATGGCCCGGCCGCGCAGCTCCTGGGGCACGGCGTCGACGAACCACTGGTCGAGCCCGATGACGTACGCGGCTCCCGCCCCGGCGAGCGCGAGCGCGGCCAGGGCGAGCGGCAGCCCGGGCCGGGCCGCGTACACGAGCAGCGGCAGCAGGCCGAGGGCGGCGACCGGCAGGACGATCCGGGAGCGGTTACGGGGGCTGAGCGCGGACCCGACGAACAGTTCGGCCCCGATGTGCCCGACGGCCATCGCGCAGAGCAGCAGCCCGAGCGCGGCGGGCGAGGCCCCGATCGCGTCGGCGTAGGGGGCGGCGAGCGCCTCGGGAGCCACGACGAACATCGCGGGCAGCCAGAACAGGAGCATCAGGGCGCGGACGCGACGGTCGCCCAGGACCAGGCGGGCACCCGAGAGCGACTCCCTGAGGAGGGTTCCGCCGCCGTCGGCGGTGGTGGCGCGGGCGGGGCGGTCGCGGGTGCCGAGGCGCAGGAGTGCGGCCGAGCAGAGAAAGGTCACCACGGTGACGGTGATCGCGCCGCGCGGGGACAGCACGGTGAGCAGCACCCCGCCGGCGCCGAACCCGATGAGCATCGCGCTCTGCGAGACGATCCGCAGGAGGGAGCGGCCCAGGACGTAGAGGTCGCCCTCTCCGAGGATGTCGGTGAGGGCCGCCATCCGGGTCCCGGTGAAGACGGGCGCGATCGCGGCGACCAGGCAGCGCAGCGCGAGGAGCCCGGCGACCGGGGTGGCGGGCACGAGCATCACGGCGACGCACGCCGCGCAGAGCAGATCGCAGACGACCAGGACGCGGCGGGCCGGGTAGCGGTCGGCGACCCCGGCGAAGAGCGTCCCGCCGACGATGTACGGGAGCAGCCCCAGGGCGAACGTCAGCGCGCTGAGCAGCGGGGAGCCGGTGAGGTCGTAGACGAGGACGGTGAGCGCCAGTTCGCTGACGACGACGCCGAGCAGCGAGAGCAGATGCGCGGCGAAGACGGCCCGGAACTCGGCCACGGCGAAGACCGCGCGGTAGCCGCGCGGGGCGGCGGCCCCCGCCGGGGCGTCGGGACCCGAGCCCGGTCCCGGTGCGGCGGGGGCCAGGGGCCCGGGGTCCCGGAGCGTGGGCCCGGGGCCCGGGTCGGGGAAGGCCGCACGCTCCGGGAACGGAGCCGGGACCTGCGCCACCGCGGCGGGCGGGGTACGGGGTGTGTCCGCCGGGGCGGGGCTGTCGTTCGGCATGGGACGAGACTGGGGCCCGGGCCCCCGCCGTCCGTAGACTTTCGGCTCAGCACGAATGTTGAGGGCCCGCAGGGGCTTCGCGGCGGAGGGAGAGGCGTGCCGTTCCAGCTGCACTTCGGCGAGAGCGACCTGCTGCGCTGCCGGTTCGCGCTCTCGCCGCTGTTCGAGACCCAGGAAGCCGTGCGCACCCTCTCCCGCCCCTACCGCCACGGCTACCACCTGCCGTGGCTCCGCCGGATCCGGGAGGCGGCCGCGGCCTTGGACCTGGAGCCGCTGTGGCTGCTCATGCCGGACGCCGGTCACAACCCGGACTTCATCTGCCCGCCGCCGATCGGCCCGCTCGCCACCTTCGAGGAGGAGATCGCGGCCGTCCGGGCGACCGATCCGGAGGTGGCGCGGGCCGACATGGCGCTGGCCCTGGCGGACCGGCCCGGCGGGGCCGATTCGGCGACCGGGCGGCGGCTGCTGGCCGATCCGGCGCGGGCGGTGCGCGAGCTCGCCGATCTGCTGGAGCGGGTCTGGCAGACGCTGATCGAGCCGTACTGGCCCCGGCTCCGGGCGCTGCTGGAGGCCGACATCGCCCACCACTCCCGGCGGCTCGCGGACAGCGGCCTGGAACAGCTGCTGGGCGAGGTGAGCCCGCGGCTGAGCTGGAACGGCTCGACGCTCACCCTGGCCGGGACCCGGGGTGACCACCAGCGAGTGCTGGGCGGGCAGGGTCTGGTGCTCATGCCGAGCGTCTTCGTCTGGCCGGAGGTGGTGGGCGGTCACGAGAAGCCGTGGCAGCCGGGGCTGATCTATCCGGCGCGCGGTATCGGCGGGCTCTGGTCCGGAGCCGGCGAGCGGACCCCCGAGGCGCTCGGGCTGCTGCTCGGCCGGGCCCGGGCCGCCGTGCTGTGCGCGCTGGACGAACCGGCGGGCACCACCACCCTGGCCCATCTGCTGGACCTCGCCCCGTCGTCCGTCTCGGCCCACCTGTCCGTCCTGCGCGGAGCGGGGCTGCTGACCTCGCGGCGGTACGGGCACCAGGTGCTGTACGAGCGCACACCGCTGGGGATCGCGCTGGCGGCCTCGGAGTGAAGGCGCGCCCGCGGACGTACGTACAGACGCGTCACGGACGGTGTCGCGCCACCACCCTCGGTAACCGTTATGTCACGATTGCCACGTTTCCCGCGTACTCCCCTGCTCCGTATCCGTGAGTCATCGCCGCCCGAGGGGTCTGGATGTCCGGCCGCAGCATCGTCCCGCGCACTCTCCCCCGTACCGTCCGTGTCCTGGCCGCCCTCGCCCTGGCGACCGCCCTCACCGCGGGGTGCTCGACCCCGGAGCCGCGCGTCACCGGGGCCGCCGAGGAGGGGGACGGACTCGTCCGGGGGGAGCCCGCCCCGAGCGCGGCCTCCCCGTTCTGGGTCGACCCGAACAGCGACGCGGCCCGCCAGGTTCGCGCCTGGGAGAAGGAGGGGCGCGACGCGGAGGCGAAGATCCTCCGGCGGATCTCCGAGCGGCCGGTGGCGGACTGGCCCGCGTGGGACGACCCGGCCCCGGGGATCCGGGCCGCCGTGCGGTCCGCGGCCCGGACGAAGAAGACCGTCGTGCTCGTGGCGTACAACATCCCGCACCGCGACTGCGGGCTGTACTCCGCGGGCGGTGCGAAGGACGCGGACGCCTACCGTTCCTGGATCGGGGAGTTCGCCGACGCCGTCGGGGACGCGCGCGCGACCGTGATCCTGGAGCCGGACGCCCTCCCTCACATCACGGACGGCTGCACCCCGCCCGAGCACCACGCCGAGCGTTACCAGCTCCTCTCCGAGGCGGTGGACACCCTGGGGGCCCTCCCGAACACCAAGGTCTACCTGGACGCGGGCAACCCGGACTGGATCGACGAGCCGGCCAAGATGGCGCAGCCGCTGCGGCAGGCGGGCGTCGAGCGGGCCGACGGCTTCTCGCTGAACGTCTCCAACTTCCAGTCGAACGACAGCGTGAAGACGTACGCGGGACAGCTCTCCGACGCCGTGGGCGGCTCGCACTTCGTGATCGACACCAGCCGCAACGGCAACGGCCCCCTGTCCGGGGGCCGCGAGGAGGCCTGGTGCAATCCGCCGGGCCGGGGGCTCGGCACGCCCCCGACCACCGACACGGGCGACGACCGGCTCGACGCCTACCTGTGGATCAAGCGGCCCGGCGACTCCGACGGCACCTGCCGGGGCGGCCCGCCGGCCGGCGACTGGTGGCCGGAGTACGCCCTCGGCCTCGCCCGGCGCGCCGCCTCCTGAGCCCGCAGCGCGCTCTCAGCTCCGGGCGAAGATCGGCTCCCAGCGCTGCGCCGAGTGGTCCTTGGGTGTTCGGGCGCCGCTGAGCGAGACCGTCTTCTCGCTGCCGATGCCGACGAGTACCAGCCGGTTCTCGTACTCCCCGCCGCCCGGGGCGATGTCCCAGGCGATCAGCCGCTCGTTGTCGACCCAGACCAGGAGTTCCTGGCCCCGCAGCTTGGCGACACGCTTGCCCGTCCGGGGGTCGAGGACCTGGGTGGCGGTGGTCTTCACACCGCCCGCGAAGGGCCCGGCGACGAGCTTGCCGTCCGGGGAGAGGCCGGCGGGCGCGAACATCAGGTCCACGTGCGCCTCCTCGGCCGGAACGGCCACCTTCTCGCCGTGGAAGTCGCGGTAGACGACGCCCGGGTCCATGTTGATGGGCTCGTACAGCAGGGTGCCGTCGGCGTTGAAGCGCAGGTTCTCGCCGGAGCCGAAACCCATGCCCCTGTCGGTGAACGCGGGCAGGGCGTGCCAGTCCGAGTCACCCGTCGCCACGTCGACGACGGCGAACCCCGTGCGGCAGGGCACCCGCTGCGGCTCCAGGTCGTCGTTCACCTGGACCTTGTGGGCCCAGTAGGCGCGGTCCGGGTTCTTGTCGTACGTGGTGGCCACCAGTTTGCTGCCGTCGGGCGAGAAGAAGAGGCCGCCGACACCCTGGGCCAGCGGGATCCAGCGGGTCACCTCGCCGGTACGGAGGTCGAGCAGCCCGATGCGGGGGGCGGGCAGTTCGCGTTCCAGGACGGCGGCGGTCCGCATGCCGGGCGCGACGGCGAGGAAGGACCAGCGCTCGTCCACCTCGTAGCGGCCGGTCTCCTGGTTCAGCACCGAATAGGTCCGCTCGACGATCTCGTCGCGGTTGGGCTGCCGGACCTTCTTGGAGGTGGAGTACGCGGCGAGGACCTGGTCGCCGACGGCGATCTTGTCGCGCGGTGGGGACTGGTCGACATGGCTCAGGACGCCCCGGTCGGAGACCTCCCCGCCGACCGCGTGGATCCCCCGGCCCCGTCCGTCGTCCGGGCCGGCGTCGAGGAGCGTGGGCACGCCGACGGCCGCCGCGACGACGAGGGCCGTGGTGCCCGCGGCCGCGGCGAGGGTGCGGGCCCGGCGACGCCGTCGTGCGGCGAGGATCCGGTCGGCGAACCCGGAGCGCGGGGGCGGGACGTCGGATGCCTGCTCGCGCAGGGAGTCACGGACGAGTTCCTCGACGTTCACGGTCGTACCTCCACGGCGGCGAGACTGCGGGACGACGGCTGCTCCGCGCCGGGCCCGCCGAGGGCGATGAGTTCGGGAGCGTGGGCGCGCAGCCGAGCCAGGGAGCGGTGGGTGGTGGATCGCACGGTGCCCACCGAGCAGCCGAGGAGCCGGGCCACGTCGGCCTCGGGCAGGTCCTCGAAGAAGCGCAGCACGAGGACGGTGCGCTGCCGAGCGGTGAGCCGGGACAGGGCCTCACGCATCACGAGCCGCAGCTCGGTGGCTCCCGCGCCGTCCGTGCCGCTGCCGCGGTCGGGCGGCTCGGCGACCGTCAGCTCCCGTCTGCGCCCCTTGAGCCGCCAGCGGCTGACCTGCTGCCGGTAGAGGATCTGGCGTACGTACGCCTCGGGTTCGTCGATCCGCCCCCACCGCCCGGCGGCCTTGATCAGCGCGTTCTGCAGCAGATCCTCGCCCGCGTGGCGGTCCCCGCCGCTGAGCAGCACGGCCGTCTTCAGCAACGCCGGCGAGCGGTTGCTGACGAACTCCCGGAAGCTCTCCTGGCCTGCCGCGTCCACGGTCACCTTCTCCTCCCGGGCGGGCCCCCTGCCCTCCCTGACCGTACTGACGCGCGCGGGTGCCTCCCGCTATGCCTCCTCAGGCGACCTTGACCCATTTCGCTTCGGAGGGGACGCCGTCGGTGTCGGTGACGAAGAGCATGTACCAGCCGGGCGGCACCAGCGTGGGGTCGTCCGGCACGGTGACGCTCAGCTTGCCGCCGGACTTCTTCAGCCCCAGCTCGATGGAGCGCTGTTCCACGTCGGTGGTGTGGGTGACGGCGCTCGGGCGCATCAGCCGGGCGGTGGCGATGCGGTCCGCGTCGGCGCTCTCGTATGCGACCGTCGTGCCGCGTTCGGCGTTCTCGGGGCCGTTGCCGATCACCGGACGCTTGTCCTTGCCGCGGTGCAGGGCGGGCGGGGTGTAGACCTCCATGCGCTGCTCGAACTTGCCGAGCTTGGTGTTGTCCTTGTCGCCGTAGAGGGAGTCGGAGCCGAAGGTCGCCACGCGTCCGTCGGGCAGCAGCAGCGCCTCGGAGTGGTAGTTGCGGCCCACCGTCGGCTCGGCGGCCTCCTTGAAGGTGTTGGTCTTCGGGTCGTAGGACTGGGCCTTCAGGATGTTGCTGGCCCCGCGGCCCCGGTAGTCCTCGGATCCGCCGCTGGTGAAGACGGTGTCGTCGGGCATGATCACGCTGTTCAGATAGCGCGTGCCCTGCGGCAGATCGGGGCCGGGCTGGAAGGCCGGGCTGTCCTCCTTGAGGTCGATGACGGCCGTACGCGCCGTGGACTTCTTGGACTCGCCGACCCCGCCGCCGCCCAGCACCATCACCTTCTGGTCCTGCACGGGCGGCAGCATCAGCGAGGCGGCCGTCTCCAGCTGGTCGGTGTCGGTGAGGCCGGGGACCTTGGTGAAGGTGTTCTTCTTGATGTCCCAGATCCCGGGCTCGCGCCCCTTCTCCGCCGGGCCGTATCCGGCGTTGGCGCCCGGGTAGAAGAGCTTGCCGCCCTTGGTCAGGAAGAGCGCCGGGTAGGTCGGGAAGTACTGGAAGGGGCCCTTGGACCACTTCTTCGTCTTCGGGTCGTAGATCTCGTTGTCCCCCGGGAGGATCGCGCCGACGTCGTCGAGACCGGAGACGGAGAGCACCCGGCCGTCCTCCAGACCGACGAGCGTCGGATACCAGCGGGCCTCCTTCATGGGGTCGACCTTGATGTACTTCTCCGCCGTCGGGTCGAACTCGTAGGCGGCCCGGATCCCCTGGAAGTCCTGCTTGTCCATGGTGATCTTCTCGGCGAGACCGTACGCGTTGTCGGCCTCCTTGCCCTTGAGCCCGACGATCTCGTACTGGGCGGCGTCCGTCGTCACCGCGTCCGGCCCCTCGTTCACCGCCTCGACGAAGACCCGCTGCTCGGCGGCGGTCACCTTCGTCTTCCACGGCTTCATCTGGCCGCTCTCGAAGTAGTCGACCTCGAACTCGCGCTTGGCCTTGGGCACGGTGACGTCGAACTTGGCGCGGTACTCCACGCCGGAGGGCGAGCGGAAGACCGTGCCCTTCTTGAGCTTCAGCGGCTTGTCCGGGTTCTCGTTCTTGACCCGCATGCCGCCGCCGGCCCGCTCCACCTTGTCGTCGAGCACCTCGTAGCGGGCGGTGCCGCCCGCGATCAGGAGGCGGCCGTCGGGGAGCTGGGCGTGGCCCCCGCAGAAGAAGTCCTCCGGGGTGGGGATCTTCTGGAAGGTGTTCTCGGCCGGGTCCCACAGCACGGTGTCGAAGGTGCCCTCGTCGAAGTGGGCCTCGTCGTTGCCGGAGCCCGCGACGATCAGCACCTTCCCGGTGTGCAGGAGCGCCGCGTGGATGGCGTTGGTGCGGTACTCCTTGGGGATGTTCACCTGCTCCCAGGAGCCGTACTCCGCTTTGTACGCCGGCTGGTCGATCTTGTAGGCGTGGTACCTGTCCTCGGCGAAGGACAGGGCCGCGGGTGCGTTCAGCCCGGCGAGCAGCACCACCGCGCCGCCGCCAAGGAGCGTCTTCCTCGTCTTCTTCGAGGGCCGGTAGGCCATGGCTCAGTTCCCTCCTGCGGTGGTGGTGGCGGTGGTGCCGGCGCTCGCCGCGGTGGTCGTCGGCGGGACGGGGGCCGTCGTGGCGGTGACGTACGCCGGCTCGGGCGGCGGGGGCGCCGGGACGGGGACGGCGCGCGCGGCCTCGGCGCGCTTGTCCTGCCGGACGGTCCAGGCCCAGACGACGACCGGGGAGAGGGATATCGCCAGGCCCAGCGTCGCCCAGGTCCGCATCGCGACATGGGTGTGGTCGAGGTAGACGGACGCGGCGAGCGAGGAGAGCAGGACCGCCGCCCAGAAGAGGTGGATCCGGAAGGTGAGCAGCCGGTCCGGGGAGGCCTGGCCGCCCTTGGGTGTGACGACGAACCGGCCGTCGGTGCGCAGCACGGCCGAGCCCAGCGACTTCAGGTAGATCGGCGCGGAGAGCGCGGACATGGCCATGCCCGCCAGGCCGCCGGAGCCCTCGGGCTCGTGGGGCGAGACGTTGTGGCGGCGGTTCCAGAGGTAGAGCCCGATCTGGAGGGCGGCGGCGTCGCTGTAGAGCATCAGCCAGATGGAGGCGGCGACCTGGGTGCCGGACGCGCCGAACCAGAGGAACAGCACACAGCTGAGAATGCCGAGCAGCCAGTTGACCGCGGTCATCGGGTAGTAGACGAGCATCAGCGTGTAGCTGAAAAGCCGCCCGGGAGGCACCCGGAAGAGCGCCTTGCCGTACTGCTTGAACAGCGTCTCGTACGTCCCCCGCGACCAGCGCAGCTGCTGGGTGAAGAAATCCGTCCAGGAGGCGGGGCCCTCGCCCACGGCGAGCACGTCGGGGGTGTAGACGGAACGCCAGTAGCGCCCGGTGCTCGGGTTGCGGCGGCGGTGGATCTCGAAGCCGGTGGCCATGTCCTCGGTGATCGAGTCGTACAGGCCGCCGACCTGGCGCAGCGCGGCGATGCGCACGACGTTGTTGGTGCCGACGAACATGGGGGCGCCGTAGCGGTTGCCCGCGCGCTGGATCAGGGCGTGGAAGAGGAACTGCTGCGACTCGGCGGCCTTGGTGACGGCCGAGTCGTAGTTCCCGTAGACCTGCGGTCCGACGACGAAGGCGACGTCCGGGTCGCGGAAGTAGCCCATCATCCGTTCCAGGAAGTTGGGCATGGGCACGTGGTCGGTGTCGACGGAGGCGAAGAAGTCGTAGTCGCCGCCGTGCAGGGCGATCCAGGCGTTGTAGTTGCCGTGCTTGGTCCTCGCCTTGTGGACGCCCTTGTCGCGGTTCCACTCGGGGACGCCGCGCCGGGTGAAGTGGTGGACGCCGAGCTCCGCGCAGAGCATCCGGGCGCCGGGGTCGTCGCCCTCGTCGAGCAGCCAGACGTCCAGCGGGCCGGGGTGCTCGATCCGTACGGCGCCCTTGAGGGTGGCGCGGACCATGGAGAGCGGTTCCTTGCCGGGGACGTACGTGGTCAGGAAGGCGACCCGGGTGCCGGGCTCGGGCGTCACCGGGACCGGGTCCCGCGCGACGAGCGTGGCGTGCGCGATCGAGACCACGTTGACCAGCATGAACAGCTCGATCAGGGCGATCGACGCCAGCATCACGGCGTCGGCGACGACCAGCCAGCGCTCCCCGTTCTCCCGCTCGGTCCAGTGCGTGGGCCAGACCAGGTAGAGCAGGAGGATCCCGGTGAGCACCGGGGCGAGCGTCATCAGCAGGACGGCTCTTATTCGGTGCTTCTCCGTCGAGAGCAGGCTCCTGTACCGCACCCGGTACCCCGTCGGTTCCGGCTCCGTGAGCGGACCCGCGAGCCGGCTGTAGGTGTCGTAGTCGTAGCCCTCCGACCGCACCGTGCCTCCCACTGTCGAACGGGTTGATATCCCCACAGAAGGGGACGGCTAACGGTGTGTCGACTTGGCAGGTCCGAGTGAGCGGTTTTTGGTCCGGTACCAGAAAAGCCCCCGGCCGTGTGGCGCCGGGGGCTTTTCGGGTGAACGCGGCACGGGCCGCGCGAGCGGGGTGTCAGAGGGTCAGGCGCCCCCGAGGTACCGCTCCACGGTCTCGACCTTCGAGGTCAGACCGTCGGTGACGCCGGGCCGGATGTCGGCCTTCAGTACCAGGGAGACGCGACCGGCGCGGGCCTCGACGGCGGCCACGGCGCGCTTGACGACGTCCATGACCTCGTCCCACTCGCCCTCGATGGAGGTGAACATCGCGTCGGTGCGGTTGGGGAGCCCGGACTCCCGCACGACCCGCACGGCGTCGGCGACGAACTCCCCGACGTCCTCACCGACACCGAGCGGCGAGACCGAGAACGCGACGATCATGCGCTGACCGTGCCCTCGCGACGGGCGCGGGCGGCGATGACGCCGTCGGCCTCGTACTTCTTGAGGAGCTTGTCGCCGTAGAGCCCGCCGAAGGGGATGACGGCGAGGAGGAAGAAGAGCGCGACGCGCTTGAGCGGCCACTTGGCCTTGACCCAGACATCCAGCAGGAACACGACGTAGATCGTGAAGAGGACGCCGTGGATCATGCCGAGGGGCGGCATCAGGAAGTCGATGTCCGAGACGCGCATGAGCAGCGAGCCGAAAATGAGCAGCGCCGGGAAGGAGAGCGCCTCGGGAAGCGAGATGAGGCGCAGCCGGTGCAGGGCGGAAGCGGTCTTGATGTCCACGAGGGCACCTTCGGTGAGAGGGGGCGGGCGGGCTTGTGAACACGGGCACAAGCCGCCCCCATTGTGGCATCGCGCCGGTACGCCCCCGGCGCCGGGGCCGCCGGGGGGCACGGTTGTGCGTATCACCGCATATCAGGGCCGGTCCGGGTGCGCATCAGGGGAGCATCAGGGGCGTAACGGTTGCGCGGGACCTGGTACGGGCGCGGGGCTGCGGGCTACCTTCGGGGCGTGGCGATGTTCCGACTCCAAGGCAGCAAGACGCTCGCCGTCGATCTGACCGGCGACGCCGTCAAGGCGAAGAACGGCTCGATGGTCGCGTACGACGGCCGGATGAGCTTCAAGAAGATGTCCGGCGGCGGTGAGGGGCTGCGCGGCATGGTGACCCGCCGGCTGACCGGCGAGCAGATGACGGTGATGGAGGTGTCCGGGCAGGGCACCTGCTACTTCGCCGACCGGGCGAGCGAGATCAATCTGGTCTCGCTGCACGGCGACACCCTGTACGTGGAGGCGAGCAATCTGCTGGCCACCGACTCCGGGCTGCGCACGGGCACCACGTTCACCGGGCTGCGCGGCGGCGCGAGCGGCAACGGCCTGTTCACCACCACGGTGGAGGGCACCGGGCAGGCGGCGATCATGTCGGACGGGGCCGCGGTGCTGCTGCGGGTCTCGCCGCAGTATCCGCTGATGGTCGACCCCGGCGCGTACATCGCCCATCAGGGCCGGCTCCAGCAGAGCTTCCAGTCGGGTGTGAACTTCCGGACGCTGATGGGCGAGGGCTCCGGCGAGGCGTTCCAGATCCGCTTCGAGGGCGACGGACTCGTCTACGTCCAGCCCAGCGAGCGCAACACCGTCGGGGGCGATGTCTGATGCCGTTCCGCGAGATCAACTCCAAGATGGTCGAGGCCACGCTCGCCCCGGGCCAGAAGCTGTTCAGCCAGCGCGGCGCGATGCTGGCGTACCGGGGCGAGGTGTCGTTCACCCCGAACATCCAGGGCGGCCAGGGCGGCGTCGCGTCGATGATCGGCCGCCGGGTGGCGGGCGAGGCGACGCCGCTGATGACGGTCGAGGGGTCGGGCACGGTGATGTTCGGCCACGGCGGCCACCACATCCAGGTGATCAACCTGTCCGGCGACACCCTGTACGTGGAGGCCGACCGGCTGCTCGCCTTCGACGGGACGCTCCAGCAGGGCACGATGTTCATGGGCTCACAGGGCGGGGTGATGGGCATGGTGCGCGGCCAGGTGACCGGCCAGGGCCTGTTCACCACCACGCTCAAGGGGCACGGCGCGGTCGCGGTGATGGCGCACGGCGGGGTGATCGAGCTGCCGATCACCCCGGGCCGGGACGTTCATGTGGACCCGCAGGCCTATGTCGCCCACCACGGGGAGGTCCGCAACAAGCTCTCCACGGCGGTCGGCTGGCGGGACATGGTGGGGCGGGGCTCCGGCGAGGCGTTCCAGCTGGAGCTGAGCGGGAGCGGTGCGGTGTACGTCCAGGCATCCGAGGAGAAGCTGTGAGCACGCCCGTGGTCTTCGATCCGATGACGCTGCCGTCGGACGACAACGTCAACTCCTACACCTTCTGCGTGGAGCTCAAGGGGAGCCGGTGGTTCCTGCAGAAGGGCAGGATGATCGCCTACTACGGGCAGATCAGCTTCGACGGCATCGGGCACGGCCGGTTCGAGCGGCTGGTGCGCACGAGCTTCCACTCGCCGCTGCACGCGAGCGACTGGGTGGTGGCCGAGGGCAGCGGGAAGATGCTGCTGGCCGACCGGGCCTTCGATGTGAACTCCTTCGACCTGGACGACGGGAACCTGACGATCCGGTCCGGGAACCTGCTGGCGTACGAGCCGTCGCTCGCGCTGAAGCAGTCGATCGTGCCCGGGTTCGTGACGCTGATCGGCACGGGGAAGTTCGTGGCCGCGTCCAACGGCCCGGTGGTCTTCATGGAGCCGCCGCTGCGGGTGGACCCGCAGGCCCTGGTGGGGTGGGCCGACTGCCCCTCCCCCTGCCACCACTACGACCACGGGTACATGACGGGCGTCATGGGCGGGATCCGGTCACTGACGGGGATCGGCGGGACATCGGGCGAGGAGCACCAGTTCGAGTTCGTCGGGGCGGGCACCGTGCTGCTCCAGTCGTCCGAGGCGCTGATGGCGGAGCAGGCGACGGGGATCGTGCCGAACGAGCCGGGCGTCCCGGGCGGCGGGGGTCAACACGGCTCCACCCCGCGCATGCCCGGCCAGCTGGGGGACCTCCAGCGTCGCTTCGGCTTGTGAGCGGTAGTCTGCGGAGTGTGACATCGAACGTCTGCGCCGATTGTCACACTCCTCAGACCTCCCTGATTTCGTCCGGCTTTCAACTTCTTAGGTAGAATCCATATATGGAGACCGAGACGGCCACCCGCTGGCTGAGCGACGCGGAGCAGTGCGCCTGGCGCACCCACCTGGACGTCAGCAGGCTGCTGATGCACCAGCTGGAGAAGGACCTCCAGCCGTTCGGCCTGACCATGAACGACTACGAGATCCTGGTCAACCTCTCCGAGTCGGACGACCAGCGGATGCGGATGAGCGACCTCGCCGCCGCCACCCTGCAGTCCAAGAGCCGGCTCTCGCACCAGATCACCCGCATGGAGACCGCCGGTCTGGTGCGGCGTACGCACTGCGAATCGGACCGGCGCGGACTGTTCGCGGTCCTCACCGAGCACGGCGCGGAGACCATGCGGAAGGTCGCCCCGCACCACGTCGACTCGGTGCGGCAGCACTTCATGGACCTGCTGTCCCCCGAGGAGCTGACCGGTCTGCACGCGGCGCTGACCCCGATCGCGGAACACCTGCGCGGCAAGCGCGGCAAGCTTTAGCGGCGAGGGCGTGCCCGGCGGATCAGGCCGGGCGCGGCAGCCACAGCCGGAAGGCCGCGCCGCCCTCGGCCGCCCGGTGCACCGTCAGCGTTCCGTCGTGACGCGCGGCAACGTCCCGGGCGATGGCGAGGCCCAGGCCGGCGCCGCCGTCGTCCCGGCTGCGGGCGTCGTCGAGCCGGACGAACCGTTCGAAGATCCGCTCCCGCTCGCCCTCGGGGACGCCCGCCCCGTCGTCCCGGACCTCGACCCGCACGCCGTGCCCGTCGGCCGCCACCGACACCGCGACGCTCCTCTCCGCGTGCCGCTGGGCGTTGTCCAGCAGATTGCCGATCACCCGGGACAGCTGCCCGCGCGACCCGTTCACCTCGAACGCGCCGCCCTCCGGGACCTCGACCGTCACCGCGATCCGGTCCCCGGTGCGCTGCGAGACCTCCTCGCGGACCAGCGCGCCCAGCTCCACGGTCCCGCCGCCGGGCTTCTCCCCCGCGTCCAGCCGGGCCAGCAGCAGCAGATCCGCCGCCAGCACCTGGAGCCGTACGGTGTCGGCGACCGCGCCCGGGAGGTCCAACAGCTCCGGGTGGGCCTCGGCCACCTCCAGCTGGGTGCGGAGCGAGGCGATCGGGGAACGCAGTTCGTGCGAGGCGTCCGCGACGAACCGCCGCTGCCGCTCCACGGACGCCTCCAGGACGGTGAGCGTCTCGTTCGTCGTCCGGGCCAGCGCCGCGATCTCGTCCCGCGAATCGGGCTCCGGCACCCGGCGGGCCAGGTCCTCGGACGCGGTGATGGCGGCCATCTCGCGGCGGATGCCCTCGACGGGCCGCAGTGCGCGCCGGGTCACCAGCCAGGTCACCCCGGCGACGACGACCAGCAGCACCGGCAGCCCGGTCAGCATGGCCCCGCGCACGGTGTCGACCGCCTCCTGCTCGGCGGCGAGCGGCGCGCCCGCGTAGACGGTCAGGGTGACCCCCTCCCGGGTGGTCGCCTCGACGGCGGCGAAGCGGTAGTCGGCGGTGGTGCGGTCGACGGTGGCGGTGCCGTCGGAGAACTCCGGGTCGTCGGATGACACCTCGCCCGAGTCCGGTCGGCTGCTGTCGTCGCCCCCGTCGTCATCGCCGTCGTCATCGTCGTCGGGTGACGGGGTGGCCCCCGCCGAGGCCGACGGCACCGGGGCGACGCCCGTCGTGCCGGTGCCGGTGACGGCCCGCAGGTCCTTGGAGACGAGGACGACGCGGCCCTCCTCGTCGACCACCTGGACCGGGTGGTCCTCCTCGTCGTCCAGCTCCACCTCGTCGTACGGGGTGCCCGTGGCGAGCTGTCCGGCCACGTCGCGGGCCGCCACCTCGGCCTGGAGGTCCGCCTGGTCGATCAGGTTGGCCCGCAGGACCAGGAGCACGGCGAGACCGGCCCCGATCAGGGCGACGGCGACGACCAGGGTGGCCCCGAGGGCGGCCCTGGCCCGGACGGACCTCATGTCGCCTCCAGCCGGTAGCCGGCGCCCCGTACGGTACGGATGGTGGCGGCCCCCAACTTGCGGCGCAGGGTGGAGATGTAGACCTCGACGATGTTCGGGTCGCCGTCGTAGGCGAAGTCCCAGACGTGCTCCAGGATCTCCGCCTTGCTCACCACCTGCCCGGCGCGCAGGGCGAGTTGCTCCAGTACGGCGAACTCCTTGGCCGTGAGGGCGATTTCGTCCTCACCGCGGATCACCCGGCGGGCGGCGGTGTCGATGCGCAGTGGGCCGACGGTCAGGACGGGCGCGGCGGTTCCGGCCCCGCGCCGGCGGAGCAGGGCCCGGACGCGGGCGACGAGGACGACGTAGCTGAAGGGCTTGGTCAGATAGTCGTCGGCGCCGGTGTCGAGGCCCTCGGCCTCGTCGTACTCGCCGTCCTTGGCGGTGAGCATGAGGATGGGCACCTCGTGCCCGGCCGCGCGCAGGTTCGAGCAGACGCGGTAGCCGTTCATGCCGGGCAGCATGATGTCGAGGATCACCAGGTCGTAGCCGCCCTCGCTCGCCCGGTGCAGCCCTTCCAGGCCGTCGTGCACGACATCCACGGCGAAGCCCTCGGCGGTGAGTCCCCTGGCCAGGGACACCGCGAGACGCTTCTCGTCCTCCACGATCAACAGGCGCATGCGCACAGCCTCGCAAACTCCACCTGAAGAAGGCTTCAGGTGGCTTCAGGCTGCGTTCAGCATCGGGTCGGCAGTGTGGAACCCGTCGAACAGCACAGCAGCTCTCGGGGAGGAACCTCATGAAGCGCAACGTCACCATCGCAGCGATCACCGCGGCCGTTCTGATCGGCGGCACCACCGCCGCCACCGTCGCCTTCGCGGACAGCGACGGCGACCGCGACCGTACGTCCACCAGGAGCACGAGCAGCGTGAGCCTCGCCGACGACCGGGACGACCGTACGGACGACGCTTCCGACGACCGGTCGGACGACCGGGCCCCGGCCGCCGCGAAGAACGCCCGGCTCTCCCTCGACCAGGCCGTCGCCGCCGCGCTGAAGAGCGTCCCGGGCACGGTCGCCCAGGCCGAGCTGGACCGGGACGACGACGACCACGACGGCCGTACGGTGTGGGAGCTGGACGTCCGAGGCTCCGACAAGAAGTGGCACGACGTCACGGTGGACGCCGACAACGGCAAGGTCCTCAAGACTCGCGACGACGACAACGACGACCGCGACGACCACGCCCCCCGCTCCTCGGCCGTCACCCTGAACGAGGCGGCGGCAGCGGCCCTGAAGACCGCGCCGGGCACCGTCACGTCGATCGACCTGGACGACGACGATGACGACGACAACGGCAGCCGGAGCGACGTCCTGCGCTGGGACGTCGACATCGCGGGCAAGGACGGCAAGCAGCACGAACTGCGCGTGGACGCCGAGACCGGCAAGGTCACCGTGGACCGCGACGACGACGGAGACGACAACCGGGACGACCGGGACGACCGGGACGACCGGAACGACGACCGGGACGGCGACGACGACTGACGGGAGCCCGTCCCCGGCCCCGTACGCGCTGAAGGCCCCCTGAGCGGCACACATCCGCTCAGGGGGCCTTCAGCGCGCGCTCGGCCGCTCAGGAGCCCTCCGTCAGCCCCGCCACCAGCTCGTCCGCCGCCGCGTACGGGTCCAGGCTCCCCGACACGATGCGTTCGGCCAGGGCGTGCAGGCGGCGGTCGCCGCGGAGGTCGGCGATCCTCTCGCGGAGCGCGGTGACCGCGATCGACTCGACCTCGTGGGCGGCGCGGGCCGTGCGGCGTTCGGCCAGGACGCCGTGCTCCTCCATCCAGGCCCGGTGCTTCTCCAGGGCCTCGACCACCTCGTCCGTGCCCTGGCCCCGGGCCGCGACCGTCTTCACGATCGGGGGGCGCCAGTCGCCGGGGCCCCGGGACTCCCCCAGGCCCAGCATGTGGTTCAGCTCGCGGGCGGTGGCGTCGGCGCCGTCGCGGTCGGCCTTGTTGACCACGTAGACGTCGCCGATCTCCAGGATTCCGGCCTTCGCCGCCTGGATGCCGTCGCCCATGCCCGGGGCGAGCAGCACGACGGAGGTGTCGGCCTGGGAGGCGATCTCCACCTCGGACTGGCCGACACCGACCGTCTCGACGAGAACCACGTCGCAGCCCGCCGCGTCGAGGACGCGGATGGCCTGCGGGGCGGCCCAGGCGAGGCCGCCGAGGTGGCCCCGGGTCGCCATGGAGCGGATGTAGACGCCCGGGTCCGAGGCGTGGTCCGACATCCGGACCCGGTCGCCGAGCAGTGCCCCGCCGGAGAACGGCGAGGACGGGTCGACGGCGAGCACGCCGACCCGCTTGCCCGCCCGGCGGTAGGCGGAGACCAGGGCGGAGGTGGAGGTGGACTTGCCGACGCCCGGCGAGCCCGTCAGGCCGACGACGTACGCATGGCCCGCCAGCGGGGCCAGTGCCGCCATCACCTCACGGAGCTGCGGGGACGCCCCCTCCACCAGCGAGATCAGCCGGGCCACCGCACGCGGCCTGCCTGCTCGCGCCTGCTCGACCAGCGTGGGGACGTCCAGGTCCACGTTCACCGCTCCGTTCTCGCCTTGCCTCGTGTCGTTACGGTGTTACTTGCCCGGGACCCGGATGATCAACGCGTCGCCCTGACCGCCGCCGCCGCAGAGCGCCGCCGCGCCCGTGCCGCCGCCGCGCCGCTTCAGCTCCAGGGCCAGGTGCAGGACGACCCGGGCGCCGGACATCCCGATGGGGTGGCCGAGCGCGATCGCGCCGCCGTTGACGTTGACCTTGTCCGAGGTGACGCCCAGGTCCTTCATCGACTGGACGGCGACGGCCGCGAACGCCTCGTTGATCTCGATCAGGTCGAGGTCGTCGACGGTCAGGCCGTCCTTCTTCAGGGCGTGCCGGATCGCGTTGGAGGGCTGCGACTGGAGGGAGTTGTCGGGGCCCGCGACGTTCCCGTGGGCGCCGATCTCGGCGATCCAGTCGAGGCCCAGCTCCTCGGCCCTGGCCTTGCTCATCACGACGACCGCGGCGGCGCCGTCGGAGATCTGCGAGGAGGTGCCCGCGGTGATCGTGCCGTCCTTGGCGAAGGCGGGGCGCAGCTTGCCGAGGGTCTCCACGGTCGTCTCGGCGCGGATGCCCTCGTCCTGGGAGAAGAGGACCGGGTCGCCCTTGCGCTGCGGGATCTCGACGGGGGTGATCTCCGCCTCGAAGAGGCCGTTCTTCTGGGCGGCGGCGGCCCGCTGGTGGGAGAGCGCGCCGATCTCGTCCTGGGCGGCGCGGTCCAGGCCGAGGCGGCCGTTGTGCTTCTCGGTGGACTCGCCCATGGGGATGTTCTCGTAGGCGTCGGTGAGACCGTCGTACGCCATCGAGTCCAGCATCTCGATCGCGCCGTACTTGTAGCCCTCGCGGGACTTGGGGAGCAGGTGCGGGGCGTTGGTCATGGACTCCTGGCCGCCCGCGACCACGACGTCGAACTCCCCGGCGCGGATGAGCTGGTCGGCCAGCGCGATGGCGTCGAGCCCGGACAGACACACCTTGTTGACGGTGAGCGCGGGGACGTTCATCGGGATGCCGGCCTTGATCGCGGCCTGCCGGGCGGGGATCTGGCCGGCGCCCGCCTGGAGCACCTGGCCCATGATCACGTACTGGACCTGGTCGCCGCCGATGCCGGCCCGGTCCAGGGCGGCCTTGATCGCGACGCCGCCGAGGTCGGCCGCGGAGAAGCTCTTCAGGGAGCCGAGGAGACGGCCCATGGGCGTCCGGGCGCCCGCGACGATCACTGAGGTGGTGGTACCGGTCGTTGCTGGCATGGGCACGGCCCCTTGGGATCGGATGTGAACGAGGGTTTACCTGAATGTACTGAGCGCTCCCGCGCCCGTCATCCGGCTACCGGTGTGACGGCGCGCACGTTGCGTAACCATGGCGGGAGCGCCGTGGTCGATCCATGCTGAATCCATGCTGACGCGAATCGATCACATCGGGATCGCCTGTTTCGACCTGGACAAGACGGTCGACTTCTACCGTGCCACGTACGGGTTCGAGGTGTTCCACTCCGAGGTCAACGAGGAGCAGGGGGTCCGCGAGGCCATGCTCAAGATCAACGAGACCTCGGACGGCGGGGCCTCCTACCTCCAACTGCTGGAGCCCACCCGGGAGGACTCCGCCGTGGGCAAGTGGCTGGCGAAGAACGGGGAGGGCGTGCACCACATCGCCTTCGGTACGGAGGACGTGGACGGGGACGCCGCGGACATCCGCGAGAAGGGCGTCCGGGTGCTGTACGACGAGCCCAGGACGGGGTCGATGGGGTCCCGGATCACGTTCCTGCACCCCAAGGACTGCCACGGTGTCCTCACCGAACTGGTCACGAGCCGGGCGGACCACTGACCGCCGCATACCCGGCCCGGTAGAGTGGGCGGTTCCGGGCCGGGGCCGGGTCGGGGCCGTACCGCGTCCTCGTCGTTTGTCTGTCACCATTCCCCGGGGGACCGCTCGTCGGCGAGCCCCCCGTGTGCAGAGTCACGACCAGGGTTGGGGTCTCCCCTGCTCGCAGAAGTTGAGAGCTCGGGGAAGGATGGGACCGCGCAGTGCGGGGCTACGAACGCCAGGAGAGCCACCGAGCTGAAGACGACCATCTCTCGCGGTTCGAAGCCGAGATGGACCGGCTGAAGACCGACCGGGAGAAGGCCGTCCAGCACGCCGAGGACCTCGGTTACCAGGTCGAGGTCTTGCGTGCCAAGCTGCACGAGGCCCGGCGCAATCTCGCGACCCGCCCCGCCTACGACAGCGCGGACATCGGCTACCAGGCCGAGCAGATGCTGCGGACCGCGCAGGCCCAGGCCGAGCAGATGCGCAGCGACGCCGAGCGTGAACTGCGCGAGGCCCGGGCCCAGACGCAGCGGATCCTGCAGGAGCACGCCGAGCACCAGGCGCGTCTCCAGGCCGAGTTGCACACCGAGGCCGTCCAGCGCAGGCAGCGGCTCGACCAGGAGCTGGCGGAGCGCCGCCAGACCGTCGAGTCGCATGTCAACGAGAACGTCGCCTGGGCCGAACAGCTCCGCGCCCGCACCGAGTCGCAGGCCCGCCGGCTGCTGGAGGAGTCCCGCGCCGAGGCCGAACAGGCGCTGGCCGCCGCCCGCGACGAGTCCGCCCGGCTGGCGGAGGAGACGCGTCGGCGGACCGGCTTGGAGGCCGAGACCGCCCGGGCCGAAGCGGAAGCGATCCTGCTGCGCGCCCGCAAGGACGCCGAGCGGCTGCTCGGGGCCGCCTCCGCCCAGGCGCAGGAGGCCACCAGCCACGCGGAGCAGCTGCGTTCCAGCACGACCGCGGAGACCGACCAGGCCCGCCAGCAGACCGCCGAGCTGAACCGCACCGCCGAGCAGCGTCTCGCGGAGGCGGAGACCCGGCTGCGGGAATCCCGCCTGGAGGCCGAGAAGGTCCTCGCCGAGGCGAAGGAGGCCGCCGCCAAGCAGCTGGCCGCCGCCGAGTCGCAGAACGAACAGCGCACCCGTACGGCCAAGTCGGAGATCGCCCGGCTGGTCGGCGAGGCCACCAAGAGCGCCGAGGCGCTCAAGGAGGAGGCCGAACAGGCCCTCGCCGACGCCCGTGCCGAGGCGGAGCGGCTGGTCGCCGAGGCGACCGAGAAGGCCGGTACGGCGGCGGCCGAGGACGCCGCCGCCCAGCTGGCGAAGGCGGCCCGCAGCGCCGAGGAGGTGCTCACCAAGGCATCCGAGGACGCGCAGTCGACGACGAAGGCGGCGCGCGAGGAGGCCGAGCGGATCCGCCGTGAGGCGGAGGCCGAGGCGGACCGGCTGCGCGGCGAGGCGGCCGAGCAGGCCGACGAGCTCAAGGGCGCGGCCAAGGACGACACCAAGGAGTACCGGGCCAAGACGGTCGAGCTCCAGGAGGAGGCCCGTCGGCTGCGCGGCGAGGCCGAGCAGCTGCGCTCCGAGGCGGTCGCCGAGGGCGAGCGGATCCGGGGCGAGGCCCGCCGCGAGGCGGTCCAGCAGCTGGAGGAGGGCGCCCGCACCGCCGAGGAGCTGCTGACCAAGGCCCGCTCCGACGCCGACGAGCTGCGCGCCAAGGCGAACGGCGAGAGCGAGCGCATCCGCACCGAGGCCGCCGAGCGGGCCGCGACCCTGCGCAAGCAGGCCGAGGAGACGCTGGAGCGCACCCGGACCGAGGCCGACGCGCTGCGGGCCGAGGCCGAGGAGCAGGCGGCGGCCGTCACGGCGGCAGCGGAGGCTGCGGCGGCCGAGCTGCGCGAGGAGACCGAGCGCGGCGTCGCCGCCCGGCAGGCCGAGGCCGCCGACGAGCTGACCCGGCTGCACACCGAGGCCGAGTCGAAGCTCGCCGCCGCCGAGGAGGCGCTGGGCGAGGCCCGCACCGAGGCCGAGCGGATCCGCCGCGAGACGAACGAGGAGTCGGAGCGGCTGCGCGCGGAGGCGGCCGAGCGGCTGCGGGCGCTCACCGAGCAGGCCGGGACCGAGGCCGAGCGGCTGCGCGACGAGGCCGCCGCGGACGCCGCCAAGGCCCGGGCCGAGGGCGAGAATGTCGCCGTACGGCTGCGGAGCGAGGCGGCCGCCGAGGCGGAGCGGCTCAAGTCCGAGGCGCAGGAGACCGCCGACCGGGTGCGCGCGGAGGCCGCGGCCGCCGCCGAGCGGGTCGGGGCCGAGGCCGCCGAGGCACTGGCCGCCGCCCAGGAGGAGGCGACCCGCCGCCGCCGGGAGGCCGAGGAGACGCTCGGCGCCGCCCGGTCCGAGGCGGAGCAGGAGCGTGAGCGGGCCCGCGAGCAGAGCGAGGAGCTGCTCGCCTCCGCCCGTAAGCGCGTCGAGGAGGCGCAGGCCGAGGCGGGCCGGCTGGTCGAGGAGGCGGACGCCCGGGCGACCGAGCTGGTCTCGGCGGCCGAGCAGACCGCCCAGCAGGTACGGGACTCCGTCTCGGGTCTGCACGAGCAGGCCGAGGAGGAGATCACCGGGCTGCGCCTCGCCGCGGAGCACGCCGCGGAGCGCACCCGTACCGAGGCGCAGGAGGAGGCGGACCGGGTCCGCGCCGACGCGCACGCGGAGCGGGAGCGGGCCTCGGAGGACGCGGTCCGGCTGCGCCGGGAGGCGAACGAGGAGTCGGGCCGGCTCCGGCAGGAGGCCCACGAGGAGACCGAGGCCGCGAAGGCGCTGGCCGAGCGGACGGTCGCCGAGGCGATCACCGAGTCGGAGCGGCTGCGCGCGGACGCCTCCGAGTACAGCCAGCGGATGCGCACCGAGGCGTCCGACGCGCTGGCGTCGGCGGAGCAGGACGCCTCGCGCGCCCGTGCCGAGGCCCGGCAGGACGCCAACCGGATCCGTTCCGAGGCGGCGGCCCAGTCGGACCGGCTGATCGGCGAGTCGACCACCGAGAGCGAACGCATCCGTAACGAGGCCGCCCAGGCCTCCGAGCAGCTCGTCGTCGAGGCCACCACGGAGGCCAACCGCCGCCGCAGCGAGTCCACCGAGAAGGCGGACCGGATGCTGGCCGAGGCGGCCGCCGAGTCCGAGCGGCTGCGCACGGAGGCGGCCGAGCGGCTCGGCTCCGCGCAGGAGCAGGCGGCCCGCGCCCAGGAGGAGGCCGAACGGCTGCGCGACGAGGCGGAGTCGGCGGCCGAGGAGCTGCGCTCGTCGGCCCGCCAGGAGGCGGACCGGGTGCTGGACGAGGCGCGCGAGGCGGCGGCCAAGCGCCGGGCGGACGCGGCCGAGCAGGCGGACCAGCTCATCAACAAGGCCCGGGAAGAGGCGCTGCGTACGGCCACCGAGGCCGAGACGCAGTCCGACACGATGGTCGGCGCGGCCCGCAAGGAGGCCCAGCGGATCACCTCGGAGGCGACCGTCGAGGGCAACACCCTGGTGGAGCGCGCCCGTGCCGACGCCGACGAACTGCTGGTCGGCGCCCGGCGTGACGCGACGCAGATCCGGGAGCGGGCCGAGGAGCTGCGGGCCCGGCTGGAGAGCGAGATCGAGGAGCTGCACGAGCGGGCCCGCCGGGAGACGTCCGAGCAGATGAAGACCGCCGGGGAGCGCGTCGACAACCTGATGAAGGCGGCGACCGAGCAGCGCGACGAGGCCGAGGCCAAGGCCAAGGAGCTGATGGCGGAGGCCAATTCGGAGGCGAGCAAGGTCCGTATCGCCGCGGTGAAACGGGCCGAGTCGCTGCTGAAGGAGGCCGAGACCAAGAAGGCCGAGCTGATCCGCGAGGCGGAGAAGCTGCGGGCCGAGGCGAAGGCCGAGGCCGAGGCGACGGTCGAAGAGGGCAAGCGCGAGCTGGACGTCCTGGTGCGCAGGCGCGAGGACATCAATGCGGAGATCTCCCGTGTCCAGGACGTGCTGGAAGCGTTGGAAGGTTTCGAGACTCCGGGCGGGGGCGGGAAACCGGCCGGCGGTTCCGCGGGAGGCGCCAAGGCTCCGGCGACGGCGGGCACACGGTCGGGGGGCAAGTCGTCCGAACGGTGACCGGCCCGCAGTGCGCCATGCTTCGTCATGGACATTCAAGCCTTCGAGTGGCAAGCACTCCGGGGGTCAGCCACTCAAAAGGGGTGTCATTCTCCAGATCAAACCGGCATCTTCACGCTGACACGCCGCAATGGCCCCTAGGATTCCCTCTATCACCTCACCGGTCTCATTCGACAGGAACCCCATGAGTGACCCTTCCTCCCCCTTCGGCTTCGAGCACGTGCGCCGTGGCTACGACCGCGGTCAGGTGGACGACCGCATCGCCAAGCTCATCGCGGACCGTGACAGTGCCCTGGCCCGAATCACCTCTCTGGAAAAGCGCATCGAGGAGCTGCACCTCGAAACGCAGAACGCCCAGGCCCAGGTAAACGACGCCGAGCCGTCGTACGCCGGTCTCGGCGCCCGTGTCGAGAAGATTCTCCGCCTCGCCGAGGAGGAGGCCAAGGACCTGCGCGAGGAGGCCCGCCGGGCCGCCGAGCAGCACCGCGAGCTCGCCGAGTCGGCGGCCCAGCAGGTGCGCAACGACGCCGAGTCGTTCGCCGCCGAGCGCAAGGCGAAGGCCGAGGACGAGGGCGTCCGCATCGTCGAGAAGGCCCAGGGCGAGGCGAACACGCTCCGCTCCGACGCCCAGAAGGACGCCCAGCAGAAGCGCGAGGAGGCCGACGCCCTCTTCGAGGAGACCCGCGCCAAGGCCGCCCAGGCCGCGGCCGACTTCGAGACCAACCTCGCCAAGCGCCGCGAGCAGTCGGAGCGCGACCTCGCCTCCCGCCAGGCCAAGGCCGAGAAGCGTCTCGCCGAGATCGAGCACCGCGCCGAGCAGCTCCGCCTGGAGGCCGAGAAGCTCCGCACGGACGCCGAGCGCCGGGCCCGCCAGACGGTGGAGACCGCCCAGCGTCAGGCCGAGGACATCGTCGCCGACGCCAACGCCAAGGCCGACCGGATCCGCAGCGAATCGGAGCGCGAGCTGGCGGCGCTCACCAACCGCCGCGACTCGATCAACGCGCAGCTGACCAACGTCCGCGAGATGCTGGCGACGCTGACCGGCGCCGCCGTGGCCGCCGCCGGCACCCCGGTGGAGGACGAGCCCGCGACCCGCGGTGTCCCGGCCCAGCAGAGCCGCTGACCCCCGCGGCAACGCCGTACCCCCGTGTGCGCCCGGTTCCGCCGTTGTGGTGGCGCCGGGCGCTCTGGCGTTCTAGCGTGAGCGCATGATCGAGCTCGAGGGACTCACCAAACGGTTCGGCAGCAAGGTCGCCGTCGATCATCTGACGTGTCAGGTGAGGCCGGGCATCGTGACGGGCTTTCTCGGCCCCAACGGCGCGGGCAAGTCGACCACCATGCGGATGATGCTCGATCTCGACAATCCCACCAGCGGTACGGTGCGCATCGACGGCAAGCACTACCGCGACCTCCAGGAACCGCTGAAGTACATCGGAGCGCTCCTCGACGCCAAGGCGATGCACGGCGGCCGCAGCGCGTACAACAACCTGCTGTGCCTGGCGCAGAGCAACCGCATCCCGAGCAGCCGGGTCGACGAGGTGCTCGACATGGTCGGGCTGAGCGCGGTCGCGAAGAAGAAGTCCAAGGGGTTCTCCCTCGGCATGGGCCAGCGGCTCGGTATCGCCTCCGCGTTGCTGGGCGACCCCGAGATCCTGATGTTCGACGAGCCGGTCAACGGACTGGACCCGGAGGGCATCCACTGGATCCGCAATCTGATGAAGGCGCTCGCGTCGGAGGGCCGGACGATCTTCGTCTCGTCGCACCTGATGAGCGAAATGGCGCTGACCGCCGACCACTTGATCGTGATCGGCCAGGGCAAGCTGCTGGCCGACACCTCGATGGCGGACTTCATCCAGGAGAACTCCCGCAGCTACACGCGGCTGCGCTCACCGCAGTACGAACGGCTGCGGGACGTGCTGCACCAGGAGGGCTTCACGGCCGTGGAGACGGCGGGCGGCGTCCTGGAGATCGACGGTGCCACGACCGAGGAGCTGGGTGAGCTGGCGGCCCGGCACCAGGTGGTGCTGCACGAGCTGAGCTCCCAGCGGGCCTCGCTGGAGGAGGCGTTCATGCAGATGACCGCCGGCTCGGTGGAGTACCACGCCCACTCGGACCGGGATCCGGCGGCCGAACCCCCCGCGGTGGGGGCCGGCTGGGGCGAGAACGGGAACAAGCCGGGCAGCAACGACACCGAGGGGAAGTGACGACGATGGCATCGGTACCCGCGGTTCTCACCTCGGAATGGACCAAGATCCGGTCGGTCTCCTCGACCACCTGGACCCTCATCTCCGCGTTCGTGGTCACGGTCGTGATGGGCGCGGCACTGAGCGCCCTGCTGAACGCCACGTTCGACGACCTCTCCGAGGCCGAGCAGGCCACGTTCGACCCGACCTTCGTCAGCTTCTCCGGGACGGTGCTCGGCCAGCTCGCGATGGTGGTGTTCGGGGTGCTCGTGGTCGGTACGGAGTACAGCTCCGGCATGATCCGCACCTCGCTGGCGGCGGTGCCCCAGCGCGCGACGTTCCTCTTCAGCAAGATCGCGGTGGCCGGGGTGCTGGCCCTGGTCGTGGGGCTGCTCACCAGCTTCGTCTCGTTCTTCCTGAGCCAGGCCATGCTCGGCGACCGGGGTACCGACATCGGCGCGGACAACGTGCTGCGCGCGGTCGTCGGCGGCGGGCTCTACATGGGTCTTATCGCGATCTTCTCCATGGGCGTGGCGGCGATGCTGCGCAGTTCGATGCTGTCGCTCGGCATTCTGATGCCGTTCTTCTTCCTGGTCTCGCAGATCCTCGCGGCGGTGCCGGGGGCCAAGGACGTCGCGCGGTACTTCCCCGACCAGGCCGGTTCGAAGATCATGCAGGTCGTCCCGGACGCGATGAACACCGATCCCGCCCCGTACGGGCCCTGGGGAGGGCTCGGGATCATGGTGCTCTGGGTGCTGGCGGCGGTGCTCGGCGGCTTCCTGGTCCTGAAGAAGCGGGACGCGTAAAGCCCGTAACGGGCCGCTCGCACGCTGTGCGCAACTTGGCCGGAACCAACAGTGCCTGGTTATCCTCCTAACTCTTACGGGGGTGTGCGGCCGGGTGGCCCGAGCCCCGAACGACAGAGTGAGTCGATGGGGCTGGAGCATGATCGAGGCAGTCGGCCTGACCAAGCGCTACGGTGCGAAGACGGCCGTGGACGACCTTTCCTTCCAGGTGCGGCCGGGGGCCGTCACCGGCTTCCTCGGTCCCAACGGGTCGGGCAAGTCCACGACGATGCGCATGATCCTCGGCCTGGACCGCCCCACCTCAGGTCACGTCACCATCGGCGGCCACCCCTACCGCAGCCTGCCGAACGCGCCGCGCCAGGTCGGCGCGCTGCTGGACGCCAAGGGCGTGCACGGCGGCCGTACCGCCCGCAACCACCTGCTGTCCCTGGCCCAGCTGGCCGGTATCCCGGCGGCCCGGGTCGACGAGGTCCTCGGCGTCGTCGGCCTCCAGGACGTCGCCAAACGGCGCTCCAGCGGCTTCTCGCTCGGGATGGGGCAGCGGCTCGGGATCGCGGCGGCGCTGCTCGGCGATCCGCAGGTCCTGCTGTTCGACGAGCCGGTCAACGGTCTCGACCCGGAGGGCATCCACTGGGTCCGCAATCTGATGAAGTCGCTCGCCGCCGAGGGGCGCACGGTCTTCGTCTCGTCCCACCTGATGAGCGAGATGGCCCTCACCGCCGACCATCTGATCGTGATCGGGCGCGGCCGGCTGCTTTCCGACATGAGCGTCACGGACTTCATCTCCGCCAACTCCGCGGACTTCGCCCGGGTCCGGGTGCCCGAGGACGGCCCCGAGGACCGGCAGAAGCTGACGGCCACGCTCATCGAGGCGGGCGGCCGGGTCATGTCGGAGCCGGGCGGGGCCCTGCGGGTCACCGGGCTGCCGCTGCCGAGGATCAGCGACCTGGCCCACGGCTGCGACGTACGGCTCTGGGAGCTGTCCCCGCACCAGGCGTCGCTGGAGGAGGCCTACATGCGCCTCACGCAGGGCCTGGTGGACTACCGCTCCACGGACGACGCCAAGGCGGGCCTCGTGGAACCGCCGCCCCTGGACGCGTACGGCTATCCCGTCGGCAGCCACGCCGATGTGCCCGTCGCCCCCGTGGAGGTGCCGCAGGAGGGCTGGTACGCCCCGCCGCCGCCCGGTCCACGCCCGGCC
>NZ_QWFA01000052.1 GCF_003501885.1 Streptomyces globisporus
GTCGTAAGCCATGCGGTCCAGTTTGACACGGGAGCCCCCGCGGGCCCGCCGGGGCTCCCCCGTCCCGCGCCCCGGATCGTCTCTGACGAGCCGGTACCCTGGCCGCGATACGGGGCAATCGTCCCGCCCGCCGCCACTTCCTGGGGGACGCACCATGAGAGCCCTGATGTTCATCGTCCCGCTGGCTCTGACGATCTACGCGTTCATCGACTGCCTGAACACCTCGGAGGAGGACACCAAGCATCTGCCGAAGATCGCCTGGGTCTTCATCATTCTGCTGTTCTGGATCGTCGGCCCGGTCGTCTGGCTCGCCGCCGGCAAGAACCGCCACAACCGGTCCGGGGGCGCCGGGCCCTCCTCGTGGCAGCGCAACAGGCGGCAGCAGTGGGTGGCCCCGGACGACAACCCGGACTTCCTGAAGTCCCTGAAGGACGACAAGAAGCCGGAGGCGGAAGCGGAGGCGGAGGCCGAGGAGGAGCCGGGCCGTCGCGACGGCGGCACGAGCCCCGACGACAAGACCCCGCCCACGTCCTGACGGCGCACCACCGCATGCGAAAGGCTCCCCGGACGGGATTCCGTCCGGGGAGCCTTTCGCGTCGTGCGCGGGTCGCTCAGACGCCCGCGTAGGAGTGCAGGCCGGAGACGAAGATGTTCACGCCGTAGTAGTTGAACAGCCAGCAGGCGAAGGCGACGAGCGCCAGGTAGGCGGCCTTGCGGCCCTTCCATCCCGCGGTGGCGCGGGCGTGCAGATAGGCGGCGTAGGCGACCCAGGTGATGAAGGACCAGACCTCCTTGGGGTCCCAGCCCCAGTACCGGCCCCAGGCGTCGCCCGCCCAGATCGCGCCCGCGATGATCGTGAACGTCCAGAGCGGGAAGACGGCCGCGTTGATCCGGTACGAGAACTTGTCCAGCGAGGACGCCGAGGGCAGCCGCTCCATGACCGAGGACGCGAACTTCCCGGGCGTGCCGCCGGAGGCGAGCTTGTTCTCGTAGCTGTCGCGGAAGAGGTAGAGGATCGTGCCGACCGCGCCGAGGTAGAACACGGCCCCGCAGAGGATCGCGGTCGAGACGTGGATCCACAGCCAGTACGAGTGCAGGGCGGGCACCAGCTGGTCGCTGTCGGTGTAGAGCGTGGTGACCGCGATCCCGAGGTCCAGCAGGACCGTGGTGACCAGCGGGAGACCGATCCAGCGGACGTTCTTCTTCAGCGCGAGCAGCACCAGGTAGGAGCCGACCGCCACCGTGGAGAAGGTGATGGAGAACTCGTACATGTTGGCCCAGGGGGCCCGCTGCACGGACAGGGCGCGGGTGATCACCCCGCCCGCCTCGACGAGGAAGGCGACCACGGTCAGCGAGACCGCGATCCGGCCGTACAGGTCGCCCTTGAACGTGCCGCCCGCCGCACCCGGGCCGTCGGGCACGTCACGCGTACCGGCGGCGGAGCGGGTGATGACCTCGGGCCGCTCCAGCACGGCCGTGCCACCCGCCTGCGCCTTCACCGCGGGGGCGGCGGAGGCCCTGGCCGGGGAGGTGGACAGCGCGGCGGCCGTGCGGCCGACCTTGCTGCGGCTGCCGAAGACCCACTCCGCGATGTGCGCGAAGAACGCCAGGGTGTAGACGGCCATCGACGAATAGATCAGCACATTGCTGGCTTCGGCCAGGCTCTCGTTGGTTGCGGCGGCGAGATTCACTTCTCAGCCCCTTCGGCAGGTGCTTCGGCAGGGTGTACGGGCCGGCTCCCGGCCTCGTTGGTGGCATCGGGTCCGTCCACGTCCGTGGACGTGGACACCGCGGGTTTCTCCGGCACGACCGGCGCCGTCGTGACGAGAGCGGCCGACAGGTCGCCCAGTTCCTCGGGGAGCTTCGCGGACTCGCTGCGGCCCAGGCCCGCCATCTCCACGACCGTGACGCCGTCGGCGCCCCGGACCGCCCGCACCCAGACCCGGCGGCGCTGGATGAACAGCGATCCGGCGAGTCCGGCGATGGCGGCGACCGCTCCGCCGAGCGCCCAGCCGTTGCCCGGCTGCTGCGAGATCTGGAAGCTGGCCCACTCCTCGGTGCCCTCGTAGGTGATGGAACCGGCGCCGTCGGGCAGGTCCAGCTTCTCGCCGGGCATCAGCATCTTCTTGAGCAGCTCGCCGTCCTTGTCCTTGAACTCCTTCATCTTGGACGTGTCGAGCTGGTAGACGTTCTGCGCGAGCCCGGAGTCGACGCCGAGCGACCCCTGGTAGGCGCTGAGCGCCAGCACGGGGAAGTCCAGCGCCGGGAACTGCGAGAACATCTGGCCCTTGCCGTGACCGGCGAAGGTCGGCACGAAGAACGCCTTGAAGCCCAGCTGGGTCTTCTTGCCGTTCTTGTCCTTGTAGCCGTCCATCACCTTGATCGCGCCGGACGAGGTGATGTTGTTGTCGATCGGCAGGAGCGGCACGGCGGACTTCGAGACGACCTTGCCCTTGCCGTCCCGGACGGTGACGACGGGCGCGTAGCCGTGGGCGATCAGATAGACCTTGGTGCCGTCCACGACGAGCGGTTCGTTGACCTTGATGACGCCCTTGCGCTCCGCGCCCTCGGCCCCCTCGGTGTACGTCACCCGGGCCTCGAAGGTCCGCGGGGTGCCGCGCTGCGGGCCGCTCTTCTCGTACGTACCGACGAATTCGTCCAGGACGAAGCTGAACGGGGCCAGCGAGTCGGAGTCGTAGAGCGAACCCGACTTGAAGTCGTCGTACTGGGTGAGCGTGTTGGAGAAGCCGTCGCCCTCGACGACCAGCTTGCCGCCCTCGGACTTGAAGAGCTGCCCGGAGGCGAAGGCGATCAGCATCACGATCAGGGCGATGTGGAAGACCAGGTTCCCGGCCTCGCGGAGGTAGCCCTTCTCGGCGGCGACCGCGTCACCCACCTCATGGCCGCGGAAGCGTCGCCCCCGCAGGACCGTGAGGGCCGCCGCACGGACCTCCTCGGGCTCGGCCTCCGTGCGCCACGTGGTGTACGCGGGCAGCCGGGTCAGCCGCTTCGGCGCGCCCGGCGGGCGGCTGCGCAGCTGGCCGACGAACTGGCCGGTGCGCGGCACGATGCAGCCGATGAGCGAGACGAACAGCAGGATGTAGATCGCGGAGAACCACACCGAGCTGTAGACGTCGAAGAGCTGGAGCGCCTCGTAGACGGGGGTGAGCGTGGTGTGCCGCTCCTTGAAGGCCTGCACCTTCATGTCGTCGACGCTGGTCTGCGGGATCAGCGACCCCGGGATCGCCCCGAGGGAGAGCAGGAACAGCAGGATCAGCGCCACCCGCATCGAGGTCAGCTGACGCCAGAACCAGCGCACCCAGCCGATCACGCTCATCGCGGGCACGCCCGCCCCGGTGTCGGGACGCTCCTCGCGGGGCGCCGTGGAGAGCTGCTCGCCGGCCGCGCCGTGGGCGGAGCCGTGCTCGTGCTCGTCCTCGCGCTGCCGCGTCGTCGTGCTGTTCGCCTTGCTCATTGGACTCAGATCCCTACAACGAAGCCGCTGGACCAGCTCTGCATCTGCTGCATGAGCGTGGCCCACACGCCGGTCAGCAGCAGGATTCCGGTCACGATCATCATGCCGCCGCCGATCCGCATCACCCATGCGTAGTGACGCTTGACCCAGCCGAACGCGCCGAGCGCCTTGCGGAAGGCGACCGCGGCCAGGACGAACGGGACACCGAGTCCGAGACAGTACGCGACGGTCAGTATCGCGCCGCGTCCGGCGGTGGCGCTCTCGGCGGAGAGGAACAGCACCGAGGAGAGCGTCGGGCCGATGCACGGCGTCCAGCCGATCCCGAAGAGGGCGCCGAGCAGCGGTGCGCCGGCCAGTCCGGCCACCGGGCGCTTGTGGAAGCGGAACTCGCGCTGCGTCACGCCCGGCAGGAGCCCCATGAAGAAGACGCCCATGAGGATCATCAGGCCGCCGAGGACCTTGTTGAGCACCTCGGCGTGCATCTGGAGTTCGTTGCCGAAGTAGCCGAAGAGCGCGCCGGTGGAGGCGAACACCACGGTGAAGCCGAGGACGAACAGCGAGGCGCCGGCCACCACCCGGCCCCGGCGTGCGTCGGCCAGGTCGGTGCCGCTGACCCCGGTGACGTAACTCAGGTAGCCGGGCACCAGCGGCAGGACGCACGGCGAGAAGAAGGAGACGAGACCGGCCAGCAGGGCGAGCGGCAGAGCGAGCAGCAGGGCCCCGGACACGACGGTGTCGTTGTACGCGGCCAGCGTGACGGTCTCGTGGTGGGCGGCGAGGGGGATCACCGGATCACTTCTCCGCGATGATCGGGTCGATCATCTCGCGCAGCTCGTCGCCGTTCAGCGCCTGGAGCGTACGGGCCGCGATCTTCCCGTCCCGGTCGATGACCACGGTGGACGGAATGGCCTGCGGGTTCAGGGTGCCCTTGGGGAAGCGGAGGATGAGCTTGCCGATCGGGTCGTAGAAGCTGGGGTACTCCACCCCGTAGTCCTTCTCGAAGTTGATCGCCTTGTCCCGCTCGGGGTCCCGGGTGTTTATCCCGACGAACTGCACGCCCTGGTCCTTCGTCTCCTCGGAGACCTTCGCGAAGTACTTCGCCTCCAGTCGGCAGGGGCCGCACCAGGAGCCCCAGACGTTGAGCACGACGACCTTGCCCCGGTAGTCGGCGAGGTCGAGCGGCTTGCCCTCCAGGCTGTTGCCGTCGAGCTTCGGCGCGGCCACCCGGTCCGCCTTCGCGACGGTGGAGACGCCTCCGCTGCCGGTGATGAAGTTGGTGTTGCCGCCACCCCCCGCCTTGTTGCCGTCGCCGCACGCGGACAGCGTCAGGGCACCGGCCACGGCGGTGGCGGCGAGCAGGGTGAAGCGGCGTCGGGACGCGCGGCCAAAGCTCATGTGAAAAGTTTCGCATGGCAGTTTCCGGGGATCTGCGCGCCCCCCTCGGTGCCCGTAAAGCCCCTTGTCAAGCCTGTTTAAAGAAGGAGTTCCAGCCGCCGGCGGGCGCCTGTCCGACGTCCAGCGTCCGGAGCTTGGCGAGCACGGCGGGATCCTGGGCGTCGAGCCAGTCGACATACTGCCGGAACGAGACGAGACGGACGTCGTCCTTGTCCGCGACCTTCTTGATCACTTCTTCCACGGCGTCCATGTAGATGCCGCCGTTCCACTCCTCGAAGTGGTTGCCGATGTAGAACGGCGCGCGATTCGACTCGTAGGCGCGCTGGAATCCGGCGAGATAGGCACCGGTCGCCTGCTGCCGCCAGCCGGGATAGCGCGAGGGCATGCCCTTGGTCGAATTCTTCGACTGGTTGGCGAGGATGTTGTAGTCCATCGAGAGCACCTCGAAGGAGTGGCCGGGGAACGGCATCGCCTGCAGCGGCAGATCCCAGACGCCGCCGCGCTTCACGGGCCAGGTCTGGCGGCCTCCGGGCGAGCTGGCGTCGTAGCGCCAGCCCAGCTTGCGCGCGGTCGGCAGGAGATTTTCCTGGCCGAGCAGACAGGGGGTGCGTCCGCCGACCAGTTCCTTGCGATAGTCGAACGGAAGCGGTTCCTCGTTCTCCCAGCCGGTGTTGGTCCGCCATTCCGTGACGAACGACACAGCCTGATTGATCTCGCTGTGCCACTGCGCCGGAGTCCAGCGCTCCACGGATCCGGAACCGCCGCAGAAATGACCGTTGAAGTGGGTGCCGATCTCATGGCCGTCCAACCACGCCTGACGTACGTACTTCAGCGTGTCCTTGACGTGATCATCGGTGAGATAGCCGATGTCGGAGGCGCCGCGGGGGTTGTTCGGCGGACGGTAGAGAGACTTCTTCGACTCGGGCAGCAGATAGATCCCGGAGAGGAAGAACGTCATCGCCGCGTCGTGTTCCTTGGCGAGTTCGAGAAAGCGCGGGAAGAGCCCGTTGCCTACTTCGCCCGCACCGTCCCAGGAAAAGATCACGAACTGCGGCGGCTTCTGGCCGGGTTCGAGCGGGACGGGGGCCTCGGGCTGATGGGGCTGCTTGCCGGTGTCGGCCGTCGAGCCGTCACCGATCAGCCGGACCTTGTTCTTCGGCGAACCGTTTCCGCTGCCGTTGCCTCCGGTGCCGGAGTCGCCCTTGCCACCGCGGCCGGATCCTCCGTCACCGGAGGAGCCCGAGGTGCCACAGCCGGCGAGTCCGATCGCGGCTGCGGCCCCGAGCCCTGCGCCGAGCAGGCCCCTTCGATTGATGTCGCGCATACCGTCCCCATCTGCGGTCGTTTTATCTCAAGCCCATACAAACTGCTGAAGGGTTAGATGAGGCGCGTAACACGTCGGTTCCGTGCATTTGGGGACTTTCTTTACGCTTTACCTTCCGATCGCGACGAGACGCCTGTGCGGCTCTCGTACGCCCTCACGGGCAACCCTGAAGGGGGACGCGGGAACGGGCCTCCGCAGTTCTGCCACCGGCCGACGGATCGGGACCGGGATCGACGGGTCGGCTTCCCCGCCCCGTCGAACTCATGCGCGGGCGCGGGGGCCGCTCGCAGACCGCTCCTCCCGGAAGGCCTCCACCAGGGCCTCGGCGAGCAACCCCTGCCGGCAGGCGTGGTCGCGGCCGCCGTTGTGGACCGTGCGGTGGACCCTGTACCTGCGGGCGCGCAACGCCCGGACGAGGGTCTCGCCGTGCTCGACCGAAGCGGCCCCGTCGTGCGGACCGAGGCCGAGGTGGGCGACGGGGGCGGGGTCCGGTCCTTCGTCGCCGTACGCTCCGTCCCCGGGACGCCCGCCGGGCGCGGGCGACTGGGCGAGGACCCGGCCGAAGCGGTCGGGCCGGGTGAGGCCCGCGTACAGCGCAGCCGTCCCGCCGGATACGAACCAGCAGGGCCCGGCAGGCCGTCGGCCCGCCCACCTAACGTTAAGTTAGCTCAGCCTAAGCTAAGTCACCGTCAGGCGGCGCGGAAAAAGGGACGGGACCGCCCGCCGCGGAGTGCGGCAGCCGGTCCCGTACGTCCCGTCTCGTCCCGTCCGGCGTCGGACTACGTCACCTACGCCCCGAACGCCTTCGACCGGCCCTTCGCGGCCTTCCCCTTCACCGGCTTGGCCCCGGCCAGCAGATGCACGGGCACCAGGTCCCGGGCCGGCTCCGAGTAGCCGACCGAGACGATCTTGTCGCCCCGGTAGGTGAAGCTGGTGAGCGAGGCCAGCGTGCACTGCCGCTTGCGCGGGTCGTGCCACAGCCGGCGGCGCTCCACGAAGGACCGCAGGATCCAGATCGGCAGCTGGTGGCTGACGCAGACCGCCTCGTGCCCGCGCGCCGCGTCCCGCGCCGTATCGATCGCGCCCATCATCCGGACGACCTGCTCGATGTACGGCTCGCCCCAGGACGGCTTGAACGGGTTGGTGAGGTGCTTCCAGTTGTCCGGCTTGCGCAGCGCGCCGTCGCCGACGCCGAAGGTCTTGCCCTCGAAGACGTTGGCGGCCTCGATCAGCCGGGCGTCGGTGGCCAGGTCCAGGCCGTGCGCCTTGGCGATGGGGTCGGCGGTCTCCTGGGCGCGCTCCAGCGGGGAGGCGACGACATGGGTGATGTCGCGCTTCTCCAGGTGCTCGGCGACCCGGTCGGCCATCTTCCGGCCCAGGTCGGAGAGGTGGTAGCCGGGGCGGCGGCCGTAGAGCACACCGTCCGGGTTGTGCACCTCGCCGTGCCGGACCACGTGCACCACGGTCAACTGCTCGTCGCGGTTCACGCCTTCGGGGTTGGTGCTCTTCTCGCTCATGCGGTGGCCTCCGATGCGGCACGGGCGGCCGCGGGCAGGGCGGCGGCGATGCGCTCGACCGCCCGCTCGTCGTGGGCCGTGGAGACGAACCAGGACTCGAACGCCGAGGGCGGCAGGTAGACGCCCTGCTCCAGCATGGAGTGGAAGAACGCGGTGAAGCGGAAGACGTCCTGCTTCTTGGCGTCCTCGTAGTCGCGCACCGGCTGGTCGGTGAAGAAGACGGAGAACATGTTGCTCGCGGCCGACACCGTGTGCGCGACGCCCTCCTTCGTGAGCGCGTCGGCCACCAGGGAGCGCAGCTCGGCGGAGACCGCGTCGATCTTCGCGTACGCCGCGTCGTCCAGCAGCCGCAGCTGGGCGAGCCCGGCGGCGGTGGCGATCGGGTTCCCGGAGAGCGTGCCCGCCTGGTAGACCGGGCCGGCCGGGGCCAGGTGCGCCATCACGTCGCCGCGACCGCCGAAGGCCGCGGCGGGGAAGCCGCCGCCCATCACCTTGCCGAAGGTCATCAGGTCCGGGCGGACGCCGTCGACGCCGTACCAGCCGGCCTTCGACGTACGGAAGCCCGTCATGACCTCGTCGGAGATGTACAGCGCGCCGTTGGCCGCGCACAGCTCCTTGAGCCCGGCGTTGAAGCCGTCCGCCGGCGGGACGACGCCCATGTTGCCGGGCGAGGCCTCGGTGATCACGCAGGCGATCTCGCCCGGGTGCGCGGCGAAGGCGGCGCGGACCGCATCCAGGTCGTTGTACGGCAGCACGACGGTGTCCCCGGCCGTGGCGCCCGTGACACCGGGGGTGTCGGGCAGCCCGAAGGTGGCCACACCCGACCCGGCGGCGGCGAGCAGCGCGTCCACGTGGCCGTGGTAGCAGCCGGCGAACTTCACGACCTTGGCCCGGCCCGTGAAGCCGCGGGCCAGCCGGATCGCCGACATGGTCGCCTCGGTGCCGGAGGAGACCAGGCGCACCTGCTCGACGGGCTCGATCCGCGCCACGATCTCCTCGGCGAGCGCGACCTCGCCCTCGCCCGGCGTACCGAAGGAGGTACCGCGGGAGACCGCTTCCTGGACTGCGGCGATGACCTCGGGGTGAGAGTGGCCGAGAATCATCGGCCCCCACGAGCAGACGAGGTCGACGTACTCACGGCCGTCGGCGTCGGTGAGGTACGGACCGGTGCCGGACACCATGAACCGGGGCGTACCGCCCACGGCCCGGAAGGCACGCACGGGAGAGTTCACGCCGCCGGGCGTCACGACGGACGCCCGGTCGAACAGCGACTGCGAAACTGGGGCTTCGTATGAATACGCCACTTTGGTCCTGATCTGCGATTCGGGTGTCGGGGGGCCGGGCCGGGAAATCCCTAACAATCTCGGCCACCGGTGAGCAGGGAGGGCGCTCCCCTCGTATCACGAAAGAGCGTCAGCGCTCTCGCGTCTGCGAAACTGGGGCGTCATAGGGAAAGCTCACACATGCCATGGTGTCAGAGGCACGGACGGTCTTTGCGGACAGGTGTTTCACCGCACGTCCGCGGGGGAGGTCACTGACACGATGATCGGGTTGCGCGGCGGGGGCTGTGTCTCCTAAGAAGTAGTCGGGTGGATGAGATATGCATCGCGGTGGCGGAGTGGGCGAAGGGACCGACGACCTGGGGCCCGAGCCTGCCCGACGAGGGCGGCACCGGCGCAGGGCCGAGCGCGCACAGAGCAGGGGCGCGGAGAGCACGCCGCCCCCCGGGACCAGGAGCGGGGGCGGGATGGGGGTGACGTACAAGTATTTCGGCGCGCCGGACGGGGCCACCGCCGCACGGGTGCCCATCTCGATGCGCCCGGAGGAGCTCGGCGGTGACGAGCTGGGCATGGGCGGCATGTTCACCAAGATCAAGCCGGAGACCGTGGCCGCCATGGTCCTCACCGGCATCCAGGGCATACCCCTGCACAAGGTCCCCCCGCTGGAACTGGTCGTCCTCCACCCCGACTACGCCGTGGTCAAACTCCCGATGACCGTCGTCGACCCGCTGCGCGGCGTTGGCGAGGAGTCGGTCGGCGCGGCGGCCTTCATCTGGTCCACGGTCCCCGATCGCGGCGGCCCGCGCGACGCGTTCAACGTCTACCAGCTGCTCCACGAGTGGCAGGACTTCTCCCACCGCCTGCACGACGCGGGGCATCAGGCGTACTGCCTGGTCTGGCCCTGATCCACAAGCCCGGCCGCACAGCCGGTCGAAGCGTTCAAACAGACGCACCCACGCGCACGCATCCGGTCAAATTCCAGCCAGACCTTACGGATATTTGGCCGACGGCAGGTCTTCAGCCGACCCGCCCGGCACGCCGATGGACAGGGCACCGACCATCGAGGAGGTCCGCCGTGGGCGACGTTCTGCTGGCCCTGTCCATCCCCGTGCTCGTTTTCGGCGGCGGCATCTACGCCGCCTGCGACTGCTGGTGGCGCCGCAGGCATCCGGCGCCACCGTCCCCGTACACCCACCGGGCGGCCCGGCTGGCGGAGCAGGAGATGCTGCTGCTTGCCGAGGAGATCATCGACGACGCGTACGCCGCGCTCGGCCCCCTCTACGACGCCCCGGGCCCCGCCGGCCCGCCGACCGTGCTCAACCCACGGCCGCCCCGGGCACCCCGGTCGGCCGCCACCCCGGATCACGCCCCGTCACGGCCAGCAGCCGCTCGAAAGCCGTAGCGCCCTCCGGAACCGGGAACGGCTCGCCGAACACCTTCATCTCCCGGGCCTGCGGAGCCATCGCCGCCAGCCCCGGGCCCACCTCGTCGAGCACGCTCGGCTCCGGCGCAAAGTCCCCGCCGGTCGCCCGCGCCAGGTCCCAGGCGTGCACGGTCAGATCGCCGAGCACCATGAGCCCCACCGTCCGGGCCGGCAGCCCCATCCGCCCCGTCGTGCCCTCCTCGACGCCCGGCACGCTCCACGCCTCCACGAGCCGGGCCGTCTCGTCGCCGAACCTGCCCCGCCAGTCGCCGTCCGCCACGAAGTCCGGCTCCTGGGTGAAATCCACGTCCTCGCGGGCCGCGAGTGCCTGGAAGTTCACGACCACCAGGAACAGGTGGTTCAGCAGCGCCCGCACGTCGTACTCGGCGCAGGGCGTGGAGCCGCCCAGTTGCCCGTCGCCGATCCCCCGCACCACGGGCAGGGCCCGGTCCGCGGCGGTTTCCAGCAGTTCACCGATCGTCTGAGTCATGCTCCCACCCTGCGCCGGTCGGCCGCCCGCGTCTTGAAGAAACACGACAGACGTCCAAAGCCCCCACTAAATTCGTGGTCATGGCCGCCGGACCCCGCCGCGACTCCCGGGGCATCGTCGACGCCCCGGACCTCTTCGCGCGCGTCCGCTTCCGCCGCCGCGAGCCCGCCGCCGCGCTGCGCCCGTACCTGGAGCACTACTGGCTGATCGACTGGGACCTCGCCGAGCCGTACGCCGCGCATGTCGTCCCGCACCCGTCGGTGAACCTGGTCTGGCAGCGGTACGAGGCCGGGGACAGCCCCCGGGAGCGGTCCGGGTACGTCGAGTTGGCGGGCGTCGACCCCGGGCTCTTCACCCGGAAGCTGGCCGGGCGCGGCCGGGTCTGCGGGGTGCAGTTCCGGCCCGGCGGCTTCCGCCCGTTCGCCCTCGGGCGCCCGGTCTCCGCCTGGACCGGGCTGCGGGCCGACGCCGCCGAGGTGCTGCGGCTGCCACCGCCCGTCGACGCGGTCCTCGGCCCGGACGACGAGGACGCCCGGGTCGCGGCGCTGGACGCCTTCCTGCTCGCCCTGGAGCCGCGCCCCGATCCCCGGGCGGCTCTCGCGATGGCCGCCGTCGACCGGGTACGTACGGACCGCACGGTACGCCGGGTCGACGGGCTCGCCCGGCACACCGGGCTCTCCGCCCGCTCCCTGCAACGGCTGTTCTCGGCATACGTCGGCGTCGGCCCCAAGTGGGTCATCCTCCGCTACCGTATCCACGAGGCCCTGGAGGCCGCCGAAGCCGGCCCGGCGCTCGACTGGGTGCGGCTCGCCGCGGACCTCGGCTATAGCGACCAGGCCCATCTGGTAAGGGACTTCACGGCGACGGTGGGCGTGCCCCCTACGGCCTTCGCACGGCACTGAACCGGCCAGGACGCACACCCGCGCGCCCCGCCAAATCCCTGGCAGGCCGTCCCCCGCCGGTGGCATCCTGACCGGGTGAACGGACCCGAGATCACCCTCGAAGTAGCCCCTGAGCTGCGGCTCTTCGTCCCGCATGACCGCCGCGGCGGGCCCACGCCCCTCGTCACCGACGGCTCATCCACCCTCGGCCATGTCATCGAGTCCCTCGGCGTCCCGCTCACCGAGGCCGGGGCGCTGCTGGTGAACGGCGCCCCGGTGGCCCGCTCGCACGTACCCGGCCCCGGCGAACACGTCGACGTACGCGCCGTGGAACGCCCCCAGCGAGTCCCCGGCGCACCCCTGCGCTTCCTCCTCGACGTCCATCTCGGCACGCTGGCCCGACGGCTGCGGCTTCTGGGCGTCGATGCCGCGTACGAGAGCGAGGACATCGGCGACCCCGCCCTGGCCGCCCTCTCCGCGCGCGAGCGGCGCGTCCTGCTCTCCCGGGACCGCGGGCTGCTGCGCCGCCGTGAGATCTGGGCGGGGGCGTACGTCTACAGCGACCGCCCCAAGGAGCAGCTGCGCGACGTCCTCGGCCGCTTCGCCCCGGCCCTGGACCCGTGGTCCCGCTGCACCGCGTGCAACGGGACCCTGGCCGGGGCCGCCAAGGACTCCGTGAGCGGACTGCTGGAGCACGGCACGCAGGAGGCGTACGACGTGTTCGCCCAGTGCACGGAGTGCTCCCGGGTGTACTGGCGCGGCGCCCACCACGGACACCTGGAGACGATCGTGTCCGAGGCGGTCCGGGAGTTCGGGGGCGCGGCGTAGGCGGAGGCGGCGGGCGCTCAGCCGAGGATGTGACGCAGATAGGCCTGCGGGTCGGCGAGATAGCGCCGCCAGTGGTCGACGAGCTCCAGGTCCGCCCAGCGCACCCGCTCCATTCCGCCGTCCCCCAGCTGCACGATGTCGGCGCCCGGCAGCGCGGTGAGCAGCGGTGAGTGGGTGGCGCACACCACCTGGCCGCCCGTCTTGGCCAACTGGTCCAGGTGGCCCAGCAGTTCGAGGCAGGAGGCGAAGGAGAGCGCGGCCTCGGGCTCGTCCAGCACATAGAGCCCCGGCACCGTGAACTTCTCCCGGAACGCGGCGAGGAACCCCTCCCCGTGGCTGCGGGAGTCCGGGTCCAGGCTCTCCCGCTCCAGCGCGTCGAGAGCCGTCTCCGCGCGCAGGAAGAACCCCTTGCGCGCGGCCCGGCTGCCGACCATCCGCCGCCCCCGGGGCGCGGCGTCGAAGCGGACGCGCTCCCCGAGCACGGACTTGCCCCGCGAGGTGGCGTACTTCCAGTCGGCGGAACCGCCGTACGAGTCCAGCCCGAACCCCTCGGCCATGGCCTCGACCAGCGTCGACTTCCCCGAGCCGTTCTCGCCGACGAGAAAGGTCACCGGGGCCCGGAACCGCAGCCCCTCGGCGAGGAACTGCCGCACACCGGGCACGGTCCACGGCCAGGCGTCCGGGTCGGGGTCGTACACATGGGCATAGGCGCGTTCGACGATCACCCGCCCATGATGACGGGGCCGGCGGCCCTCCCGAAGGCGCCTGCCTATCCTTGCCCCGTACACGATCAACAGCCGCCCGAGGAGATCCGCCATGGCCGCCACCCCCATCGCCGTCGTCACCGGCGCGAGCAGCGGCATCGGCGCCGCGACCGCCCGTACGCTGGCCGCCGAAGGCTTCCGCGTCGTCCTCACCGCGCGCCGCAAGGACCGCATCGAGGCGCTGGCCGCCGAGCTCACCGAGGCCGGTCACCAGGCGACGGCGTACGCGTTGGACGTCACCGACCGGGCGGCGGTCGACGAGTTCGCCACCGCGTTCCGCTCCCTCGCCGTCCTCGTCAACAACGCGGGCGGGGCGCTCGGGGCCGACCCGGTGGCGACCGGGGACCCCGCCGACTGGCGTCAGATGTACGAGACGAACGTGATCGGCACGCTCAACGTCACCCAGGCCCTGCTGCCCGCCCTCACCGCGAGCGGCGACGGCACGATCGTGATCCTCTCCTCGACCGCGGCGCTCTCCTCGTACGAGGGCGGCGGCGGTTATGTGGCGGCCAAGCACGGCGAACACGTCCTGGCCGAGACCCTGCGCCTGGAGATCGTCGGCACCCCGGTCCGCGTGATCGAGGTGGCCCCCGGCATGGTCAGGACCGAGGAGTTCGCCACCACGCGCTTCCGGGGCGACACCGAGAAGGCCGCCAAGGTCTACGCGGGCGTCGACGCCCCGCTGACCGCCGAGGACGTGGCCGACACCATCGGCTGGGCCGTCACCCGGCCCAGCCACGTCAACATCGACCTCCTGGTGGTCCGCCCGCGCGCCCAGGCGTCCAACACGAAGGTCCACCGAACGCTGTGAGGTTGTGAGCAGAGGGAATCGGCGACCGCGACGGCCGCGGTCGCGGCGAGGGCGACGGCCGCTCCGGTGGCGGACAGGAACACACGACGCTTGGCGCTCACCGGTTGCTCACTCCTTCACTTCCACCTCGAGGGACGGGGCACCGGCTCGCTCGGCGACGAGCACGGGGTTCTCGTGCGGGGTGATCGTGCAGCGGGCTCCCGGGGCCAGGGCGGCCGCCTCCCAGCTGGGCAGGTCGGCCTTGCACGCGGCTCCGGAATCGGTGGTCAGGTGCAGCCGGGTGGTCGCGCCGAGGAAGGTCGCCACCCGTACGGTCGCGGGGGCGCCCGCACCGTCGTCGGCGGCGCCCACCGCCAGCCCTTCGGGGCGCAGCAGGACGTCGACCTCGGTGCCGGGAGCAGGGGTGTCGCCGTGGATGGGCAGCCTGCGCCCGAACAGCTCGACGACCCCGCCGTCCCGGACCGTGCCCGGCAGCCGGTTCATGGTGCCGACGAACTCGGCGACGAACGGCGTGGCCGGACGGTCGTACAACTCGCCTGGCGCGGCGCACTGTTCGAGCCGCCCGTCCTTCATCACCGCGACGCGGTCCGCCATGGACAGCGCCTCCTCCTGGTCGTGGGTGACGAAGACCGTGGTGATGCCCAACTCCAGCTGGATGCGGCGGATCTCCTCGCGGAGCGTGAGCCGCACCTTGGCGTCGAGCGCCGACAGCGGCTCGTCCAGCAGCAGCACCTTGGGCGAGATCGCCAGGGCCCGGGCGAGAGCGACGCGCTGCTGCTGGCCGCCGGAGAGCTGGTGCGGGTAGTCGCCCTCGCGGCCGGGCAGCCCGACCAGCTCCAGCAACTCCCCGGCCCGTGCCGCGCGTTCGGCCGCGCCCCGGCCCCGCACCCGCAGGCCGTACGCGATGTTCTCGGCGGCCGTCATGTTCGGGAACAGGCTGTACGACTGGAACACCATGCCGATGTCACGGCGGTTGGCCGGGACGGCCGTGACGTTTTCGCCGTCCATCAGCAGTTCACCGCCGTCGGCGGTCTCGAAGCCCGCGACGATGCGCAGCGCGGTCGTCTTGCCGCAGCCGGACGGGCCGAGCAGGGCGACCAGTTCGCCGGGGGCGATGTCCAGGTCGAGCCCGTCGAGCGCGACCGTGGAGCCGAACTCCCGGCGCAGATTCTTGAGATGCACGGAGACGGTCATGACACGGTCTTCTTTCGGTTCTCGCTGCCGGAGTTCAGGGGCGTACGGCGACGGCCGCGGCCGCCCGCCAGGGTGGTGAGCAGGAGCAGCAGCCCCCAGGTGATCAGCAGGCTCAGCATCGCGGCCGCCACCGAGAGCTGGGCCTCGGAGTCCTTGATCTCCACCATCCAGACGGAGAACGGGCGGTAGGAGAGCACGGAGGCGACGGTGTACTCGCCGAGCACCATGGCCAGGCTGAGGACTGCGCCGCCCACCACGGCGGTCCGCAGGTTCGGCACGATCACCTGCCACAGGGTCTGGAGCCGGGACGCACCGAGCGAGCGGGCGGCCTCGACGAGGGTGCGCAGGTCGACGGCGCGCAGCCCGGCGTCCAGCGAGCGGTACAGGAACGGCAGGGACATCACCGTGTAGACGAGGACCAGCACCAGCGGGAAGCTCTCGTCCCGCAGCATCTGGAAAGTCATGTAGAAGGGCGTGTCGGCCAGGTCCTGTTCCCAGGACAGCACCGTCGTGACGCCCGCGACCAGCGCGATCGGGGGGACGACCAGCGGCATCATGCACAGGATCTCGACGGTCCGGCGCAGCCCCGGCAGATAGAGCGCGACCGCGACCAGGGTCGGCACCATCAGGAGCAGCCCGCAGACGATGGTGGCCAGGCCCAGGCGTACCGAGAGCATCAGGCTGGTGGTCAGCCCCTCGGTGCCGAGCCCCTGGGTGTACGCGTCGAAGCTGACACCCTCGACCTCGTTGACGCTGAACCAGATCGAGGCGCCGATGGGGACCAGGAAGTACAGCGCGGCGAGCGGCAGGACGACGGCCCGCGAGGTCAACTTCATCCGAGCCATCGGGCACTCCTGCGCTGCAGCGGTATCTGTACGGCCATCACGAGCAGCGCGATCACGACCATGTTGAGGCTCATGGCGAGCGCCAGGTTCTCCTGACCCACCAGGACGTTGCCGTTGAGGGCGTTGGCGATCTGGATGGTGATCAGCGGCTGCGAGGAGCCGACCATCACGGCGGCGGTGGCGTGCGACGCGAACGCCGTGCCGAACATCAGCACCGCCCCGCCCAGCAGCGACGGTGTCAGCACCGGGATCCCGACGTGGCGCCAGTACTGCCCCCGGGTCGCCCCGCAGGACGCGGCGGCCTCCTGCCACTGGGAGCGCAGCCCGTCGAGCGCGGGCAGCACGGTCACCACCATCAGCGGGACCATGAAGTAGAGGTAGGCCAGCACCAGTCCGGTGAAGCTGTAGAGGCTGAAGCCGGTCCGGTCCAGATGGAACAGCTGGGTGACCGTGCCGGTCGTACCGAGCGTCGCGATGAACGCGAAGGCGAGCGGCGCACCGGAGAAGTTGGCGAGCACCCCGCTCGCGGAGACGACGATCCCGCGCAGCGCCGGCCGCGGCGAGGTGACGACCGCCTGGGCGATCAGGGTGCCGACGACGGTCGCCAACAGGGCGGTGAACAAGGAGAGTTCGACGCTGCCCGTGAGCCCGGTGGCGTACGCGCCGGACAGCGAGCCGCTGACGTTCTCCGTGGAGATGCGGCTCGCACCGCTCTCCGGGTCCTGGACGGTGAACGCCCCGTACACCATGGTCCCGGCGGGCAGCCCGAAGCACACCGCGAGGAACGCGAAGAACGGGACGACGACGGGCCACCGGTGGCGCCGCGCGCCACGGCGGCGAGGTGCCCCGCCGCCCCGGACGTCCGGGGCGGGCTGACCATGCCCGACCAGACCGCACTCCCCGCGCCCGCCACGGGCACGGGGCCCGCGGCGGGGGCGGGGAGTGCGGTCTGGTCGGGCATGGTCAGCTGACCGCCTTGCCCCAGCCCTGGACGACGGTCTCCTTGGCCTTCGCCTCCTGCTCCACGGTCGGCTCCTCGGGCACCCCGTCGACCTCGGGGATCGCGGCGAGGGCGGCCTTGTCGGCGGTGCCGTCCTCCTTCATCGCGTCGAGGAGCGCCGGGCGCGAGAAGCCCTTCAGCCAGATGTTCTGGCCCTCGGGGCTGTAGACGAACTCCAGCCACAGACGGGCGGCGGCCGGGTGCGGGGCGTGCTTGTTGACGCCCTGGTTGTAGTAGCGGGAGTACAGCCCGTCGGCGGGCACCGCGACCTGCCAGTCGACGCCCTTGGGCTTCAGCTTCTCGCCGTAGCCCAGGTTGAGGTAGTCCCAGTCGATCGAGATCGGCGTCTCGCCCTGCTGGATGGTGGCGAGCGTGGACTTCGCTGGAACGAAGTTGCCCTTCTTCTTCAGCTCCTGGAAGAAGTCGAGCCCCGGCTGCGCGTCGTCGAGGGAGCCACCGCTCGCCAGGGAGGCGGCGACGACCGCCGCCAGCGCCGAACTGGACTCGGTCGGGTCGCCGTTGAGCGCGACCTTGTTCCGGTACTCGGGCTTGAGAAGGTCCTTGAACGTCTCCGGGCAGTTCTTCACCGCCTTGGCGTCACAGCCGATGGAGATGTAGCCGCCGTAGTTGTTCATGAACGAGGCGTCCGGCTGCTTCTGCGTGTCCGGGATGCCGTCCCAGCCCGCGACCCGGTACGGAGCGAGCAGGCCCTGCTTCTTGGCGTCCTGCATGTACGAGGCGCCGAGGTCCAGCGCGTCCACGGCCCGGGCCTGGCCCTTGCGCTTGGCCGCCGCGTTCAGCGCGCCCTGGCTGCTGCCGCCCGGGTCCTCGTTGTTGACCTCGATGGCGTACTTCTTCTCGAACGCCGCGATCATCTCACCGTAGTTGGCCCAGTCCGGCGCGAGGGCGTAGACGTTGAGTTTGCCCTCCTTCTCCGCTGCCGCGACGAGCTTCTCCATACCGCCGAGATCCGCCGCCGACTCCGCCTTCGCCGCCTTGCTGTTCTGCCCGCCGACGTTGTCGGGTGCGGAGCCGCAGCCGGTGGCCACCAGGGCGGTGAGGCCGACGAGGGCCGCGGCGGTCAGGACGCGGCGGGGATGGTGTGCCTTCACGATGCGTACTCCTGGGTCTGCGGCAAGCCACCTGTATGGACAAGCCATCGTCAGTAAGCCAGCCGAAGCTAGCAGCCAGGCAACCGGCAGGTAAAGGTTTCCGGCAGGAAAAAGTGCAGGTCAGAAGCGTTATGAAGACGTAGGTTTACCTTCCCCCAAACTGGTAAGACGCAGGGTTCGCACTTCGAGGGAAACGCTGATTGCGCGCAGTTTTGAAGATGCGGAACAGCTCGCGCGAATGACATGATCGCCCCGGGCCATCCGCCCCCGCGCCACCCCGAAGCTCCATGACGCCCCATGACTCCCCCGAGGAGAGACGTGACCCGACGGCACCAGCAGATCGCCGAGGAGCTGCGCCGCGCCATCGCCGACGGCACCCACCCCGTGGGCTCCGAGCTGCCGTCCGAGTCCGAACTCGCCCTGGCCCACGGGGTGTCCAGGGGCACCCTCCGCCAGGCCTTCGGCACCCTCCAGTCGGAGGGCCTGATCGGCTCCCGGCAGGGCGCCCGCCGGACGGTCCTGTCCACCACGCCCAGCCAGAGCTTCACCGAGCTGCGCAGCTTCGCCCAGTGGGCCAGGGCGGGCGACCGCACCCCCGGCGGCCTGGTGCTCCGATCGCACCGCGCGAAGGCGACCGAGGCGCAGGCCGCCCAACTCCAGGTCGTACCGGGCGAGATGGTGCTGAACGTCCTGCGCCTGCGCACCCTGGACGGCGAACCGGCCCTCCTGGAACGCACGGTGTACGCCGGGTGGGCGGCGGCGGCCGTCGAAGCACTGCCGGACGACTGCGAGTCGGTCACCCAGAGTCTGTACGACACGGCCGGCGTGGTCATGAGCCACGGCGAACACCACCTGGACGCGGTCGCCGCGGGCACCACCGACGCCCGCGAGCTGGGCGTACGACGCGGCTCCCCGCTGCTGAGGGTGCGCCGCACGACGACGACGTCCGAGGGCCGCCCGGTCGAGACGTCGGACGACCGCTACCGCCCCGGCTCGGTCGTCTTCACCGTACGCAACTCGGTGCAGGCCAACCCGTTGGTCCGCACGGCGGCGGACTGACGGCCGGACGGCGCGCACCGAGCCGCGTACGACGAAGTCCCCGGGTCCCGCCGAAGCAGCCACCCCCGCTCGGCCTCCCCCAGAGCAGCCCACCCAGGAACAGCCACTCCCAGGAACAGCGAGCCCCGCATGCCCCCGCTCCCCCGCCCCGCCGCCCTGCTGTGCGACATGGACGGCACCCTCGTCGACACCGAGCACGCCTGGCTGGATACCGTCGCCGGATTCCTGCGGACGCAGGGCTCCCCGGCCGACGCGGGCACCCTCGCCCCGTTCGCGGGCGCCGCACTGGCCGACGCGGCCGACCGCCTCGTACGCGACGGCCTCACCGCGCTGTCCCCGGCGGAGACCGTTGCGCGGCTCGACCGGGAGTTCACGGCACGGGTGGCGGCCGGGGTGGCCGTCCAGCCGGGCGCGCTCCGGCTCCTGGACCGGGCGCGCGCGCTGGGCGTACCGACGGCCCTGGTGACCGCGTCGGAGCGGCACGTGGCCGATCTGGTGCTGGACACGCTGGGCCGGCACCGCTTCGACGCGTCGGTCGCCTCGGGCGAGACGACGCGCGGGAAGCCGCACCCCGACCCGTACCTGGCCGCGGGGTGCCGCCTGCTCGCGGTGCCGTCGGTCCCCGGCATCGAACCGGGCCCGCGCACGGTCCTGGTCGCGTCCTTGACGGAGGCGGACCTGGCGGACACGGCGCGCTGACCCGCCCGCCGCGCCGACCGGCCGTGCCGGCAAGAAAGGCGGCCCCACCCGGCGGGCCCGCGGAGGAGAGGCGCGCCCAGGTGGCCGACCTCAAACGGCAGCCGGTCCCGGGACCTCCAGATCCACGGCAGCGCCCGCCTGGCCCAGTCCCTCCGGGCCGCGCGACGTACGGGGGCGGGGAGGAGACGGGCTCGGCGGGCCCCTCGGACCGGGAGGGCCTCAGCCCTTCACGCACACCACCTGCTTGAGCTTGGCGACGACCTCGACCAGGTCCCGCTGCTGATCGATGACCTGCTCGATCGGCTTGTACGCACCCGGGATCTCGTCCACGACACCGGAGTCCTTACGGCACTCCACGCCCTGCGTCTGCTCCTCCAGGTCCTTGGTCGAGAAGCGCTTCTTCGCCGCGTTCCGGCTCATCCGGCGGCCCGCGCCGTGCGACGCCGAATTGAACGACTTCTCGTTGCCGAGGCCCTTCACGATGTACGAGCCGGTGCCCATGGACCCCGGGATGATCCCGTAGTCGCCGGACCCCGCCCGGATCGCGCCCTTGCGGGTGACCAGCAGGTCCATCCCCTCGTACCGCTCCTCCGCCACGTAGTTGTGGTGGCAGGAGATGACCGGCTCGAAGGTCACCCGGGCCTTCTTGAACTCCTTGCGGACCACGTCCTGGAAGAGCCCCATCATGATCGCCCGGTTGAACTTCGCGTACTCCTGCGCCCAGAAGAGGTCGTTGCGGTACGCCGCCATCTGCGGGGTGTCCGCGACGAACACCGCCAGGTCGCGGTCGATCAGCCCCTGGTTGTGCGGAAGCTTCTGTGCCTGGCCGATGTGGAAGTCGGCCAGTTCCTTGCCGATGTTCCGCGAACCGGAGTGCAGCATCAGCCAGACAGAACCGGTCTCATCGAGACAGAACTCGATAAAGTGATTTCCCGCGCCGAGCGTTCCCATCTGCTTCGTGGCACGTTCCTGACGGAACTTGACCGCTTCCGCGATCCCCCCGAACCGCCCCCAGAAGTCGTCCCAGCCCGCCGTCGGGAACCCGTGCAGCCTGCCCGGGTCCACCGCGTCGCCGTGCATCCCCCGGCCGACCGGGATCGCCTGCTCGATCTTGGAGCGCAGCCGGGACAGGTCGCCGGGGAGATCGTTCGCGGTGAGGGACGTCTTGACGGCGGACATCCCGCAGCCGATGTCCACCCCGACCGCGGCCGGGCACACCGCGCCCTGCATCGCGATCACCGAACCGACCGTCGCCCCCTTGCCGAAGTGGACGTCGGGCATGACGGCCAGACCCTTGATCCACGGCAGCGTCGAGACGTTGCGCAGCTGCTGCATCGCCACGTCCTCGACCGACGCGGGGTCCGTCCACATCCGGATGGGAACCTTCGCCCCCGGTACCTCTACGTACGACATAACTCCTCGATTCCCCCGAAAAGACCGAAAGCGCAAAACCGGTGCCAAGGTCGGCAAACCCGTCGGCCGACCGGCATTCACAGCAGCGCGTGCGATACACATTGTGTCCATCGGCCGCCTTCGCGCGGCAACTCGTTTTCCGTACCGAAGGGAGCCTGGGACGGTGCGACACATGGCGTACGTACCCGGCGTCGCGCTTCTCGCAGCGCTCGTCGTCGGCTGCAGCGCCGGCGCCGACGGCAACGCGAACGGCGCCGACAGCAAGGCGGGCAGCCCGACGGTCACCCCCGCACCGCCGGGCAAGTACCTGACCCTGCCCGCCCCCTGCCGCGCCGTGCCGCGCTCCACGTTGAAGGATCTGCTGCCCGGCGCCGCGGAACTGCCCGCGGCCCAGCAGGACAAGGTGTTCCGGGGCTCGGCGGCCGTCACGTACGACACGGACCGCAAGGTCGGCTGCAGCTGGAAGTCCGACGCGCCGAACGCCACGCGGAGCCTCTCCATCGACTTCGAGCGCGTCGTCTCGTACGACCCCGCCGTCAGCGACGACGACCGCGCCGACACCGTGTACGCGAAGAAGGAGAAGGCCGCCGGTCTGTCCTCATCGGCGACCCCCGGGCCGCCCGAGGAGAAGGACAAGAAGGGCGAGGAGAGCGGGAAGGCGAAAGACCCGGCCGACGCCGACGCCACGGATTCCGCCGGCCCCTCGCCCTCCGAAAGCAGCGACGAAAGCACCGACGGCACCCCCGGAAGCAGCAGCAGTCCGGAGGAAGCCCTCCCCTCGCGCGTCCTCGACAACCTCGGAGATGCCGCGTTCCTGCAGGATCTGCCCAAACAGGCAGATTCCACCGCACAGCGTCACACGGTGAGCGTGGTGTTCCGCACATCGAACGTGGTCGTGACCGTCCGGTACGCCGAGCAGCCGGCCCTCGTCACCCAGGTGCCCGACGGCAGGGAACTTCAGGAGAAGGCCCAGGCACTGGCCCGGAAGCTGGCCGAGGCGCTCAGCGAGTAGACCCCTCCGACGGGCCCCCACCGGCCGGAATTCCGGTCTCCGGGGGCCATCGGCGGCGGCGCGGCACATCGGCCGCCCGTCGTACCGTGGCTGTCCGGAAGACGTACCGACCCGCTACCGAGCCCGCCCGTACACCGCACGAACCGAGACCTCCAGCACCGAGAGCTCCCCCGTGCCATCCGAGTGAAGGAACCATGCACCGATCTGCCCCGCGCCTGTCCCGCATCCTCGCCTGCGCCGCCGTACCGGTGATGCTCGTAGCCGTCGGCTGCTCGTCGGACTCCGGCTCCGACGGCAAGAAGAACGCGGGCTCCTCGTCGTCCGGCACGGCCAGCTCCAAGCCCTCGGAGCCCACCGTCGAGCCGGCGAAGTTCACCGATCTGCCCGACCCGTGCACCTCGATCGGGAAGAAGACGATCGAGGATCTGGTGCCCGAGGCCAAGAAGAAGGGCGGCACGGCGGGCGGGTCCTCCGACCTGTCGGTCCGCGGCAGCTGCTCCTGGAACGGCCTGGACGACCAGGGCGTCAAGGGCTCGCAGTACCGCTGGATGGACGTCGGCTTCACCCGGTTCGACTCGGACCAGGCACTGGGCAGCGGCGCCAAGCGCGCCACCGAGGACTACGCGAAGCAGGTCACCAAGGCGAAGGCGTCCGAGGGCGCCGAGAAGGTCGCCGCGGAGCCCGCGGCGGGGATCGGCGAGGAGGCGACCCTCGTCACGTACGGCCTGAGCAAGACGGACGAGGACTTCGTGTACGCCACCGTCGTGGCGCGTACGGGCAACGTCGTCGTCACCCTGACGTACAACGGCGCGGGTTACGCCGGAGCGAAGACCCCCTCGTCCGGGGACATCGTCAAGGGCGCCCAGAAGGCGGCCAAGGAGGCGATCGCCGCGGTCGAGGAGTTCGCCGGCTCCGAGGACTCCTCCCCGGCGAAGGGCGGCTCCGAGGAGACCGAGAAGGGCACGGAGAAGGACACGAAGAAGGACCGGGCCGACGCGAAGGGTGACGCCGAGGGCGGGGCCAGCCCCAAGTCCAAGGCCACGCCCAAGTCGTGACCTGAGGGCCCCGCGGATCGCCAATCCGCAGGTCCAGCACGCGCGTTGGAAAGCCCGGACCTCCTCGGAGGCCGGGCTTTCCCCCTCCCCGCGCAACGAAACTCGTACACATGTGCCAGGCTGTGCCATCGCTGGACGTGGGTCGTCCGGTTGAACGCCGAAGGTGAACAACGAAGCCGGGCACGGAAGTCGGTTCGGGTACGAGGTCGGGGAGGGGATCGCTGGTGGCCGCGATGCAGCTGACACGCACGCACCGCATACTCATCGGGGTCGTCGTCGCGGGTGCGGTGGTCATCGCCGCGATCGGGTTCGCGGGTTCCTACGCCGCCGTGCGCGAACTCGCGGAGGAGAAGGGCTTCGGGACGTTCTCCCTGGTCTTCCCGATCGGCATCGACGCGGGCATCTGCGTCCTGCTCGCCCTGGACCTCCTGCTGACCTGGATGCGGATCCCGTTCCCGATGCTGCGCCAGACGGCGTGGCTGCTGACGGCCGCGACGATCGCGTTCAACGGCGCCGCCTCCTGGCCCGATCCGCTGGGCACCGCGATGCACGCCGTGATCCCGGTGCTGTTCGTCGTCTCCGTCGAGGCCGCCCGGCACGCGGTGGGCCGGATCGCGGACATCACGGCCGACAAGCACATGGAGGGCGTCCGCCTCACCCGCTGGCTGCTCTCGCCGATCCCCACGTTCAAGCTGTGGCGGCGGATGAAGCTGTGGGAGCTGCGCAGTTACGAGCAGGTCATCAAGCTCGAACAGGACCGGCTGATCTACCAGGCCCGCCTCCAGGCCCGCTTCGGCCGCAACTGGCGGCGCAAGGCCCCCATCGAGTCGATGATGCCGCTGCGCCTGGCGAAGTACGGCGTGCCGCTCGCCGAGACCGCCCCGGCCGGCCTCGCCGCCGCCGGCATCGAGCCGGCCCTGCTGCCGCCGGTGCCCGTGGAGGCCGACCGCCCGAAGGCCGAGCTGAGCCCCGTCGGGCCGAACCAGGCCGAGCCGGTTCCCGCCGAGCTGCCGTACGGACCGCAGCAGGAGCCCGGCCGGCAGCACGCGCAGCACCAGGAGCACGGGCCCCAGCCCGAGCAGGCCCAGCCCCACCCCCAGCAACAGCAACAGCAACAGCAACAGCAACAGCCCATGTCGCCCCAGAAGCAGGATCCGGCCGTCCCGCCCACCCACGACAGCCCCTGGTTCGCCGCTCAGAAGCTGCCGGACAACGTCCACGAGAGCGCGTACGACCCGGAGTACGTCGAGGGCATGGACCGGACCCCGGTCCAGATCCCCGCGGGCCCCGGCCGCACCCGGCCGCTGGGTGACGTCGGCACCATCGGCGCGGCCCCGCACCCCCGCCAGGAGGAGCAGGCCCCCGAGCCGGCCGAGGTCCCCGACCCCGAAGAGGCGCCGCAGGTGGAGCAGTGGCCCATGGAGGACACCGACTTCGCCCGGGAGGCGTACGAGGTGTTCAGCGAGTACACGGACGCGCAGGGGCAGTACCCGTCCGTGGAGGTCCTGGACATCCACCTCGCCGACACGCGCAACGTCCGCCACCCGCGCTCGACGGAGCTGCTCCAGCAGCTGATGCCGCAGTTCAGGGAGGCCCACGCGCAGCGGCCGACCGCCGAGCAGCCCGCCTGAGGCACAGACGTACGACAACGGCGAAAGGGCCGCCGCCCGGGAGGGATTCCCGGGCGGCGGCCCTCCGTCATGGGCCGGGTGTTACGCGCCCAGCAGCCTGCGCACCCGGTCCGCCCCCACCGCGAGCAGCAGCGTGGGCAGGCGCGGGCCCGTGTCACGGCTGACGAGGAGGCGGTAGAGCAGCGCGAAGAAGGACCGTTGCGCGGCCTTCAGCTCGGGCGTCGGCTTGGCGTCCGGCTCCAGGCCGGCCAGCACCTTCGGCACGCCGTAGACGAGCGTGGTGAGGCCGTCCAGCGACCAGTGCGTGTCCAGGCCCTCCAGGAGGAGGCGCAGGGACTCACGGCCCTGGTCGTCGAGCGAGCCGAGGAGCTCCTTGTCGGGCTCGTCCCGGACGATGGTGCGGGCCTCGGCCGGGACCTGGGTGGTGATCCAGTTCTCGGCCCGGTCGAGGCGCGGGCGCGCCTCGTCCAGCGAGGTCAGCGGGTTGTCCGGGTCGAGCTCGCTGAGGATGCGCAGCGACTGGTCCTCGGCGCCGGCGGTGATGTCGGTGACCGAGGCGAGCGTCCGGTACGGGAGCGGGCGCCGGGTGCTCGGAAGCTCCCCGGCGGCCGTGCGGACGGCCCGGGAGTACGCGGCGGCGGCGGCGGGCAGCACCGTGCCGTCGGCGACCTTGCGGCCCAGCGAGTCCCACTCGTCGTACAGCCGCTGGATCTCCTGGTCGAAGGCGATCTTGAACGACTGGTTGGGCTTGCGGCGGGCGTAGAGCCAGCGCAGCAGCGGCGCCTCCATGATCTTCAGCGCGTCGGCCGGGGTGGGGACCCCGCCCTTGCTGCTGGACATCTTGGCCATGCCGGAGATGCCGACGAAGGCGTACATCGGCCCGATGGGCTGCACGCCGTCGAAGACCTCGCGAACGATCTGGCCGCCGACGACGAAGGAGGAGCCGGGCGAGGAGTGGTCGACGCCGCTGGGCTCGAAGATCACGCCTTCGTAGGCCCAGCGCATCGGCCAGTCGACCTTCCAGACCAGCTTGCCGCGGTTGAACTCGCTGAGCCGGACCGTTTCGGCGAAGCCGCACGCCGAGCAGGTGTAGTTCAGCTCGGTGGTGTCGTCGTCGTAGGAGGTGACGACGGTGAGGTCCTTCTCGCAGTTGCCGCAGTAGGGCTTGTACGGGAAGTAGCCGGCGCTGTTGCCGCTGCCGTCGTCCTCGTCGGCGGCGCCGGAGCCCTCGGCGGCCTCCAGCTCGGCCTCGTCGACCTTCTTCTGCTGCTGCGGCTTCTTGCCGCCCTTGCCCTGGGCCGCCGGGTCCTTCTTGGTCCGGTAGCGGTCGAGGACGGCGTCGATGTCGGCGCGGTGCTTCATCGCGTGCAGGATCTGCTCGCGGTAGGTGCCGGCGGTGTACTGCTCCGTCTGGCTGATTCCGTCGTACTCGACGCCCAGCTCGTCCAGGGCCGCCGTCATGGCGGCCTTGAAGTGCTCGGCCCAGTTCGGGTACGCGGAGCCGGGCGGGGCGGGCACCGAGGTCAGCGGCTTGCCGATGTGCTCGGTCCAGGTCGCCTTGTCGACCCCCGGGATGCCCTCCGGGACCTTGCGGTAGCGGTCGTAGTCGTCCCAGGAGATCAGGTGGCGCACGGTGTACCCGCGGCGGCGGATCTCGTCGGCGACCAGGTGCGGCGTCATGACCTCGCGGAGGTTGCCCAGGTGGATCGGGCCCGAGGGCGAGAGGCCCGAGGCGACGACGACCGGTTTGCCAGGCGCACGACGCTCCGATTCGGCGATGACATCGTCCGCGAAGCGGGAGACCCAGTCGGTCTCGGTGCTGGTCTGACTCTCGGCCACGGTCGGCACGTCCTTCTCTCGTTCTGTCGGTCCCAGTGGGTTACCGACCATTCTCCCAGCTACCCCCCGCAGCGCGAAAACGGCTTTACACCCCGTGGGATACTGGACCGATCCCCTGTACCCCTACGGAAACGGCAGCCAGACCATGGCCTCGGTCCCTTCCCTCGCTTCCACGCTCCAGCAGCAGCTGGCGGACGCCCTGACGGCAGCCCTGCCGGATGCCGGCACCGCGGACCCGCTGCTGCGCCGAAGCGACCGGGCCGACTTCCAGGCCAACGGCATCCTGGCGCTCGCCAAGAAGCTCAAGGGCAACCCCCGGGAGCTGGCCGGCCAGGTCACCGGGGCCCTCCCGGCCGGTGAGCTGATCAAGGACATCGAGGTCTCCGGCCCCGGCTTCCTCAACATCACGCTCGCGGACAAGGCGATCGTCGAGACGCTGGCCGCCCGGGCCGCCGACGCCGAGGGCCGCCTCGGCGTGCCGGTGGCCGCGGACGCCGGGAAGACGGTCATCGACTACGCCCAGCCGAACGTGGCCAAGGAGATGCACGTCGGCCACCTGCGGTCGGCGGTCATCGGCGACGCGATGGTCCGGATCCTGGAGTTCACCGGCGAGGACGTCGTCCGGCGGCACCACATCGGCGACTGGGGCACCCAGTTCGGCATGCTCATCCAGTATCTGATCGAGCACCCGGGCGCCCTGAAGCACGAGGGCGGGGCCACGGACGGTGAGGCGGCGATGTCGACGCTGAACCGGGTCTACAAGGAGTCGCGGGTCCTGTTCGACTCCGACGAGGAGTTCAAGGCCCGGTCCCGGGACCGGGTGGTGGCGCTCCAGGCCGGCGACCCGGAGACGCTGGAGCTGTGGCAGGGCTTCGTCGACGAGTCGAAGATCTACTTCTACTCGGTGTTCGACAAGCTCGACATGGAGGTCCGCGACCCCGACATCGTCGGTGAGTCCGGCTACAACGACATGCTGGAGGAGACCTGCCGGATCCTGGAGGAGACGGGTGTCGCCGTCCGCTCCGAGGGTGCGCTGTGCGTGTTCTTCGACGATGTGAAGGGCCCGGACGGCAACAAGGTCCCGCTCATCGTGAAGAAGACGAACGGCGGTTACGGCTACGCGGCGACCGACCTCTCCGCGATCCGCAACCGGGTCCAGGACCTCAAGGCCGACACCCTGCTGTACGTGGTGGACGCCCGGCAGTCGCTGCACTTCAAGATGGTCTTCGAGACGGCCCGGCGGGCCGGCTGGCTGAGCGACGGCGTCAAGGCCGTGCAGCTCGCCTTCGGCACGGTCCTCGGCAAGGACGGCAAGCCGTTCAAGACCCGTGAGGGCGAGACGGTCCGGCTGGAGGACCTGCTCGACGAGGCGGTCGAGCGGGCCACCGCGGTCGTCCGGGAGAAGGCCGAGAAGGTGGGCCTGTCCGAGGAGGAGATCGTCGAGAACGGCCGGTACGTCGGCGTCGGCGCCGTGAAGTACGCGGACCTGTCGACCTCCGCCGTGCGGGACTACAAGTTCGACCTGGACCAGATGGTGTCGCTCAACGGCGACACCTCGGTGTACCTCCAGTACGCGTACGCGCGGATCCAGTCGATCCTGCGCAAGGCCGGGGACGCGGTTCCGGCCGCCCACCCGGAGCTGGCGCTGGCCCCGGCGGAGCGGGCGCTCGGCCTGCATCTGGACCAGTTCGGCGAGGTGCTCTCCGAGGTGGCCGCGGGCTACGAGCCGCACAAGCTGGCCGCGTACCTCTACCAGCTGGCGTCGCACCTGACCACGTTCTACGACCAGTGCCAGGTGCTCAGCCCGGACAACGCCCCGGAGGTCGTCGAGAACCGGCTCTTCCTGGTCGAGCTGACCGCCCGGACCCTGCACCGGGGGATGGCGCTGCTGGGCATCCGGACGCCCGAGCGGCTCTGACGGCACCGGCCGTCCCGCCGTACGCACATCGGCCCCGTCACCTGTTCCGCAGGTGCCGGGGCCGGTCGCGTACAGGCCCTAGGGTGCGGTGAGCTCCACGACGACGTCGTAGACGGCCGGGTTCGGTGTGATCGGCTGCTTCGTCTCCTCGCGCGCGGCCCGGGTCCGTGAGGAGAACTCGGGGTCGGCGGTGGCTGCCTCCCACGCCTCCTGGCTCCGCCAGTGGGAGACGTTGACGAGCTGGAAGCGGGAGTCCGATGAGCGGGCCCGGTGCATCCGGGAGTCGATGAAGCCCGGCTTGTCCCGCATGAGGCGGGCTCGCTGTTCCCACTTGTCGACGAAAGCGTCGAGTTCGTCGGCGGCTATCTCGAAGACGTTGATGAAGGTGACGGACGAGTCCGGGGTTCCGGTGGCCAAGCCGTTCTCTGTGGTCATGCCGCAACTCTAGGAGTCGGCCGGCCGGCTACTGCGGGCGGCCCAACGCCCACCCCGACACATCGGAGAGGCGTCCGCGCCACAGCGGCAGGGAGACGGGTGTCATGGCCCCGGAGACGAGGGTGACGTCCCGCAGATGGATCCAGCGGGGCAGCCGGGCCGTCCCCGACGCGTCCTCCTCCGCGCGCAGTTCCCGTACGCCCTGGTCGACCGTCTCGGGGAACTCGGCGAGCAGGTTGGCGCCCTCGCCCTCGACCTGGCGCAGGCTCCTGGCCCACTCGGCCTTCCACTGCTCGTGCCCGATGACGTCGCCGTGCAGGAGGCCGCCGGGGTGCGTGAGGGTGAGGGGCAGGCTGGAGCGCGGGTCCTCATCCAGGAGCTGGATGAGCAGCTGGAGCTGCAGGTCGGGCAGAGGTTCGGTGATCACCGCGGCGGACGGTGCCGGCGAGGTCTCGGCGGTGGCGCTCATGGGCCCTGCCCTTCACATGGCGATGGCGGACGACGGTCGTCCTTCCCGCCTGCCCGGTGACGGCGCGAGCACGCCCCCGAGGCCCCGGTTCTCAGAGGAAGCGGCGGATGGGCACGACGGCCGCTTCCTTGGCCCGCTGGAGGAGATCGCGGCGCTTCCACCGGCCGCGCTCGATCAGCACGCTCTTCTCGCGGTCCTCCTCGAAGTGGCCGTCGAGGGTGGCGGTGAAGTCCCGGTCGAGGACGGCGAGCATCACTTCCTCGTCGTGGTCGAGGGAGCGCCGGTTGAAGTTGGTGGAGCCGATGAGCGAGGCGACCCGGTCGACGGTCAGGGTCTTGGTGTGCATCATCGTCGGCTGGTACTGGTGGATCTTCACGCCGCAGGCGGTCAGGTCCTCGTAGTAGCGCTGCCCGGCGAGCTGGCAGACGCGCTTGTCGGTGTACGGCCCCGGCAGCAGGATCTCGACCTCCACGCCGCGCCGGGCGGCGGCGCACAGCAGCTCGGTGAAGTAGGCGTCGGGGGCGAAATAGGCCGTGGTGAGGCGGATCCGCTCCTCGGCGGACTCCAGGACGACCCGGATCAGGGTCTGCATGTCCTGCCAGCCGAAGGAGGCGGAGCCGCGCACCACCTGGACGACGGAGTCGCCGTGGTGCTCCTCGGTGACGAACCGGTCGCGGTCGTCGAACAGCTCGTCGTGGCACTCGGCCCAGTTCTGGGCGAACGCGGCGGCCAGTCCGTCGACGGCGGGCCCGGTGACCTGGACGTGGGTGTCGCGCCACTCGTGCTCGTTGCGGGCGTCGCCGCACCATTCCTCGGCTATCCCGACACCGCCGGTGAAGGCGGTCCGCTCGTCGACGACGAGGACCTTGCGGTGACAGCGGTGGTTCTGCTTGAGCGGCGAGAGGTAGAGGGGCTTGCGGAACCAGGTGACGGTGACCCCGGCCCGGTCCATCAGGTCCAGCTGGTCCTGCTCGATCAGCCGCGACCCGAACCCGTCGAGCATGAGCCGCACCCGGACCCCGGCCCGGGCGCGGTCGGCCAGAGCCTCGGCGAACGTGAGCGCTATGTCACCCCGCCAGTAGACGAACGTCATCAGGTCCACGGTGTGCTCCGCGCCCCGGATCGCCTCCAGCATCGCGCCGAAGATCGCGTCGCCGTTGCGGAGCGGGACGAGGGCGTTCCCCTCGGTGGCGGCGATGCCGATCAGCCGCTCCAGCCTGCGTCTGAGCCGCAGGGACCGCTCCTCGCAGGTGCGGTCGTCCAGGGCCGGTCGGTCTTCCGGGGCCGGTCGGTCGGTGGCTTCGGCAGCAGTGGCGGACATGGGTCACCTGGTGGGACGGGGACGGGGCGGCCGTACGCCGCCGTCGTACGGCGCCGCGGCTGCCGGGGCCCCGCAGACTGTACTCCCGGGCGGCGAACACCGGCGACACCCTCCGTACCGCCCCTACCGGCCCCCGTCCCAGGTCGCGGTGTCGGGGTCGATGCCGTGGGCCCGCGCGTCCGCGTCGACGATGCGGCGGAACCACGTGGCGAGGCCGACGCGGATGCCGTCGTAGTGGGCGGCGAACCCCGGATCGGCCTCGTACATGCGGCCGAGGCAGACCTGCATCTGCCGGGTGAGGGGGAAGTACGCGGCGAAGACCTCGCGGTGCCGCTCGACGAGCCGGTTCGCCTCCGGGCTGCCGGGTGCGACGCCGGCGTCCATCGCCTCCCCCAGGGCGCGGTCGAGGCCGGCGATGTCGTCGGCGACGGCCTGCCACTCCTCCGGGCTGCGCGCGGCCGAGCGTTCGGCGTACTGCCGCCACTGCGTCGTGTCCCCGTAGCGCCGGCGGGCCCGGGCCGGACCGTCCGGGTCCCACCCGGGGCCGAAGATCGCGGCCTGCTGGTCGCGCGTCAGCAGCGGGCCGCGCTCGTGGGCCTCGATCATCCGGTCGAGGCCGGCGCCGAGCTGCTGGAGGCGGTCGATCCGTTCGGCGACCTGGGTGCGCTGCGCGCGCAGCGCTCCGAGCACGTCCGTGGTCGTGTCGTCCAGGACGGTCCGGATCCTGTCCAGGCCGAGACCGAGCTCACGGTAGACGACGATGCGGTGCAGGCGTTCCAGATCACCGGTGGTGTAGAGCCGGTATCCGGCAGCCGTGCGCAGCGACGGCCGCGCCAGACCGGTCTCGTCCCAGTGGTGCAGCGCGCGGACGGTCACTCCCAGACGCGCCGAGACCTGACCGACGGTCAGGCCGTCGGCGTCCGTGGTGTCAGGCATGCCTCTCATTGTCGGCGCTGCCGTCGTCGGGTGGGGTGATGCCCATGGCTTCAAGGTTCCGCGCCTCCTGGCTCGCCGGGTCGAAGGGCTTGGCCGCGGTGAAGACGACCCGCGCGTTCTCCGGTGTGATCACCTCCACGTCGCGGGTGTTCCAGGCGGTGTCCCGGGGACCGTCGACCGAGTCCGGGCGCAGCGCACGGCAGGCCTCGGCGAGGGATTCGACCTGACTGAGTACGCCCGCGAAGCTGAAGCCCATCGCCGGTGGCTGCTCCGGAACGCTCTCCGCCGCGACGAGGAGGACGTCCTGGAACGCCCACCGGCGCAGATGCACCACCGTGCCGGGGACGCTGAACAGCTCGAAGAACCCGAGCCCCTGAATCCAGAAGTCCACCGACGCCGCCAGATCGCTGGTGGGGATCGTCACGAAAGCGGGCATTCCGTAGATGCCGCGGAACGGCTCCGGAGGAACCGCGTCCGGGCCGGGGGCGGGTACGGGACTCATCTCGAACGCGTTGTAGTGGTCGCTCATGGACTCGACCTTGCAGCCTCACGCAACGTGAGGGTCAAGTCGGCACCGTCAGGGCTGACCGGCGCGCTCCCAGCCGTAGCCCTGGCCGCCGTGCACGTACTCGGGGCGCCCCTTCATCCCGCTCAGCCGGAACGGCTTCCCCCGGTCGTCGATCCGCAGCGTCCCCTCCTTGCCGCCGCTGCTCCACTCCAGCTCCAGGTACCAGCTGACGTCGTGGCTCACGGCCTTCATCTCCAGGTTGAAGACCTCCACGTCCTCGGACGACACCTTGTACGGGAAGTCCACCGCCGGAACCTCGATGTCCCCCTGCGTCCCCGGCACCGCCCGGAGGGTGGGGTGCCCGGCGTCGAGGTTGGAGGCGAAGGTCTGGGGCGTGATCCCGCTGCCGCACCCGTTGCCCATCAGGTACGCCGACCAGGGCAGCGGTGCCTTGCGGGACACGACGCGGACGTTCATCCCCTTCAGGACGACCGCCTCGCGCGAGGTCCCCTGCACGGTGAGCTGGAGCCGCGTGTTCCCGCCCTCGACCCCGCCGTACGACTCCGCCCAGCCGCGCCGGTCCTGCGGCGCGGGCGGCGGGTCGAGCTCGTCGGGCCCCCGGTTCACCAGGTAGTGCTGGCCGCAGGGTTCTTCCCAGTTGTACGAGGAGATGCTGACGGTCGGCGGAGCGCCGAGGCCCGTACCGGCGCCGCCACCACCGCCCCCGTTCCGGGACTGCCCGGCGCCCGCGCCCGCAGAGGGCTTCCCGGACGGCTGCCCCGACGGGGACGCGGAGGCGCTCGCCGAAGGATTGGCCGAACTCGCACTCATGGAAGGCCGGGGCGTGGCCGAGGCGGAGCCCTCCGGAGCGGCGGCAAGCCCTCCGCCCGCGTCCTCCACCCGGTCCGCGGCGCTCCCGCCGCCCTCCTTGCCCGACCCTGCGAGCTCGACGGCGACGACGGTGGTGGGGACGAGGAGCGCGGCGACCCCGGCGGCGGCGATGAGCACCCGCGTACGCCGGGAGAGCCGGGCCCAACGGGAGCCCGGTCCCGGCCGATCGCCGCTGCGGACCCCGGCTGACGTCACGGCCGGCGCGGACGGCGTGGTCAGCTCGGCCGACTCCGGCGGCTCACCGGCCTCCACGCCATCAGGAACGGCGGCAGGCACGGCGTCGGACGGGGCGTCAGGCACATCAGCGGACACAGCCGCAGAGGCAGCCGCAGCCGCGGTCGCCGTCGCCGTCGTATTCGCAGCCGCCGCAGGGGGCCGCCGCCGGGCCGCATCCGCCACGATCCACCGCCGGTGCACCTCCACCAGCTCGTCGCCCGACGCCCCGCACACCCGCGCGAACCGTTCCACCGGGGCGAACTCGTTCGGCACGGCGTCCCCGTTGCAGTACCGGTGGAGGGTCGACGTACTGACGTGCAGCTTTCCCGCCAGCACACCGTAGCTGCGCCCCGAACGGTCCTTCAGATCCTTCAGCAGAGCCGCGAACTCCACGGCCTCCGGCGTCGCCACGACGGCGTTCCCCTTCCTCGTGCGTCCCGGAACGGCGTTCCAGGGACGCGGAATTCCCGCAGGTCACCGTATGCGTAGACGTTCCAGCTTCCCCAATGGTTCGGCAGGCGTTGCGGCTGGATTCCGCCACCCCCCAAGCTCGGAACAGACCACAGCAGGACCGCAGATCAACCGAGTACGGGGAGTACCACCGACATGCGCACCAACCGCATCCGCACCACCGCCCTCGCCGCCACCGCTCTCGCGGCCGCCCTCTCGCTCACCGCCTGCGGCGGCGACGACAAGGCCATGGGGACCAAGCCCGCCGGCTCCGCCGAGACGGCGAGCCCCGCGGCGACGAGCACCGACGGAAAGGCCCGGTCCGGAGCCCCGGAGGCCGGTACGCCCGAGACGCAGACCGTGCCCGCCGGGGGGAAGCACGCGGGCGGCAACGGCAACGGCGACAACCAGAGCAAGAAGCCCGGGGCGGTGGCGTCGATCCCGGCCTGCACGCCCAAGAACTCCACGGTGAAGGTCTCCTCGGTGAGCCGCCCGATCAACCACCTGCTGCTCACGGTGACCAACACCGGCTCCAAGGACTGTGCCGCGTACCACGCGCCGTTCCTCCGCTTCGACGACGCGCAGGCGGTGTACCCGATCCTCGACGACAGCAAGCCCCAGGCGGTCGTCGTGCTCTCCCCCGGCGAGGAGGCGTACGCGGGCATCGGACTGCTCGGCGAGCCCGGTGAGGACGCGCCGGTGAAGAGCGACAACCTCGGCGTGATCATGGTCGGCAAGAACAACACGTCCAAGGGCGAGGCCACGCTGAAGCTCCCCGCGGAGACCTACACGGACAGCCGGGGCTTCGTCACCTACTGGCAGTCGGACGTCGAGAACGCCCTGATGTTCTGAGTACCCCCCTGACGCCTCGCCGTGTCGGTCAGACCCGGACCGTCTCGTAACGGAGCATCGCGACCCCGTTGCCGAAGGTCCGGGTCTCCAGCAGCCGGAGCCGCTGCCGCTCCTCGGAGTCCCGGAAGAAGGGGCGGCCCCGGCCGAGGATGAGGGGATGGACGTAGATCCGGTACTCGTCGATCAGATCGGCCCGCCGGAACGACTCCAGCAGATCCGCCCCGCCGACCGCCAGGTCCCCCGACGCGGCGTCCCGCAGACCGCGCACCTGCTCGGGGTCGACCTCGTGCAGCAGGGTCGCGTTCGGCCCCACGTTCTCCAGCGTGCGCGAGAAGACGAACTTCGGCATGTCCCGCCAGATCCCCGCGAATTCGGCCATCGGGCCTTCGTTGGCCGGGTCCTGATCGGCGGTCGGCCAGAACTCCTCCATCAGCTCGTAGGTGACGCGCCCCTCGACGAAGCCGCCCATGGTCCGGAAGTAGTCGTTGAAGTGCTGGTGCAGCTCCTCGTCGACGGTGTGCCAGTCGATGTCGTGGTCGGGCCCTTCGAAGAATCCGTCGAGGGAGAGCGAGATGGACGTGACGATCCTGTTCACGGCGGCTCCTGCCGGATCGGCCCGGTCGACGGTGACCGGGCGGCGCGCAACGGGGCTCGACGATACGTCCCCGACACCCGGTCCGGCGGGAAATGAGCCCTCCCGGGACAGGCGTCGGCGCACGGAAAGCGCCCTAGCCTGGGCACATGATCACCTGCGTCGTGCGGTACACCATCGACCCGAAGAAGATCGCGGCCTTCGAGCGGTTCGGCACCCGCTGGATGGAGCTGGTGCAGACCCACGGCGGCACGCACCACGGCTACTTCCTCCCGGCGGAGGGCGCGAGCGACGAGGCCCTGGCCCTGTTCAGCTTCCCGAGCCTGGCCGCGTACGAGGAGTACCGGAAACTGTTCGGCCGGGACCCGGAGTTCATCGAGGCGGACCGCATCCGCGACGAGAGCGGCTGCGTGCTGCGCTACGAGCGCACCTTCATGCGCCCGCTGCTCCCGGGCGACCCGGCGGGCCCGTGCGACGGCGGTTCCCCCGGCACGTGACCGCCCGGGCCATCGGGACCGTCCGGCATCACAGGCCACCGCCCCGCTCCGTTGTCAGTGCCGCCGCCTAGGCTCCCCGTCATGGCGACGCTCCCGAATCCTCTGCCCGATCCGGCCTCCTTCGGCCTGGTCCTCCCGCCCGGCTCCCTGGTGGACGCCACGCCGGACGGCCCCTGGCACGAACCGCTGCTCTGGCACGCGGACGGCCCGGCGTCCCCGCGCGACTGGCCGGACCTGCGGGCGGCCGGTCGGCGGCTCGGGCTGCTGCCCGTGCTGGTCACAGGCGGCCGGCGCGACCAGTGGCCCGAGGACTGGGACCTCTGCCCGGACGACGCGTCGTATCCCGGCGACCACGAAGCCGAGGAGGTCCTCGCGGGGTACTGGGCGGACCACGTCGACCACGCGGGCGACGCTGACGACGAGACCGGCGACGGCGCGGCAGCCGACGAACCCGACGAGGGCGCCCCGGGCACCGGCTCGTCCTGGCCCGGACTCGCGCCCGTCCCCGCCCGGGAGGCGGCCGAGGACGCGGACACGGCGGCCGCGGGCCTCGCGGGCGTCATCGCCGCCGACGCCGACGAGTGGCTCGGCGGAGCACGCATCGCCCTCGTCCCGGCCCGCCGCAGCGCCGACATACCGGCGGCGATCGGCTGGTCGGGCCCGATGAACCACGAGAACGACGTGGCCCGGCTCTGCTCGGTGCTCCGTTCCTGGGAGGACCGCTTCGACGCCCGGGTCGTGGTGCTCGGCTTCGACACGATGATCGTCTCCGTGGGCCGCCCGCCCGCGACCATCGAGGAGGCCCGCACCCTGGCCGCCGAGCACTACGCCTTCTGCCCGGACAACATCGACCAGGCCCCGCCGCACGACCTCGACGCCTACGCCGAGAAGGCCGTGCTCAACCAGGAAGCGTGGTCGTTCTGGTGGGACTGACAACGGACCTCAGCAGGATCAAGGCGTGGTGGCGCACCCTGGGCGGTGACACGTTCGTCGCCCTGCCGCCGCCGACCCGTGGCCGCTACACCCAGTCCGACGGCCACGCGGACGCCGCCGAGCTGTTCGCGGCCCGGGGCATCCCCGAGACCGCCTCCTTCGCGTACTGGCACTGGCAGTCCCACGACGCCTTCGCCCGCTCGGGCGACCTCCAGGGTGTGCTGTACCTGCACTGGGGCGGCGACCACGCCACCGTCGCCGCAGGCCTCGGCGACGGCCCGCCCGGCTACCGGATCGTCAACGGCGGCCCCCAGGGCGCCTTCCAGCTGGACCGGGTCACGGCGACGGACGCCGACGGGCTGCCCGAACCCGAAGACACCGCGGGCGTACGCCAGTTCCTCGCCCGCCTCGACGCACCGCGCAGCCGGACCACCCGGTCCGTGGAGTACGACCCGCTGACCGCCGCCGAGGAACGCTGGCTCCACGACCGGCTGTCGGGCCCCGTGGACCTGGCCGAGGCCGTCCGCTTCGCCGCCCCGCTGGAGCACCGGCAGGCCCTGACCCCGGACGAGACGGCACGACTGCTGTCCGCCTGGCGGGAGAGGTACGCCGGACGGCTCGCGACCTGGCGCGGATGGCGTTCCGTGCTCCTCGCACTGCTGCGCCAGAAGCACCCGGATTCCTGGGAGGTGGCCGCCGAGCTGGGCGCCACTGCGTCGTACGCCCTCGCCGCGTACCCTTCGCCGCGCTCGCTGGAGCTGCTGCGTACGGTGGCGCTGACCGGTGACGACGGTGCCGTGCGCTGCTGGTTCCGCGCCCACCACGCCCTGCGCGAACCTGACCCGGTGCGCGCCGCCGCCGCGCTCTCCGAGGAGCTGACGGCGCACACCGCGCCCGTGGCCGCGCAGACCGGCCTCCTGAACGCGCTGCGGGAAGCCGTCACGGACGACCGCCGCACCCTCCGCCCGCCCACCGCCGACGGGTCCTTCCCGCTCCTCCTCGCCACCGTCCGGTTCGCCACGGACAACCGCCTGCCCCGCCCGCTGCGGGTCGCCGCCGCGAAGGCCGCGACGGACACGGCCGACCGCGTGCGCGAAGCGGCCGGCCGCCTCACCGACGTCGCCGAAGCGACCGAGGCGCTGGCCGCCGTCGACCGCTACGAGACCGCCCGCGACGACCTCCTCGCGGGCACCGGCCCCGACCTCACGGGCTACGAGGGCCGCCTCGGCGACATCTACCACCGCTACCGCGCCCTCTCCCCCGGCGACGTCCGGTGGCTGCACGACCGGCTCACCGACCCGACCACCGGCGTCCAGGGCATCGCCTTCTGCCTCGAACTGCTCTACGCCCACGGCAGAGCCACCGAAGCGGACCTGGTCGCCCTCCTCCCCCGTTGGAAGAAGGAGCTGACCAAGCAGTACCGCACCACGTACACCGAGTGGCGCCACCCGCTGACCACCCTGACCTGCCTCGCCCTCGACCTGGAACACCCGGCCGCCGACGACCTGCTGGCCTGGTGGGCGAAGCCCAAGCCGCTCTGGAAGGACCCGGTCCGGCTGCTCACCCACCTCGGTGCACCCGACGAGGCGAAGGCCGCCGAGCTGTGGGAGTTCATCGTCTCCGGCGGTCACGACACAGGGCACCTGATGACATGGGTGCTGCTCCGCGCGCGCCTGGACGGCACCCACCCGCTGCACGTCGCGGAGAAGCTGATCGGGGAGCCGGGCATCCGCCCGTACGTCCTGCACCGCGTCCTGATCGGGGTGGCCGACCCCGCCCAGCCGCTGTGGCACTACGCGATCGACCCGCGCAGCCACAGCTGGTGGCACCGCGCCCAGGAGGTGGCCGACGACCCCGCCCTCTCCGCCGAGGCCCGCGCGATCGGGATGAAGGCGGCCCGCGAGCACTGCGTCACGCGCTACCCGGACCAGGTCCGCCCGGCCCTCACGGAAGGCGAGGTGAACGCCGCACGCGCCTGGCTGGAGGCCCGCGCCGACAGGACCGCCGCGGACTGAGCCCTCGTACTCATGCGGGCGGCGGCCCCTCGCGGTTGACTCGACCGCATGAGCGAGAACAGCCACGACGGCGACAGTGGAACCGGCAGCACCCCGGCGGCCGGCCCCGCGCACGCACCCGACCGCCGCGCGTGGGTCGCCCCGCTGATCTCCACGGTCGTGACCCTGCCGCTCGGGCTCATCGCCCTGTTCATCGGCGGGCTCACGCCCATGGCGTGCGACTCCTGCAACGGCGCGGCGGCCGACCGCTTCGACGCGAGCTTCACCACCGCCTGGACCGTCCTGTGGATCGGCCTGCTCATCGCCCTGGCCGTGCTGATCGCGAGCTGGGCTGTTCCGCACCAGCTCCGCCACGCCGCCCGCCGCGTGGGCCTGGCCCTGGCCGCACCTGCCACCGTCGTGGTCACTTTCGTAGCATTCATGGCACTGGTCGACTGGCCCTGACAGAAAGTGTCCACCCCCATGAACGACACGAACCTCACGACCACGACGGAAGCCGCTTCCGCGGCCGAAGCCGCAGAGCGCCTGATAGCCGAATTCCGTGCGCTGCCCGCAGGCAGCGACCGCAAGCGCGAGATCATCACCGAGTTGGACGACAACACGCAGGCGCTGCCGTTCCTCGTCTCGGTCGTCGCGGACCCGGGCGAATACGACCTCGCCCGGGTGGAGAGCGCCACCGTCCTGCGCCTGTGGCCCCCGGCCGACCCCGCTCTGCGCCACGAAGCAGGCCGCGCCCTGCTCACCGCGCTGCGGGATCCGGCGGAGGACCTGGTCCGGCAGTACGCGGCGATGTCACTGGCGCCCTACACCGACGACCCGGTCGTCGCCACGGTCCTGGACACCACCGCGCGGGCCGACGAGGACCCCCTCGTCCGGGACAGCGCCCGCTTCTCCATCAAAGAGGCCCACCGGCTCCAGGAGACCGGAGCCGGTGGGCCGTGATCACGCGGTGGCTCAGCCCCTGCCGTGTCCGAGCCACCGGGCCGCCTCGGTCGCCCAGTAGGTGAGGATCATCTGCGCCCCGGCCCGCCGGATCCCGGTCAGGCTCTCCAGAATCGCCTGGTCCCGGTCGATCCAGCCCTTCTCGGCGGCGGCCTCGATCATCGCGTACTCGCCGCTGATCTGGTACGCCGCGACCGGCACGTCCACGGACTCCGCGACCTTGGCGAGGATGTCCAGATACGGTCCGGCGGGCTTCACCATGACCATGTCCGCACCCTCCGCCAGGTCCAGCGCCAGCTCCCGCAGCGACTCGCGGGCGTTGGCCGGGTCCTGCTGGTAGGTCTTGCGGTCACCGGTCAGCGAGGAGCCGACGGCCTCGCGGAAGGGGCCGTAGAAGGCGGAGCTGTACTTCACGGTGTAGGCGAGGATCGACACGTCCTCGTGGCCGGTCTGGTCCAGGGCGTCCCGGATCACGCCGACCTGACCGTCCATCATGCCGCTGGGGCCCACCACATGGGCCCCGGCGTCCGCCTGGACCTGGGCCATCTCCGCGTACCGCTCCAGCGTCGCGTCGTTGTCCACCCGGCCGTCGTCCGTCAGGACCCCGCAGTGGCCGTGGTCGGTGAACTCGTCCAGGCACAGGTCCGACATGATGACCAGGTCGTCACCGACCTCCTCGCGGACCGCGCGCAGACCGAGCTGGAGGATCCCGTCCGGGTCGGTGCCCACCGTGCCCCGGGCGTCCTTCTTCCCGTCCTCCGGCACCCCGAAGAGCATGATCCCCGAGACCCCGGCCTCCACCGCCTCGACGGCCGCCTTCCGCAGGGTGTCCAGGGTGTGCTGGTGCACGCCGGGCATGGCAGAGACGGCGACCGGGGCGTCGATGCCCTCCCGGACGAACGCCGGGAGGATCAGGTTCGCGGGGTCGAGCCGTGTCTCGGCGACCATCCGCCGCATGGTCGGGGTCGTCCGCAGCCGCCGGGGGCGGGAGCCGGGGAAGTTTGCGTACGCAGTCATCCTTCGACGATAGACCCGTACGCAGCGCGGTCTTACCGACACGGGTGCCGGGAAAGGCGGCGGGCCCGGCCGCCGAAGCGACCGGGCCCCCTCACTTTCGTACCGCCGTTACGTCGTCGTCCGGCGCCTGCGCGCACCCGGGCGCCGCTCGCTCGGCCGGGTCACCGGGTCGCCGGCCTCCTTCGCCGCGTCCCGGCGCTGCGCGCCGAAGGCGGCGAGCGCCTCGGCGAGCTTGTGCACCGACGGCTCCGGGGACAGCACGTCCACGCGCAGGCCGTGCTCCTCGGCGGTCTTCGCGGTGGCCGGGCCGATACACGCGATGACGGTCACGTTGTGCGGCTTGCCCGCGATGCCGACCAGGTTGCGCACCGTCGAGGACGAGGTGAACAGGACCGCGTCGAAGCCGCCGCCCTTGATCGCCTCACGGGTGTCGGCCGGCGGCGGCGAGGCGCGGACCGTGCGGTACGCGGTGACGTCGTCGACCTCCCAGCCCAGCTCGATGAGCCCGGCCACCAGGGTCTCGGTGGCGATGTCGGCGCGCGGCAGGAACACCCGGTCGATCGGGTCGAAGACCGGGTCGTAGGGCGGCCAGTCCTCCAGCAGCCCGGCGGCGGACTGCTCGCCGGAGGGCACCAGGTCCGGCTTGACGCCGAAGTCGATCAGCGCGGCCGCGGTCTGCTCGCCGACGGCGGCGACCTTGATCCCGGCGAAGGCCCGGGCGTCGAGACCGTACTCCTCGAACTTCTCCCGGACCGCCTTGACGGCGTTCACGCTGGTGAAGGCGATCCACTCGTAGCGTCCGGTCACCAGGCCCTTGACCGCGCGCTCCATCTGCTGGGGCGTACGCGGCGGCTCGACGGCGATCGTCGGGACCTCGTGCGGCACCGCACCGTAGGAACGCAGCTGGTCGGAGAGCGACGCGGCCTGCTCCTTGGTCCGCGGGACGAGCACCCGCCAGCCGAACAGCGGCTTGGACTCGAACCACGCGAGCTGATCGCGCTGGGCGGCGGAGCTGCGCTCCCCGACCACGGCTATGACCGGCCGGTGGCCCTCGGGCGAGGGGAGCACCTTGGCCTGCTTGAGGGTCTGGGCGATCGTCCCGAGGGTCGCCGTCCAGGTGCGCTGGCGGGTGGTGGTGCCCGCGATCGTCACGGTGAGCGGGGTGTCGGGCTTGCGGCCCGCCGAGACGAGCTCACCGGCGGCGGCCGCGACCGCGTCCAGCGTGGTGGAGACCACAGCGGTGGCGTCGCTCGCGCCGACCTCGCTCCAGCACCGGTCGGAGGCCGTACGGGCGTCGACGAAGCGGACGTCCGCGCCCTGCGCGTCGCGCAGCGGCACCCCGGCGTACGCGGGCACGCCGACGGCGTTCGCGATGCCCGGGACCACCTCGAAGGGCACCCCGGCGGCGGCGCAGGCGAGCATCTCCGCGCCCGCGTCGCCGTCCAGACCCGGATCGCCCGCGACGGCACGGACCACCCGCCTGCCGCCCTTCGCGGCCTCCATGACAAGATTGGCCGCATCCCTGAGAACGGGTACACCGACGCTTGTTGACGAGACGTCAACAAGCGTCAGCTCAGGCGTGCTCACGCCTTCCCGCGCATGGCTGCGAACGACGTCGAGCACATCGGGCTCGGCGACAAGGACGTCCGCGCTCGCGAGCGCTTCGACAGCGCGCAGAGTCAGCAGTCCCGGGTCGCCGGGACCGGCGCCGAGGAAGGTGACCTGGCCTTGGGCGGACAGGACCGGAAAGTCGGATGCGGCGGGGCCGGTGGGGCTCAAAGTGCTCGCTCCCCCATAAGACCGGCCGCACCCTTGGCGAGCATCTCGGACGCGAGTTCGCGACCGAGGGCCGCCGCGTCGTCGTGCGACGTGGGGACGGGACCGGTGGTGGACAGCTGTACGAGCGAGGAACCGTCGGTGGAACCGACGACTCCGCGCAGGCGCAGTTCGTTGACAACCTGCCCGTCGGCCAGGACGTCGGCCAGCGCACCCACAGGTGCGGAGCAGCCGGCCTCCAGGGCGGCGAGCAGGGCGCGCTCGGCGGTCACGGCGACCCGGGTGTACGGGTCGTCGAGCTCGGCGAGGGCGGCGGCGAGGTCGGCGCTGGACGCGGCGCACTCGATCGCCAGTGCTCCCTGGCCGGGAGCGGGCAGGACGGTGTCGACCGGCAGGAAGTCGGTCACCTCACCGCTCCGGCCGAGACGGCTCAGCCCGGCGGCGGCGAGGACCACCGCGTCGAGCTTGCCGTCACGCACGAACCCGATCCGCGTGTCGACGTTGCCCCGGATGGGGACGGTCTCGATCCGCAGTCCGTGGGAACGGGCGTACGCGTTGAGCTGCGCCATGCGGCGCGGCGAACCGGTGCCGATGCGGGCGCCGTCGGGCAGCTGCTCGAAGGTCAGCCCGTCCCGGGCGACGAGCGCGTCCCTCGGGTCCTCGCGCTGCGGCACGGCGGCCAGCACGAGGTCGTCGGGCTGGCTGGTCGGCAGGTCCTTGAGCGAGTGGACGGCGAAGTCCACCTCGCCGCGCGCGAGCGCCTCGCGCAGGGCGGCGACGAAGACGCCGGTGCCGCCGATCTGCGCCAGGTGCTCGCGGGAGGTGTCCCCGTACGTGGTGATCTCGACGAGCTCGACGGCGCGCCCGGTCACCTCGCGGACCGCCTCGGCGACGAGCCCGGACTGGGCCATGGCGAGCTTGGAGCGCCGGGTGCCCAGCCGGAGCGGCGCGGCGCCCCGCGCGTCCGGCGATGAGTTGTCGGTCATGACCGCCCTCTATTCGGGTCGTTCAGGTCGGCCCGGGAGACGGCGGCCACCGTCTGCGGGTCGAGGTCGAAGAGTTCTCGCAGCGCGTCCGCGTACCCGGCGCCGCCGGGCTCGCTGGCGAGCTGCTTGACCCGCACGGTGGGCGCGTGCAGGAGCTTGTCGACGACGCGGCGCACGGTCTGGGTGATCTCGGCGCGCTGCTTCTCGTCCAGGTCGGGGAGGCGGCCGTCCAGCCGGGCGATCTCGCCGGCGACCACGTCGGCGGCCATCGTGCGCAGGGCGACCACGGTCGGAGCGACGTGCGCGGCGCGCTGAGCGGCGCCGAAGGCGGCCACCTCGTCGGAGACGATCGTGCGGACCCGGTCCACGTCGGCGGCCATCGGGGCGTCGGCGGACGCCTCGGCGAGCGACTCGATGTCGACGAGGCGCACCCCGTCGATGCGATGGGCGGCGCCGTCGATGTCACGCGGCATGGCGAGGTCGAGCAGGGCGAGCCGGACCGGACCGGTGGACTGCGCGGGCACGGTGACCCGGCGCGGCGTCGCCGGACCCGCGTGCGCGGCGGAGGCGGCGGAACCGTTCTCCACCCAGGCGGCGTGCTGGTCGACGTCGTCCGGGGCGGGGGCGTGGGCGGTGACCGCCGGCGCCTCGGGCGCGGCGTCCAGGGTCACGCCCAAGGCGTCGGCGAGGGCGTCGGCCGTGAGCACGAGGCCGGTGGAACCGGTGCAGGAGACGACGATGTCGGCACGTGTCAGTTCGTCGCCCACCGCGGACATCTCGACGGCGCGGGCGCGCACGGCGGTGTCGTCGCCCTGCTGGAGGATCTCCACCAGGCGGTCCGCGCGGGCGCGGGTCCGGTTGGCGACGACGATCTCGGCGACTCCGGTCCGGGCGAGGGTCGCGGCGGCCAGCGAGGACATCGAGCCGGCGCCGATGACCAGGGCGCGCTTGCCCCCGGCCCACAGGGCGGGGTCGGCCCCGGCGGCGAGCTGCTGGAGCCCGAAGGTGACGAGCGACTGCCCGGCCCGGTCGATCCCGGTCTCGCTGTGGGCGCGCTTGCCGACCCGCAGGGCCTGCTGGAAGAGGTCGTTCAGCAGCCGTCCCGCGGTGTGCAGCTCCTGGCCGCGCGCGAGCGCGTCCTTGATCTGGCCGAGGATCTGGCCCTCGCCGACGACCATCGAGTCGAGCCCGCAGGCCACCGAGAACAGGTGGTGGACGGCCCGGTCCTCGTAGTGCACATAGAGATACGGAGTGAGCTCCTCGAGACCGACGCCGCTGTGCTGGGCGAGCAGCGTGGAGAGCTCGGCGACGCCCGCGTGGAACTTGTCCACGTCCGCGTACAGCTCGATGCGGTTGCAGGTGGCCAGCACGGCGGCCTCGGTCGCGGGTTCCGCGGCGAGGGTGTCCTGGAGCAGCTTGGCCTGGGTGTCGGCAGCGAGGGACGCCCGCTCCAGTACGGAGACGGGGGCGCTGCGGTGGCTCAGTCCGACGACGAGGAGGCTCATGCGGGCATCACGGCGGGCATGTCCCCGTCGGGTCCTTTTCGGCCGGCGGGCGTGGCGCGCATCGGGGGCGCGCCCTCGTCCTCGGCGGTGGCGTCCTCGCCTGCCTTGCGCTGCTCGTGGAACGCGAGGATCTGGAGCTCGATGGAGAGGTCGACCTTGCGTACGTCGACGCCCTCGGGCACCGACAGGACGGTCGGCGCGAAGTTCAGGATGGAGGTCACACCGGCGGCGACGAGCCGGTCGCAGACCTGCTGAGCCGCACCGGGCGGGGTGGTGATCACACCGATGGACACGCCGTTCTCGCTGATGATCCGGTCGAGGTCGTCCGTGTGCTGAACGGCGATCCCGGCCACCGGCGTACCGGCCATGGCGGGATCGGCGTCGATCAGCGCCGCGACGCGGAAGCCGCGGGAGGCGAAACCGCCGTAGTTGGCGAGGGCCGCGCCGAGGTTACCGATACCGACGATCGCGACCGGCCAGTCCTGGGTGAGCCCGAGCTCACGGGAGATCTGGTAGACGAGATACTCGACGTCGTATCCGACACCCCGGGTGCCGTAGGAGCCCAGGTAGCTGAAGTCCTTGCGCAGCTTCGCCGAGTTGACGCCGGCCGCCGTGGCCAGCTCCTCGGAGGAGACCGTGGGGACCGATCGCTCGGAGAGCGCGGTGAGGGCGCGCAGATACAACGGAAGTCGGGCGACGGTGGCCTCGGGAATTCCTCGGCTACGGGTCGCCGGTCGGTGTGTTCGGCCAGTTGCCACGGTGCTCCTGCGGGATGAGCGGGGCTGCAGGCGGCCGTATGTCCCAAGACCGCCCCGTCGAATGCAGGCTATGTCTTTGTGAACGCGTGCACAAAGATTGTGTCCGTTTTGTCCGGTCAAAGTGACCGGGGTCACGCGCATTTCCCGCGCGATCCCGGAACCAGGGACCGCAACGGCCCGTTGCAGCCTCGAAGGGGGCAAAGCGGAACACACTCCTCACAACTACGCCCCCGAGGCTACTCAAAACGCCCGCAATGTTAACCGGGTTTCGCGTCCGCACCCAGCGCCTTGCGCAGCCTCGCCGGGTCCACGCGCCAGAACGTGTGCTGCTCGTCATCGATCAGCACCACCGGAATCTGCTCCCAGTACTCCTTGTACAGCTCCTCGTCCTCGGTGATGTCCTTCTCCACCCACGACGCACCGGTCTCCGCGCAGACCGCGCTCACCACCGCCCGCGCGTCCTCGCACAGATGGCAGCCCGGCTTCCCGACCAGCGTGACCAAACGCTCGGCGGGCTTCTTCTTCATACGTCGCAGCAGAGGACTCATGCCTCCATTCTGCGCCCGCCACGCCCCGGTTCCGGGCCCGCGCACCCCGGCCGCGGACCGTCCGGAATCGACCGATTCACCATTCCGCCCCGAAGCGTTCACGCCACCGCATCACGGCAGGTCGGGCAGGTACGGACGGACTGGCTATGCTCACCGCATGGCCGCTCTTGGATGGCTCACCCCCCGTAGGCGCTCCGCGACTGCGCGCAGTGTCCTGGCAGGCGAGGCCGCCGCCGAGGCCGCGCGCAAGACCTCGGCCGCCGACGACGACGCCGCCCTCCTGACCGGGACCTCCGACGAGGCGCCCGAGGAGCCCGCGTTCCCGGTCGCCGGGGACGTCCGCGCCGCCGCCTTCTTCGACCTCGACAACACCGTGATGCAGGGCGCCGCGATCTTCCACTTCGGCCGCGGCCTGTACAAACGCAAGTTCTTCGAGCGCCGCGAACTCACCCGGTTCGCCTGGCAACAGGCGTGGTTCCGGCTGGCCGGCGTCGAGGACCCCGAACACATGCAGGACGCCCGCGACAGCGCCCTGTCCATCGTCAAGGGCCACCGCGTCTCCGAGCTGATGTCCATCGGCGAGGAGATCTACGACGAGTACATGGCCGACCGCATCTGGCCCGGCACCCGCGCCCTGGCCCAGGCCCACCTGGACGCCGGGCAGAAGGTCTGGCTGGTCACCGCCGCGCCCGTGGAGACCGCCACCATCATCGCCCGCCGCCTCGGCCTGACCGGAGCGCTCGGCACCGTCGCCGAATCGGTCGACGGCGTCTACACCGGCCGCCTGGTCGGCGAACCGCTCCACGGCCCCGCCAAGGCCGAGGCCGTCCGCGCCCTGGCCGCCGCCGAGGACCTCGACCTGGACCGCTGCGCCGCCTACAGCGACTCGCACAACGACATCCCGATGCTCTCGCTGGTCGGCCACCCCTACGCGATCAACCCGGACACCAAGCTCCGCAAGTACGCCCGGGCCCGCGACTGGCGGCTGCGCGACTACCGCACCGGCCGCAAGGCGGCCAAGGTCGGCATCCCGGCCGCCGCCGGGGTCGGCGCGCTCGCGGGCGGCACGGCCGCAGCGGTCGCCCTGCACCGCCGCCGCCGCTGACCCACTCCCTTCATCCCGTCGCGCCCCGTGCCGCCCGCCCCGTCCGGTCACGGGGTGCAGCCACGCCCGAAGCCGCACGGCCGATCGAAAGCCGTTTCGCCGCAACCGCCGACGCCCCCTCCGGCCAGCCGGATCACCGACGCACGGCCACAACACGTCGCCCCCATAGGCAGATCACGAAGTAATCCGATCAATAAACGGTCACCATGTGCTACTTGATGCGTCACTTAGCGATAAGAGAAGCGACGGAACCGGTGATTTAGACAACTGGGTGTAGCGCTGCCTGCACGAAGCGTTATTCTCCTCAGACGCATCACGGAGACCGTCACTCGCTACCACGGGTGACGATTTTCGAACTGCTCGTGATGGAAGCTCTGCCTCTGGGAGTCCCGTGTACCCACACGTCGGGGTTGACGCCTCGGGCCTGGCTACGCTGCGTGCATCGGTCATTGACCGCTTGCGCGGCTTCGTCCCCACCGCGTACGCCGTCCCCGCATTTGCCACCCCTGCACCTGCCGGCCCTTGCTACGCCCTGGCCGAACGCAGTGCGGCGGTCGGAAGACGCAGCACCCGCGCCGCCTCGACCACCACGTCGACCGTCCGCCGCCCCACGGCCGACAGCGACAGCGCACGCATGATGGATCTCGTCGAGCGCGCGCAGGCCGGCGAGGCGGACGCCTTCGGCCGCCTGTACGACCAGTACAGCGACACCGTGTACCGGTACATCTACTACCGCGTGGGCGGCAAGGCGACCGCGGAGGACCTCACCAGCGAGACCTTCCTCCGCGCGCTGCGCCGTATCTCCACGTTCACCTGGCAGGGCCGCGACTTCGGCGCCTGGCTGGTCACGATCGCTCGCAACCTGGTCGCCGACCACTTCAAATCCAGTCGTTTCCGACTGGAAGTGACCACCGGCGAAATGCTCGACGCCAACGAGGTGGCGCGCAGCCCCGAGGACTCCGTCCTGGAGTCCCTCTCCAACGCCGCACTGCTCCAGGCCGTCCGGCGACTCAACCCCCAGCAGCAGGAGTGCGTCACCCTGCGGTTCCTCCAGGGCCTCTCGGTCGCCGAGACCGCCCGGGTGATGGGCAAGAACGAGGGCGCGATCAAGACCCTCCAGTACCGAGCCGTGCGGACGCTCGCCCGACTCCTGCCGGACGACGCCCGCTGACGCCCCCTGTCGCCCCTACCGACCCCCTGTCGATTGACCCCTGCGTGACCGTCCCGTCACGCACTGGTCCGATCATCTTTCGTGCGTAACCCAAGTGCCGCGCGCGTCGTTGTGCCGGTTGCAGGCCCCCTGTCGTCACCACCTGTCCGGCTCCGCTCACTCCATCGAGTGGAAACGCTCAAGGTGGGCAACCTTCCGGACCGCCAGGGGAGTCGACCGTCATGACGAGAGGAGGTGCCGCCAGTGATCGCAAACGTTTCGGCACACCGGCGGGCGAACGCCTTCGCCCAGGCCCTGGAGGAGCAGACCCCCCAGGGTGCGGCGGCCGCAGAGCCCGCTGAGCCGGCCGACCAGGCCGACCGCGGACCGCTGTTGGCCCTGGCGAACGGCCTCGGTGAGCTACCGAAGCCGCAGTTGGACCCCGAGGTCAAAGTGGTGCAGCGAGCCCAGCTCGTCGCCGCCATGGAGGCCATGTTCGCCGAGGGCGGCGCGTCCACGGGCCCTACGGTGCCCGTGCAACGGGGCAAGGGGGCCCACCGGGCCTCCCCACTGCGGAAACTGCGACCCCGCTCCCGCTGGGCGAAGGGGCTCACCGCCGGCGGGCTCACCGTCGGCGTCGCCGCGGGAGCCTTCGGCGGAGTGGCCGCCGCCAGCTCCGACGCCCTCCCCGGTGATTCGCTGTACGGGCTCAAGCGCGGGATGGAGGACATCAGCCTCGGCATGGCCAAGGGCGACGCCGACCGCGGCGAGGCCTATCTCGACCAGGCCTCCACCCGGCTCAGCGAGGCCCGCAGACTCATGGAGCGCGGCCGCTCCGGCACCCTGGACCACGAATCCCTCGGCGCCGTCAGACGCGCACTCAACGGCATGTCCCACGACGCCTCCGAGGGCCACCGCCTGCTCCGCTCCGCCTACCAGCGCGACGGAGCGATCGGCCCCATCCAGACCCTGGACACCTTCTCCCGCTCGCACCGCGACACCTGGAGCAGCCTCCGCGACCGGCTGCCCGTCCAGCTCACCGACGTCCGCGACGAGGTCACCTCCGTCTTCGACGCCATGGACGAGGAAGTCGCGCCGCTCCAGTCCCTCCTCCCCCGCCCCCCCCGGCGAGGACAAGGACACCGGCCGCTCCGACACCACCACCGCC